>JALJPK010000005.1:30047-144215 GCA_022968985.1 Pseudomonadales bacterium | reverse complement strand
TTTACAATAGATTGTATACAAATAGAGTTTAGATCTTCTACAAAAAATTTAAAAGCTCGATTTTCTATTTTTTTAATCCCCAACTTTTGCTTGTCTGTTAAATTACTATATTTAGATGCGGCACCAAAATCACCAAACAGTATATGACCCTCAGCATTAATTAATATATTGTGTGCGTATAAATCGCCGTGACTAATTTGTTTGTTTGCAAAGTGTGTGATCACGTTTTGCATTTGAAATACAATATTATTAATTTCGTTTTTTGTAAACGACTGACCTTTTGTAAACGTATCACGTGTACAAGTTTGCAAATTTGGTGGTTGTCCTAAGTTATAATAATCGTTTGGTATTAAATCCATGACTAATGCTGAGCAATCAGTTTCGTTTATTTTTGCTAATGGTTTAACCAAATTTGTATGATTACCAGTGGATAAACACGCATCTAATTCATCTTCAGGGTAACCATCGCTGGTGATCTCACCTTTGAATACTTTTACAGCTACATTAGTCGCAAAACCATATTCATTATTTAACCAATTTGCTTTGGAAATAACACCTGATGCCCCTTGGCCTAATATTTCTTTTAAGCTTAAGTCAGTTGATTTAACCGTTTTAAACTCTGTATGTTGATCGCGATCTGCACAAAATGGATTACCTGAAAATGCTAACCATGCTAGTTTCTGTAATTCTAATAATACTTCAGGAAATTGGCTTAATTGATTCGCTGATAATCGAATCAGCTCAAGATTTTTACATTGATTAAAAGATTGAGGTAATGCCGTTAATTGATTACCTGCCAGCGCTAATTTTTGAAGGCGCTTTAATTTACCAAACGTTTCAGGTAAAGCTGAAATTTTATTATCCGTTAAAATTAACCAACGTGTTATTTCAGGTAACGCGGTTTCACTTACAGTTGTAATTTGATTACTTTTAAAACCAATCATTTCTAATTTTGCACAGGCCCCGATTGATTGCGGTAAATGTGTGAACAGATTGTTGGAACAAAACAGAATTTTTAAATTAAATAATCGACTTAAATCCTGGGGTAATTCTGACAATTTGTTATTAGATAAATCCAATACCTCTAAGCTGTTTGCAAGCTCAAAAATTTCTTCAGGAAAACTGGTTAGATTTTCAGATAATTGTAGGCGTGTAATGCCTTTTAATTCGTTGTTTTTTAATTGGGTCAAAGTGTGCAAGTTGGCTTCTCAAATAGAATACTGTAATAATCGAATTATATCGTAAAGTACAAGCCAGTTAATACTTTAATTAACCTAGGTTAATTCTTGTTTGTTTTAAGTAAATTACAATACAGATTCACTTTAACCATTAAAGCCTCTATTTATGCCATTACATGACTCTTTCAACATATACTTAGCCGATTTAAATCTAGAAATACCTAAACAACTCAACTTGACCTTTGTTAACGCATTAATTGCAAAACATGTGGCAAGATACAGCTTTAATAGTTTGGCGGTTAATCTGGGTGAAGATATTTCCTTAGACGTTGATTTAATTATTGATAAATTAGTTAATCGTCAGTTTGGTGGTTATTGTTTTGAGCACAATAAAGTTGTTTTTGAATGTCTTAAACAGCTTGGTTTTGATGTAGAGTTAAAACTCGCTCAAGTTTTGTACAATAAAAACACTGCGTCTCCACGCACTCATCGTATAACGCTATTAAACTTAGACAATAAACAATATATTCTTGATGCTGGTTTTGGTGGTTTTGGCCCAGTTACACCATTATTACTAAAAGCCAATATTGAACAGATATCAGGCAGTGACACTTACAAGCTTTTAGAGTCTAATGCTGAGTATGTTTTACAAATCTTTAAAGATGGCGAATTTTTTAGTCTATTTCGTTTTGATTTTGCCAATTACAGTGATTTTGATTGTGAGTTGTCTCATTTTTATTCGCATAAACATAAACAGGCTAGTTTTGTGAATAATCTGCTAGTGAGCTTAAAAACTTCTACAAAGTTGGCTGTTTTAAAAAATCATCAGTTAAAAAGTAAAAACGCAGCACTAAATACAGAGCAGATAATTACAATTACCTCACCGGAACAGCTAAATTCTACGTTATTGTCTGAATTTAAATTAGATATTGATATTGTTATTTGCCAACATCTATTTGATCGTTTTATTAAACCTAATCTAGAGTGTTAACTGTATTTAATTATCAAGTAGATTAACTAACTAACTAGATTCTAAATTATGAATAAAGATTATTATAAACAACAATTTCAAAAAAATTTTGATGATTTAGGTTTTAACATTAACTGGAAATTATTAGATTTAGAAATAGATATTCACATTATAAAGAAGTCTGATAATCTTTTTTCACAAGGGAAATTAGCTAACAAAATATATTATTTACATACGGGTGTTGTACGTTACGTAAGTGTCACTGATCAAGGCAAGGAGTTTACGCAAGCTTTTGCACAGGCCCCGAATATTATTGGATCAACACGCGCAATGGTTACACAAGGGCCGGCGTTGTTTTCAATTCAAGCCTTAGAGGATTGTATTATTACTTCTTTTGATTGGCAGTTGTTTATAAATAGAATGAGTTTAGATACTGAATTTTTAAAATGTTATGTGAGTTTTTTGGAAAATATTTTTATTAAAAAAGAAGAACGTGAAAATGAATTTGTAAAAGAAAGTGCTCAAACTCGATATTTAAATTTTTGTGTGCAATACCCTAATTTAAAAGACACATTACCCAAACAACAAATAGCGTCTTATTTAGGGATTACAGCCGTTGCTCTGAGTCGTATTCGTACTATTCTAAAACAATAAACAGCCACTAATTTAATGACTCTAGTATAATGGCTGTCTATTTATTAAACTTTATTCACTCGCTGGAAAAGCTTCACTGAAAAATTTAGTCATATCAGCTGCAACTAGCGAATTTATTATATGATTACCTTCATGATCAAAACTTGTTACTTTAATTTCATTGGCTTTTAATTGCTCTACAAAATATTGACTCCCATCAACAATCCATCCATAAAAGTCTTTATTACCCCATTCTACATAAATCGAATCAAGTTGCTCAGATTTTGCTTTATAACGCTGAATTTTAGCATCTATATCACCAAAACCCGCTTCCCACAGTTTAACTATGTCTTTATTTGTGTTGTCCCACTCATGCCAATAAATACCATCTTTGCCATCTACATTCGGTGCAAATGCAGCAGCATATCCTTGCATAAATATTTTTTCGTCATGTAGATCCCACATTTTAGCTGCGTTATCCATTCCGTTTAAATCAAATAAACCAGGGCTTAATGCAAATACATGTTTAAATATGTCTGGGTGGTTAAAACCAATATTGATTGCAGAAAATCCGCCCATTGAAAATCCTGCTAAACCACGTTGTGATGGTTTTTTAATTGTTCTAAATGTTTTATCCATAAAGGGTACAACATCATTTACAACAAAATCTTCCCAGTTGCCTGTGACAGGTGAATTGACAAAAAAACTTCCACCAAATTCATTACGCCCATTAATACCCACTATAATCATTTCTTTTACTTCGCCATCTTTGACCATTTCTTTGTATCTAAATCCGGCTAATCTTTTTACTTCAGATACGGTTGCGCCATATCCATGGAAATAGTAGATAACAGGGAATGATTTGTTTGATTCATAATACGAGGGAGGTAAATGTACTTCAATCTTTTGTTTACTGTTATTTTCTAAAATACTGCCCACTAACGAAGGTGCGTCGATTTTTATTTTTTTTATTTTTTTATTTACTGCCATACTTAATGAGCTGACACTCAAAGCAATGATAACCAATAACGCAGTGAAAGTTTGTTGGATTTTTAACATGTTTAATATCCTATATTATCAATGAATGTCCTACACTGTTTGTAATTGTATATTATTTAGTCGTTAAAAATCATCAATATGTTATTTTAATATATAAATAGGCTACAAACGATTTATGATCACATTATTTTATAACTATTTATTTATTATTTTTATATGAATCAATAACAAAACTAAATTAATATCCCGATTTAAATGAAAAGGAAGGTCATTAAATAAAATTTATTTGACGGCAACAGAAACTTAAATTTTTTAGTTAAAGTTGTGGGTAACCATGAATGCAGTTTATTCTAAAAGAATGATATTCAAAAAATCCACTAACGAATGATGGAGTTTTAATATGAAAAATAAAAAACAATATATCACTGAGTTACAGAAACAATTAAAATCATTAAGCACAATTCAAAAAGCCAAAGCAAGTGAGCGTTATTTCCCACATGGTGTGAATTGTTTAGGTGTGAATGCGGTCGATATTAAATCAATTATCATTGATTTTCATAAAAACAATATTGATTTAGACCCAGCAGAGATACTTGATATAACCGAGCAGTTTTTAAAAGTGGCTGTGTATAACGAAGAGGTATTATTAGCGTTTGGATTATTAAATAAATTAAGCAAACAACATTTTGATGACTCGTTATTATTACGTTTTGAATATTGGTTAGGACATTATGTAGAAAACTGGTCACAATGTGATGACCTTTGTATGAAAACCATTTACCAATTTATGTTGTCACGACCACATTTAATAGAATCGGTTCAGCAATGGAGTTTTTCAACTAATCCTTGGCTTAGACGAGCCAGTAACGTGGTTTGGGTTAAATTTATAAAAAGAAAAATGGGTAAAAATACCTATTATCTAAACAAACAGTTAGTTTTTCAAAATTGCGATTTATTATTAGAAGATTCAGATGAGTTTGTGCAAAAAAGTGTGGGTTGGTTATTAAAAGTAACAGCAGCACATCATCAAGACGATGTGGTGCAATACTTATATGACAATCATACAACTATGTGGCGACACACTATTCGTTATGCTATTGAAAAAATGGAGCCTGATTTACGCAAACAAATTTTAAGTCTAAAACACAATAAACAATAGTTTAGGCTCTTTTATATTTGCGATTTAACCAAATCAGCCATTGTAGTATTACGTTTGTTAAGCCCTTTAACCACACCTAGTTTATTCACTTCAGGTTGATTCTGGCTTAGTTTCCATTTGCCTTGTATACAGCTGATATCAATCTCTAAACCTACAATGGCTGGTAACATCTTGTTAATGTAACCGGCTGGTGTATCTGACATCATCCAAGGAGTTTGCTGTTTAGCTTCATGATGTTGGGTTAAATCACCTATTAACTGCAAAAGCCAAGACGGTTCTTGGATAAATCTAATATCCCCTTTTACATGTACTACCGCGTAATTCCATGTAGGTACAACTTTGCCTGTCTCTTTTTTAGTTGGATAATAGTTAGGCGAAATGTATTCGTTTGGCCCATTAAAAACAACCATCACCTTTGATTTATTTTGTACGTTTTTCCACAACGGATTGGCTTTAGCAATATGAGCTTGTAATACTTGTTTGCCATTTATAGTTTTTAAAATAAACGGTAAATGATTAACTTCAATTTCGTTATCTGTATAAGTGATTAACGTAGCAAAAGGGTAGTCATTAATTAATGCTTCTAGTTGTTGAGTGTTTTGTTGTTGGAATTTAGTGGGACAGTACATGATAACTCCCTTGATATTTTATTTGAATAGGCATTAATTACTTAAATTAGTTTGATATTTTTACTAGTTCACTGACAATAACAGAAAAGGCAGATTATGAATCTGCCTTTTATAGGAACTATTTATATGAACTACCTGTTTGGTTTAATTAACAGTGCCGAGGAACTATCTTGTTAATATCTTTATATATTAGAAACTGTAAGAACCAATACCTGATAAATTAATTGATCCAGTAGTACCACCATTTTGCTGGCTATACCAATCTCGTATTGGCATTAAATCAAAGGTCATAGTTTTTTCTAAACTGGTTGTTAAGGTGCAGCTTTCTTTATAGGTAATTGCCCACTGCACAGTCGAAGCATTGGCTGCAAATTTATTAACGTTTAATGCGTAAATATCAGAATTACAACTTGAAAGATGCTCAAATGTTACAGTGACATAGTCACCATCAAATACGGCCGATAATACATTGATGTTTACATCTTGTTTTGGCTCGCTTACAAATATGGCGGGTGTGTCGTTAGTAGTTCTAATATTGTCAATGACACTGCATTCATCTAAACCAATAAAAATTGGATTTAATCCTGACGTATTGGCGTCACATTGATTTTGGAATGTATGATAACGTTGGGTCAGGCAGGGTTCACCAATCACACAATTAAGGTTTTCATCTACACGCGCGCATATTGGGTTAGCATCGGTTGAACACGACTGATTGTTTGTAATAGGTTGGCAGTTTACTTCCAATTCATTATAAGCGGTGGTGAATCGACCTGATTTATACACTAAATGACAGGTTTGACCTGAAGATTGATCAATTTTAACTTCAAAATAATCCAGTGCAGTAAAGTTGTGATCAAATGAAACCAGATTATTGTTAACTAATGTAATTGTTTCACCAGTGTTTACTTCAATAAGAGTTAACTCAGTCTCAAGACCACTGACATTAACATGTAGTTTACAACTGATTAAAAACAAGACACTTAAACTCATTATTAAAATTCGCGCTAACATGAAATCACCTATTTTGAACTTAAATTGATTGAATAACTTATATTTGTAAATTTTACGCACATTGGCGTCAAATTTAAACCGATTAGGTTCTTTATATAACGGTTCATAACAAATAATGTCACAACTTTACAATTACTGGGCATAAGTTAGACTACAGGCTCTTTAATGGAGAGTTTTATGAAATTTTTTGCAGATAATACATTAGCGTCAGGAAATACACCGTTAGTAAAATTAAATAAACTAGCACCCGCTGGTAGCACAATCCTTTTAAAAATCGAATCACGTAATCCTGCCAATTCTGTAAAGTGTCGTATTGGTGCCAATATGATATTACAGGCAGAAAAAGATGGAATTTTAAGCAAAGGCAAACAATTAGTAGAACCAACATCAGGTAATACAGGGATTGCATTAGCTTATGTGGCAGCAGCAAAAGGTTATCCATTAACCTTAACGATGCCAGCGTCTATGTCATTAGAGCGTCGTAAAATCTTAAAAGCATTAGGGGCAACTTTAGTGTTAACTGAGCCAGCTAAAGGTATGAATGGCGCAGTTGCTAAAGCACAAGAGATTGCAGATGGTGATGATAGTTTTGTATTATTACAACAGTTTTCGAATCCAGCAAACCCAGCAATACACGAACAAACAACCGGTCCTGAAATTTGGAATGATACCGATGGCAAAATAGATATTTTTGTTGCTGGTGTGGGTACAGGTGGTACGATCACTGGTGTGAGTCGATATATAAAAAATACCCAAGGCAAAAACATTTTGTCTGTAGCTGTTGAACCTAAAGCTTCTCCCATTATTCAACAAGCAATGAATGGCGAAGCGATTACACCAGCGCCGCATAAAATCCAAGGTATTGGTGCTAACTTTATTCCAGAAAACTTAGATTTGTCGATTGTTGATCTGACGATGGGTATTGATAACGAAGAAGCGATTGAAACAGCGCGTTTATTAATGTCACAAGAAGGCATCTTAGCGGGTATTTCTTCAGGTGCAGCAGTGGCAGCGGCAATTAAGTTAGCAAATGAAGAAGCCAATAAAGACAAGGTGATTGTTGTGATATTACCTGACAGTGGTGAGCGTTATTTATCAACAGTGTTGTTTGATGGCATTTTTACAGAGTTAGAAACGGCCCAGTAAAATAGCTAATTGTAGGTCAGCAGCTGCTCTGACAAATTTAATATCTGCAATGTTTAATTGTTAGGTGCAAAAAAGTGCACCTAACATAACTAATATTCACTTAATTATCAACAATCATTTCTCAGTTTCCTTCTGCATTTGTCCTAAACCCTTCAGCAACTTATAATACCTCCCCAGCTTTAACAAATGACTCCCATGAAAACCCATCAGCAAAAAATGCAAAAAATTAAACAAGCCATCGATAAACGAATTGCCAAAGCACAAACGCAAAAAGGTTTAGTGGTTTTAATTACTGGTAATGGTAAAGGTAAGTCCACATCGGCATTTGGCACCGCAGCCAGGGCAACCGGACATGGTTTAAAAGTGAAGGTTTGCCAATTTATTAAAGGCAGTTGGGATTGTGGTGAACGAGATTTATTAGAGGCATTTGACGTTGAGTTTTCAGTAATGGCAACGGGTTTTACATGGGACACGCAAAACAAAGAGACCGATAAAGCCGCTTGTTTAAAAGTATGGCAGTTTGCCAAAAAAGCATTAACTGATAAAAATGTCGATATGCTTATTTTGGATGAATTAACCTACATGCTTAATTTTGAATACATTGACCCTCAAGAGGTTTATGACTGTCTTAAAAATAGGCCAAACCATCAACATGTAATCATTACAGGTCGAGGTGCCAATAAAACATTAATTGAGCTGGCTGATACAGTAAGTGAAATTAATAATATTAAACATGCGTTTGATGCAGGTATTAAAGCGCAGGTGGGTTTGGATTATTAATGTAGGTCGTGGCTTGTCGTGTTAAAACTAATGTCATAATAAATATCGATAATTCAATGTGGTTTGGATTATTGAAGTTGGTCGTGGCTTGCCGTGTTAAAACTAATGTCATAATAGATATCGACAATACAATGTGGTTTGGATTATTAATGTAGGTCGTGGTTTGCCGTGTTAAAACAAAAATAAAAATTTAATTAAAAATGAAAAAGAGATAAATTAAAATTGAGTAATATCAAAAATACAAAACGTGAATTCTGTTTTCAATGTCACATGCTAAAAACACATTGTTTGTGTTCGCATGTTACTCCACAAAATAGTCGTATCAATTTAGTTGTTTTGCAACACCCTCAAGAAGCTAAACATCATAAAAATACAGTGCAGTTATTAAAACTGAATATTCCAAACTGTCAGATATTTATGGGTAATGATGACGACTTTAATTTATCGGAACATCCAGAATTTGCACATTTAACAACCAAGAATACGCTTTTATTATATCCACAAACAAATAGTGTTGAGTTATCCAGCAATAGTATCCAACAAGACTTCGCACATAGTTCAAATAATAGTCAGGCTTTGAATTTAATTGTGATTGATTCAAATTGGAAAAAATCGAAAAAGATATTTTTGACTAATCCGTGGTTACATAGTTTAAAAAGTTATCACTTATTGTTAGATGGCAGCCCTTCAATCTATCAAATTAGAAAAAAACGCCAAGCGCATTTTAGATCCACATTAGAAGCCACAGTAATGGCGTTAAATATTTTGGAGGATTACCCAATGAAAACAAGTTTTGAATTATTAAAGCAGTTTTGTGAATTAAAAAAAGCAGATGTGGAATTGTTTGCGAATAGAAATCAAGATCCTACATAAACATAAAAAAGTAGCTAGAAGTGAGCTAGAAGTGAGCTAGAAGTGAGCTAGAAGTGAGCTAGAAGTGAGCTAGAAGTTAGGTTGTTTTAGGATGTTAAACAAAGTTAAGTAATAATATTTTAGTTTTTAATTTCATCATCAAGGTGGTCGTTATTGGCTGAAATAATAGCAATTGTAATTAAAAATATAGCAATAAAACTAAATAATACACGAATAAATAATGAGGTTGAAAGAGGTGAAAACCAATATTGAGCTGTTGCAAGAACAACACTAATAACAAGAAGTGTTACACAAAAAATGGAACCAGGTTTCATATTTTATATCCTAATAAAATGGTGAAAGTTATTCGCGACCAATACAATATTATGTAATATGGTGCATATTTTTTAATACTTAAGATGTTAACAAAATGCTGAAAGTTATTCGCGACCAATACTAAATAGTGTAATTGGTGCATTTTTAAATACTTAAGATGTCAAACAAATGGAATTTAATATATTAAAGTAAAACAAATCCTTAATTCGCCACTTTTATATATTTAATGTTACTAATACATCATAAACAAATATGCTACTGCCTTACTAAACTTTTATGATTTAACTAAAAGAAAACAGCAACTAAATATTACTCAGGAAGGGAATATTTTACATTAATTATATTTAGAATTAAACCATTAGATTAATTGATTGGCACCCGTAAAGCTTTAATAACGTGTTTTCTTAATGGTTCAAAACGCGTTAAGTCTTTTGCGATGATATCAATCGTTTTAATGTTAGAAATTTGTGCTAATTTGTGGAATAAATTAATCATCACAATATCGTCTTCCAAAGCAAGATAAGCACGTGTGGCAATGGCTAATAAACATTCAATATGCAGTTCAGTGTGTTCATTGACTAATAAATGTAACCAATTTTTTACTACTGGATCATTTGCTGTTTTACTAACTGCTCGAATTAAATGACTAAATAATTCAAATTCATCAAGTTGTACCTGTTTAATTAGTTGCTGTGAAAAAATAGGGTCGTCATTACTATGCTCTAAACAAGCAAGTAAACATAACTGTGCGGGTTTTGCATAATCATTAAAATGCTTAACAATATGTTTTTTGTCACTGTCCTGAAGCCTCCAGACTAGTTCGCCCACACCTTGAATTCCAATTTCTTGCCAATTATTTTGAGACTCAGACAAATAATATTGTTTGCTCGACTCATAAAATTTTGAAACAGGCTGATTTAAAATAATCGAAGCCTTTGCATGAAAACACGATTGCATGATTTCATTAGGTTTAAAATGAAACGGATGATCTTGTAATAATCGGCGACGTTCGTCTTCGTCTTTGACAGCTAAAGATTTTATTACGCGCTCTAAACAATTTTGTTGTGCAGAAATTTGCACCATATTACGTTCATCTAACGCCCATTTAAACATCCAAATACTATGACGCTCTGGGTGATCTGGATGCCAAGTAATAATGGCAATATGCGCCGACTCTTTAAATGGATACGGGTAAGGTAATTCACCCACTTCTATTTTATAAAGGTCATCCGAATCAATATGTTGTAACTGACGGCCCAAATCAAAGACTTCAATATGAGTTTGAGCTAATTCATAAAGCTCTGAAAATGTGTTGATGTTTGTTTTGCTCAAAATATAGTCGCCGTTGTTTAATAATTAAAAGTGCCCGTAAGTATTGTTGCTCAGTTATTAGGTATTACGTTTTTCAAGTAACGCTTGATACATAATGTTTGAACGATTACCTGAGCGGCAATAAGAAAATACTTTACCTTCATTTTCATTTAAAAATACATCCAATTGTTCTAATTGCTCATGTGTCATCATTGGGCCATTCATTGGTAAATGAATAAACGACATATTTTGTTCTTTTGCAGCTGCGCCAATTTGCGCCGCAGTGGGTTGGTCGGTGTCTTCGCCGTCCGGTCGGTTACAAACAATCGCAACAAACCCCGATTGTTTTAATGTGACAACATCGTCGCTTTGAATTTGAGGGCTAACCGCGTAATGATCGACAATAAATGTAGGGTTCATAATGAAATTCTCATAGATTTTAATTAGTTAGGATTGTATCAGAAAGGTTAGGTTAAATATGGTTGTTACTAATGACAATCAAAATTAGAAGTTATGTTTTAAATTGTTGTTGCAGCTTAATACTGCTTTAGTATGTTTAGTGGATTAGATGGCTCTATTACAACCGAATAAGCGGTTTTAGAATAACAGCATCACTAATAACAAAACCTGTTTGAATTCAACTAGTTAGGATTGTAGCAACACAATTTTAAAACATAACCATTATTAGATAGAAGTATAAAAATAATATTAATGTTTATACTGTTTTTAATATAAGTAAGTGCTTACTAATTACGAAAGAGTGATAATGTATAGCAATTATTATGTTAAAAAGAAACTAATAACTAATAACTAATAACACAATGGAGTGTGTACTTGTTCAGCTAAAGCAAAACAGGTTAAGTGCTGTATAAGTATAAAAATTTAAGGATGATGGTTTAACTAAAAACATAAATTTAAAAGTAGGTTAAAACCAGGTTAAAAAGCAGCCAAAAAAAAGCCCGGTCCATGTAAATGGACCAGGCTACAAAACCTAAGGGGTTAAGGTCTTAAAGTTCGTTTGCGTGATCTTTTAAGTAAGCTGCAACACCTTCAACACCAGGAGTCATTGCTGCTTTACCTTTAGTCCAGCCTGCAGGGCAAACTTGACCGTGTTCTTTAAAGAACTGGTAACCTTCAACGATGCGAATTAACTCATCCATGTTACGGCCGATAGGCTCATCATTTACAACTTGTGAACGTACAACACCTTCTTGATCGATAATAAAAGATGCGCGCATTGCAGTACCTGCTGGGTAACCAGACAAGTCATCACCGGTTAAAATACCGTAGTTTTGCGCAATAGAGTGATCTAAATCCGCTGCTAATGTGTACTTAACTGGACCAATACCACCTTCATTGATTGGAGTATTTTTCCAAGCATTGTGAGTGAAGTGAGAATCAATCGAAACGCCAATTACTTCAACACCTAATTTTTTGAATTCTTCCATACGTACGTCCATAGCAATAAGCTCAGACGGGCATACGAAAGTGAAATCTAAAGGATAGAAGAATACAATTGCGTATTTTCCTTTAATTGTTTCAGCAAGGTTAAAATCGCTTACTAATTCGCCGTTACCTAATGCTGCAGGACAAGTGAAATCTGGTGCTTTTTTGCCAACTAAAATGCTCATATAGAACTCCTAATACTCAAAGGGAAGTGCGTTAAACCATACAATATTTAACGCTATAAAAATCGATTACCAATATAGGGGTATTTTAGAAATTCTCAAGGTCTAATTTAAGAGAATTAAGTAAGAATCAAAATTTTTTTAAATCGATTGGTTCAAGCATTTACAAAGCATACTTGCATAGTGCACCACAATATCATCTAATTTACGTTTAATATGGCATCAATTACCCAAGAAATGGATAACTAGGTGGTTGTTTTTACAGTAGTTAGTTTTGATTAACATGAGGTTTCCCCCATGCAGTTCCATCCAAATTGGAAAATTAGCAGTTTATTAGTAGTCAGTTCGCTACTGACAAGTGCTTGTATCGACTTATACAGCGGCTCCAATTCCAGCAGTTATTCATATTTTACTTTTGAAGGCGATGCCGCCTTTTGTAATGACATCGATTACACATTTGATGAGAGTAATATGAGCAATTTTGAATGTGTTGAGCCTGTATATATGAGTTTTGCCGCATTTCAATCAAGCGCAAAAATTGAACTATTAGATCCCAAACGAATTGAGCAACCAGGCAAACTGTATGCCTATAAAAACCACCTTTATAGTGTGGATCATTTAAAAGGCATCGCGGTTTGGGAATTAAACTTAGAACAAACTAATCAAATTGGATACATCGAATTACCCAATGTAACTGACATAGCCATTCGAAATGATTATTTATACGCCAATAGTTATACCGATTTAGTTCAAATTAACCTGAACGATTTTAATCAAGCGCCAATACGAATTCAAAATGTATTTGAAGTTGCAGTAGACGAATTAATCCCTGAGTTACCCAACGCCACTTATTTTAATAGAAGTCAGGTGAATGTCGAAAATGGGTACATCATTGGCTACAAACAAGCCGGTTCCAACAACACCGTATTCTTTGGAGAATAAACAATGAAAAATGTATGGTTATTATTAAGTATTAGTATTTTCTTGTTTTCCTGTGGCAGTGAAGGGGATTACAGTTTAGATAATTCAGAAGGTAAAGAGCAAATAGGTAAAGGTGGCTCAACCACTAAATTCGCCATTGTGGGTGATTTTTTATACATTGTTGAACATTCAACATTAAAAACGTTAAATATATCAGATCCAACTAATCCAGAAGTGATTGACGAAATTGTAGTCTCCGATGAATTAGAAACCATATTTGTATACGAACAAGTTGGGGAAGACACTGTATTATTATTAGGGGCTCAAAATGGTATGCATGTTTTTAAAATTCGTTCAGACGGCACTCCTAATAATGGTGACGCAATAATATTGGCGCATCAAACATCATGTGATCCGGTAGTGGCAAATAATGGTTATGCATACGTGACACTTAGATCATCTGAAACATGGGGTTGTTCAGAAGGTTTTAATGAGCTGCATGTAATGGATATTAGTACGATTGAATCGCCGATAAAAGTGGGACAAAGTATTAAAATGGAAGGTCCAAAAGGTCTAAGTTTTTCGCAAGACGGTAATGCTTTATTAGTCTGCGATAAAAATAGTCTAAAAATATATTCACTTATCGATCCTGTCTACCCCAATGAAGAAAACGAATACAGAAATATTCAGTGTAATGATATTTTACAATTTGAAGAACACTATATTTTAACAGGTGATAGTTTATTAAAAGTGTATTCATTTGATGAACTTCTATATGAAATAAAAGAAGAAGTTGATTTATTAAACTAATTATTAGTTTATGTTAAAGCTGGGTTGGAGATGTGAAAATCATGCCAACCTTTTTTTTAATCTTTTGACCCTGTAACTAAATCTGTGCAAAACCCCCACATAATATGTAAGTACAAACTTATTAACTTCAGTGCAATTATTTATTAGTTTTCATTAAACCCAATTCCCGTTGTTTTTTCTTACTCAATGCATTTGCAATCAATTGATGTGAATCTTGAATGTATAACTTCAATTCATCATCCAACATTTCACAATCATCAAATCGTTGAATCCATTTAAATCCGCGTGATGCTAAATAAGGTGCGGGTCGACATCCTGGGTGATCTTTTAATATATCGAAATCAAGTGCTGTAGTTTTGAATGTCACTGCCAATTGCTCACCTTTATTCCAGCCTGCAATAGCAAACACTTTGCCTCCCACCTTCCATACTTGTGCTGCGCCCCATTGTTCAACAAAAGTGCTGGCGATCAAACTTTTACAGAAATTATTGTATTGAATTTTAGTCATATTGCAGTCAACTATTTATAGAGTCACTTATCTTAGCATTAATAAAACCACACCTTATAGGAAAGTGTGTTTTGTTAAAATGAACCATCAACTAATACACCTGTCTACAGCAGCGAGTTGTTGTAGTTGTTAGTTTTTTTATTTATTAGGTTTTGTTTATAAGGTAATAGTTATGTCATTTTTATTAATCCGTTTTTCTATTGTTAGTTTGTTATTACTGTCTAGTTTTACCTTCGCACAAACTCCTCTTTTACCCGTACCACCACTTTTAGCAGCTAGTTCATATATTCTAATGGATGCCAAAACGGGTGAAATTATCGTGCAATACAATGCCGATGAACAATTAGCACCTGCTTCGTTAACCAAAATGATGACGGCCTATATCGCTGAAGTTCAACTTAACTCAGGTATATTATCGTTAACAGATGAGGTTTTGATTAGTGAAAAAGCTTGGCGTACAGGTGGCTCAAAAATGTATGTCGAATGGAATAGTAAAGTAAGTGTCGACGATTTATTACATGGCATCATTATACAATCTGGTAATGATGCCTCGGTAGCATTGGCTGAATACATAGCGGGTGACGAAGTTGTATTTGCGCAATTAATGAATCAATACGCAGCGCAGTTAGGTATGAATAACAGTCATTTTAAAAACGCAACAGGACTGCCAGATAAAGGACACGTATCAACGGCACATGACTTAGCTATTTTGGCCCGTGCTATTATTAATCACGACCCACAATTTTATAAAATATATTCGCAGCAATCGTTTGAATACAACAACATTAAACAAAATAATCGAGTCACATTATTACGTGATGACCCATCAGTTGACGGTTTAAAAACAGGCCACACTGAGGAGGCGGGATATTGTTTGGTGGTTTCGGCTAAAAAAGAACAAACACGTTTTATTGCAGTTGTAATGGGTACAGAATCTAAAGCGGCACGGACAACTGAATCCAAAAAATTATTAAACTATGGGTTTAGTTTTTTTGAAAGTGCCACTTTAGTAAAAAGTTACGAGGTGCTAACAAGCGCACGAGTTTGGAAAGGTGTTACACAAAATATAAATATTGGTGTATTACAACCTATTAATAAAACCATTCAAAAAGGCACAACTAAATTACATACAACTGAAATAACAATTAATTCTGGATTAATGGCACCAATTTTAAAAGGTGATATTTTAGGTCAATTAACTATTACATTAGAAGATAAAATTATTCACCAACAATCAGTAGTAGCACTTAACGATGTAAAACAAGCAGGATTTTTTGCACGTTTATGGGATTCAGTTAAGTTATTTTTTATTGGATTGTTTAAGTAGAATTTAGCAGGGTATGTAGGTATCTAATATTTTTCATAATTATTTATAGACTCAAAAGAATGTAATTTTAGTCTGTCTATTGATTGCTAAATTGAAAATTTTCTGTCCGATCGACTCCTTTCTACAAACATCAGCGCAAACTAAACCAACCCAGCTCACACTTTTAACCCTTGCACATTCGTTTCACATTCCTTGTGAAATTCATGCTTAATTTATTTCTAAACTATTAACTCCACCCATAATTTTGGAGTCAATGATGAAAATACACACCTTAATTGCAGTGAGTATGTTATTTAGTTTGTCTGCTTGTAATGAACTCTTAGACTTAATTAAAGAGGATGTTAATTCGATTGAACTTGATAATCAATTGAGTATACTTATCGAACAACACAATATGAATGACACTATAAGTGGTGAATCCAATCTGCCTGATATATCAAGTCCAATAGCGCAACTAGGTAAAAAATTATTTTTTAGTCAATCCCTAAGTGGTGATTTAAATGTGGCTTGTGCCAGTTGCCATCATCCAGCTTTAGCGGGTGCTGATGCTTTATCACTTTCAATTGGTGCCAATGCGGTGGACAGTGATGTATTAGGTGGTGGGCGTCTTGCAATTGATAATGATTTTGATGTGGGCCGAAACGCACCCACTGTATTTAATACAGGACTTTGGCGTGATGGTTTGTTTTGGGATTCACGTGTTGAGTTTGTGCAAGGCGGAATCAGTACTCCTGATTCTAATTTTGAAACAGTGGATTTAAATGCAGGTTCAACATTAGCTGCCGCACAAGCTAAGTTTCCGGTTACTTCAAACAGCGAAATGTTAGGTGATGAATTTGCACAGTTTGAAAACAACGATGGTGTACGTGATCATCTAGCCCAGCGTATGGGTAATTATGGTTTACATATTAATGTTTTTGATACAAACCAATGGTTAACAGAATTTCAACTCGGCTTTGATTCCAGTGAATCAAGTGAAGTGCTAATTACATTTAATAACATTGCGTTTGCTATGGGTGAATATGAACGCAGTATGTTATTTGTGGATTCGCCATGGCGACAATATGTAAACGGTGATATCAATGCATTAAGTGACAGTCAAAAACGTGGTGCGCAATTGTTTTTAACTGACGATAACAACAATGGTGCAAACTGTGTGCAATGTCACCAAGGCCCAACCTTTACAGACGAGCGCTTTAATTTAGTTGCATTTCCACAGTTTGGTATTAAAACCAATGATGACCAAGGGGATATAGGTCGCGAAGCCGTCAGTAATAATCAAAATGATCGTTACCGATTTCGTACTGCGTCATTATTAAATGTTGAACTCACCGCACCTTATGGACATGCAGGCACGTATCAAACCCTTGAAGAAGTAGTTGCGCATTATGATAACCCAAGAGAATCAGTTGAAGACTTTTTTGTCGAAAATAAAATGTGTGATTTGACTCAATTTAAAAATATCGAAAACTGCGACAGCATATTTAATAATGCACAAAATATATCCATGGCAGCGTTACAAGAAATAGGACAACGCCGTCGACCGGGTAGAAATGGCAGCGGATCAACCTTAGATAATATCCAATTAAATCAAGACGAGCAAAACGATATAGTAGAATTTTTACGTGCATTAACTGATGTTTGCGCAAGTGATTTAGATTGTTTAACACCATGGATCGCTGACAATGTGTTGGATAATCCTGATGGTCAGATGCTTAAAGCAAAATTTTAGGTTACACAGTTGAAGGAAGTTGTTTTGATTAAAAGTGTTTAGGTTAAAATAGTTTTAGAGTTTTAGATTGTAAAAAAGATCACTTATAAACTTAAGTGATCTTTTTTTAATATAACAAAAAAATATTAATCTATGTCGTCTAATACTTCAAATATTTCAATTGAGTCTTCAAAGCCTTTTAAATTAAACACACCTTTAGGTACAAAATTCAAACCTTTACCTAAACAAAGTTGATGCACCACATTTGCTACAAAAATTTGATTACCTGCTGCTTTATCACAAACGCGAGCCGCCATTTGTACAGTAGCACCAAATAAATCGTGATTACGAGATACCGGTTCTCCTGCACTTAAACCAATTCTGATTTCAAATTTAGCATTTTCATTAAACGCCATATCACTTTGAATTCTACTGGCGCATTTAACTGCGGCACTGGCTGATACAAAACTAGCCATAATACCATCACCGGTATGTTTCACTTCGCTCCCTTTAAATTGATGTAAAGCTGCGCGAATTATTTTGTCGTGAATTTGCAATAAAATATCCGATTGCTCGTCGCCCAATTCTTGGGTTAACGCAGTAGAATTAACAATATCTGTAAACATTATGGTGCGAAATCCCCCGTCAACTGAACCATCTGGTGTCATTACACGACCTTCAGTGGTTTCGGAAGTATTACCAAAAAAAGCCTGAAGCATATCGTTTTCTACTTCGATTATTTTATCAGACTTAGAACCATGTGCGGCTAAATGGGTGGCATCACACGCACCTTTATTAGGTGCGTCTATTAAACAACAAACTGTTTGATTAGTTTCGTCGAACCAATATTTTAAGTATTTAACCCCAAATTTGTCCTGTGCATCTAAATCACTTAAATGTGCCTGATACATCGCTTCCAATGTCATACTTTCTAAACCATGATGAATATCTAAATACAACATCCTAATTACCTTAACAATATAAAAGTGTATAAATCATAGTTAGAGAAATATAGATCTGCGCGATTACTAACAAAGTATTAAAAAAAATATCAAAACTTTACAATCATCCATAATTAATTACAAGATAATCATGAAACATTATTAGGTTTATGAATTCCACTTTTTAAGTGTCTTCTTAGTGTCGTCTTGGTGTCGTCAAAAAACCATTTTGTTAAGTACCAAGTCATTCTCAATGACTAGTTGTCAGGTATCTAGGGTTTTCTCGTAATTAAAGTTAAGGGTGTGGCTTAAACAAATAATACAAAGACACTTATATGGTGTTGTAGGGTCGTTGACTAACAAATATAAACAAGTAGAATATTAAATATGCTAATAACACTGTAACGTCTTATAGTTACATTAATAGGCTATGTTGATAGATAACGTTTGCTTTATATTATTTTGCATAAATAACCTTTAAAATAGCATCTTAAACTTATTCAAAAAAATTGGCTTTTCCTTTATTTACAATGGATCTTTAGTTATGCCTACAATATCACCTGAAGTATTAATCGATTTAATAGAGAACAAACGTTTTTCCGTTGAATATCAACCAATAATTAATTTAGATACTAACAAAGTGTATGGCTATGAAGCACTGTCGCGTTTTGTTGATGCACAGGGTGAATTCTTACGCGCCGATCATGTATACGCCTCTTTACATTACAGTCCTTTAAGTTTATTTCAAGTTGAGTATGAACAAAAAAAATTACAACTCTCTGGTGCACCAACAGGTGGGAAAATATTTATAAATGTAGATCAAGACTCTTATTTTGCTAGTGGAATATCGGGTATAAATAATCCATTTCTTAAATTATTTAATGAATATAATAGTGCAGATATTATTGTTGAATTAATTGAAAATTCGGAAATTAATGATGCTAAAATGAGTTTGGAAATGATCGAGACATTATCCGAAAATAATATTCAAACGGCGATTGATGATGTTTTTGGACCATTGTCGATGTTGTCTTTTGAAGTGATTCAATTGGTGAATTATGTAAAACTAGATAAATATGTTGTGCAAAATAAACACAACAAAGAGTTAATGATTTTGGTTAAAGCAATTGTAGATTATGCACGAGTATCCGGCAAAAAAACAATATTAGAGGGTATCGAAACACAAGATGATCTTTTAATTGCTAGGGAGTTAAATGTAGACTTTATTCAAGGGTTTTTATTTAAAGATCAATTTATTTACAAGTGATAAATAAAGCTACAAGTGTAAAGTAGAACTATAAATAATAAATGGAGATATAAATTTAGGTTGGAATAGTTCATCAATTTCAATTGGCTGAACGTTTTTAATATTGTCTGGTAACTTAATAAAATAGTCGATTTTATTGATTTTACTAAAATATTTTATATCTGCATTATACATGCTTTTATTGTGTGATGGATCACGAATAAATAGATACTTAAAGGTGAAATTTGAACTGCTGTGTATTTTAACTACTAAATTATAACAATAAAAAAGCAATTTATAGAATTGTCATATCATTATAATAGACAAAACGTTCTTTTTATATAAACTCATTCTACTTATATTTCAGCTTAGAGAAAATATGATCAGTAATACAAAAATACATTTGGACAAAAAAACAATATTAGAACTTACTAAACTTAATATAAGTTCAGATGATGTTTTAGAGATAATTGAATTAAAAGATGGATGGTTTAATACAGCCTATCTTATAGAGTTTGTTAATGAATTTAGTTGTGTTCTAAAAGTAGGACCACCTATTGATGCTGATATCATGAACTATGAAATAAATATGATGGCATCTGAAGTAGCTTGTTTAAAATTAGTAAGTTCAAATATAAAAATACCCAGTCCAAAGATATTATTCAGTGATCTCAGCAGGTCTGTTATACAGTACCAATACTTCTTTATGGATTATTTAGAAGGGAAAAGCTGGGATAAATTAAAATCGAAATTAAGTGATCATCAAAATAACTCAATTTCACATCAATTAGGTGAGCTAACCGCTGCTATCAATAGTTACGAAAGTGATTTTTTTGGTTATTTTAATTTAGAACCAAAATTTGAAATGTGGTATGAGACATTTCGATCGATGTGTTTATTTCTTTTTAAAGACGCCCTAAAATATAAGGTGCTCCTACCAATAAATGAATCAACATTTTTAAGTGTTTTAAGTCGATATAAGTCCAGCTTTGATGAAGTTAAAAAAGCAAAATTAATACATTGGGACTTAAGTGGACCTAATATTATTATTAGAAAATTATCAGAAAATAATTATTCATTAACGGGTGTCATCGATTTTGAACGTGCGCTGTGGGCAGACCCTTTAATGGAAAA
This sequence comes from Pseudomonadales bacterium, assembly GCA_022968985.1. Taxonomy (GTDB): domain Bacteria; phylum Pseudomonadota; class Gammaproteobacteria; order Pseudomonadales; family Natronospirillaceae; genus Marinicellulosiphila. Next base: position 122,982 of record JALJPK010000005.1, on the reverse strand, counting down.
TATATTATTTGATATCAACAATAAAAATAAAGCCTATTTCGAAGGTTATAAACACAATTTATTAACTACTGCGAATCAAACAATAAGAAGAATTTTTTATAATATGTATCTTTGTTTAATAATGGTTATTGAAGATGGACCAAGAAATTATGATGATAAAAGTTCGGTAACCTGGGCATTTACAGAATTGAAGAAAAACTTCAAATTATTAAATGATCAAAATATAGACGGTTAATAATATGTATCTTTGTTTTATTATGGATATTGAAGATGGGCCTAGAGATTATTATGATAAAAATTCGGTAACCTGGGGCTATAATAATAAAGAATAAGAATTGAAAAAAAACTTAAAACTATTAAATAATCAAAATATAGGCGATTTATAAAAGGTACTGAAAGAATTTATAATTATTCTACGAATGAATTCAAAAATTTTACCTTAAAATCAAATTCTTCATAAAATGGATTTTTTGGTGAGATCTCGAATTTAGGTTTTTTTACAAAATCGGTTATGTTATTAAAATTATTTTCACTTATATTAAGGATCACTTTTAATTTACCACTTGTAGTCACGGTCATATCAATAATTTGCGCATCGTGTTGGTCTAATGTTTGTATAATCCAATCATCTCGAGTGAATTTTACACTCTTGGCCAACATGGTGTGATTCAATTTGTTTTTGTATAACACATAGATTACACCCTTATTATTTTGTTTAATCCATATTTTACCTGTGTATTTTTGCCCTGTTGTTGCCAAATTATTGTCGACTTTATTGGGTTTTAAAATTACATCAAGTTGTTGCCAGCAAGTTAAATCAGTCGATTCAATATGACAAGTAAACAAGCTATTGTTATTTAATTTATCCTTTATTGTTAAGCTTTTAATGCCCTTCAAAAACAAAGAATTAATATTAACAAAGTTGAAAATGGGTTCTAATTCAATAATTTTCAAATTATTTAGATTAAACGTATTAAAAGAATGAACCCAATGTTTTTTTTCAACGTAATGGCAAAAAGGGGTGAATACAACAAATGCAGCATCAAAGCTGACCACTTTAATTTTGTTAGTTTCATCACTTGCATAATAAGTATGGTTTTTATCGCTATCATTTATTGTTTTTTCAGTCAATTCAGGACAGTTTAAAACGCTATAACTTTTTTGAATATACCTATCCTACTATCGGTAAGCCAGTCTCTATGCTGATTCGGATTTTGGGCTATCTGACTCATACAAAAAAATGGGATGAAAGTGATTAATAACCCTGAAATTATCATTTTTTTATACATAATTTTAATGAAATATAACATCTTTTACTTTATATTAATTTGAGAAGTCAGAGCTTAATACAATTGTTAAGCAACTAAAATAACTATAATCTTTAACTTTCTATAATAATTATCACTTAGGGGGAAACTCATTTGAAATTTCTTTATAACACAGTATGGTTGTTTTGTTTGTTGTTCACTTTGTTTGCTTGTCAACAAACAACAATCAAGCTAAATAATGCTGAAAAAAATCAAACTATTAACCAGGATTCTAGTCGTGTATTACAAGGTAAGTGTTATACATCCTATTGTATTGAGATTATTGATAATGAGTCGACAATTGAAGTAATGCTAGATGTGACTGATTACATAGCAACGTCACTAGTGCTTGATTTTGTTGTAACAGGATTAATTTCAGCTGAAACATTACCAATTACAGTGTTTATGGATACACCACAAAAAATGATTATTAATACTTTTACTAAAACAGGTTCTTGGAGTATTAATTACAATTCGATTTCCAATGTTGGTGCCCTTGGTGTTACGCATAATAATTCAATTCTGTATCAGTTGCCTTTTGCCATTGGTTCCACAAAAAAGGTATCACAAGGTTATAACGGACAACGTACACATCAAAATGTAAATGCAATTGATTTTAATTTAGATGAAGGCACAGAAATATTTGTAATGCGAGCGGGTCGTGTTGTTAAAATCGAACAACAATTTAATGAGGGTGGGTTTGATGATAATTTTAAATTTAAAGCTAATTACGTGCAAATTTTACATGATGATTTAACGTTAGCTAAATATGTGCATTTGAAATTAAATGGTGTGGTTGTTCAGCATGGGCAGCTTGTACAAGCGGGAGATTTAATTGGTTATTCTGGAAATACAGGATATTCGTCAGGGCCACATTTGCATATTAGTGTTTCTGCTTTAGATACAATAAATAAATCGCTTACTTTTCAAACTATTTTTAAAACTGCATCTAATTTAGATGGAGAAATATTGGAGGAAGGCAAAAGTTATACAGCAATTGATTAATAATTTTTCTAAGTAATTTAACATTCTTGCAAGTGGCCGAATCGTTGAATAACGGTTTTGGACAATGCTTAAACATAAGCTGATTATTGTTCGGTATTGTATTCACTAGTGATTCATATTTCTTTGATTAATTAGTTAAATAAAATTGAGAGTCACAGAGTTCCAACAGCTCTGTTTCCTTAACGTTCTAAATTTTATCTGTTTAATCTTAGTGGTTCGTTTTAATTCTCAATAATCTTTTCCTTAAAAAAATCTATAAAAACACGTGTTTTTGCGGCTAAGTGTTTTCGGTCTGAATACAAAACGTACATATTTTCAATTGTTGTATGTTTAATTGACCAAGATTGCTTTTCCATCACTACAGTTAGTTCGTTGTTTTTAATCTGTGTTGTTAGTATTAAATCGGGTAATAAAATCACACCTAAGCCTTGAATAGCTGAAGATATTAACACTGTCACCAAATTTGAATCTAAATTACCACTGACTTTTATTTGTTGTAAATTATTGTTTTCTAAATACTGCCAATGATTCATGCCTGCGTAAGTTAGGCAGTTGTGATTATTTAATTGAGTGATAGTTTTAGGTGTACCAAATTTCTCTAAATAACTAGGGCTGGCACATAACTGTAATTTAACAGGTTTTATTGGTACGGCAATATAAGTGACATGTTTAGGATCACCCACACGTAATACCACATCTAAGCTGTCTTCAACAATGTCTTGGTGTTGATCGGTTGCTACAATTTCTAATTGAATGTCTGGGTAAGTATCCAAAAATTCGGATATAAAAGGTGCTATAAACAAATCAACCCAGTGTAACGGCACACCAATTCTAAGTGTACCAGAAGGAGTTTGTTTAAAAGCATTAACCGATTGTTTGGCTTCTATTACATCTAGTTGAATTTTCTGTGCTTTTTCAAAATAGATCACACCTGCTTCAGTTAAGCTTAACTTTCTAGTGCTTCGTTGTAATAACCTGACACCTAACTGGGTTTCTAGCTCACTGACCATTCTTGAAATACTAGGTTGTGAAAGTTTCAATTGTTTGGCAGCAGCAGAAAAACTGCCTGTGTTGGCAACCGCAATAAACGCATTCATGTTGGCAAATAGCTGTCGATGTTCCATTTTAATCTCAGACTGGGTATTTATTCGTAATACGTATAAATGTTATCCGATTTTAGAGTATTGTCAATTGTTCATGAATAAATACAATGGTCTTATTATTTTTGAATAACCAATCGAGGCAAGTATGTTTAAAATCAAAGGAAAAACAGTGTTAGTCACCGGTGCAAACCGAGGTATCGGCTTGGCATTTGTAAATGCACTTTTAGAAAAAGGTGTGAATAAAATTTATGCAGTCGGACGGGATTTGACTTCGCTAAAAGACGTGGTGGCAATTAATCCAAATGTGATTGAGTTGATTGTGTGTGATGTGACTAATTCTGAGCATATTCAAAACCTAACAAAAAAAATAAATCACTTAGATATTTTGATCAATAATGCAGGTATAGCAAATGCTTGTTTTAATACGGCTGATAATGCCGTAGAAATAGCTAAAAAAGAAATGGATACTCATTATTTTGGCCCGATGCAAATCACCCAAGCTTGTTTGCCAATGCTAAAGGGTTCGAAGCAGGCTGCAATTGTGAATATTGCATCGGTTGCGGCATTGAGTAACTTTCCATCATTAGGACCATACTCTGCAACAAAGGCGGCATTGATGTCGTTTACGCAAGGTTTAAGAATTGAATTAGCGGGTGACAATATTAAAGCCGTTTGTGTGTATCCAGGACCAACCGATACTCGATTAGCACCAGGTGATATTCCAAAAGCCAAGCCACAATCGATTGCACAAAATACGTTAATAGCGTTAGAATCAGGGCAGTTAGATATTTACCCTGACGATTTTTCAAAGAGTATGTTTAAACAATTTGAAGAAGGTGCTGATACATTAGCCCAAGCTTATGCTCAAATGCATGGTTAATAAATATGTATTAGTTTGGAATTACCAAAATATACAGTTTAGTAAATTAAAACCTGATTAATATACATTAATCAGGCCTGTTAATTTGAGTGGTTTAATAAATATTACTTTTCATTTTCTAATGGATTTGTATATGAAGCTACAAAATCACTATTTGTTATATTTTTAATTAATGGGTGTTCTGTATTCTTTTGTCGCCATTGTTCGAAAAAAATACAATCTTGTAAAGGCAAACGCTGACGCCATTTTTTTTGTGCTAGTTCTGGTTGTTGATAAAAATCACTAACGTAACCCAAACAAAGATAAGCAACAGGTATTATATCATCAGGTATATTAAGTATTTGTTGTAGGTCTTGATCTTTAATGATACTTACCCAACCCATACCTAACCCTTCGGCTCTTGCAGCTAACCATAAATTTTGGATTGCACATACTGTGCTGTATTCATCCATTTTTAAATTATGGGTACGACCTAAAACAACCGGACCTGCTTTGTTTTTGTCGCAGGTGACACAAATATTAATAGGACTATCAAGAATACCCTGTAATTTTAATTGTTTGTATTTTTCATTTTTTTCAGCGTCGAACATTTTTCCTGCTTCTGCATTTGCTTGTTCAAATGCAAAATAAATTTTCTTTTTAACAGCGTAAGATTCAATGATTGTGAAATCCCATGGTTGCATAAACCCAACCGAAGGTGCGTGATGTGCTGCTTGTAAAACACGCATGAGTTTATCGGGTTCAATCTTTTTATCGAGAAATTGGCTGCGTACATCACGACGATTAAAAATGGTTTTATATACCCCTTTAATGTCTGATTGCTCAAGTTTAATGGTTTGTTTATCAGTTTGTTGCATGTGGGACCTCACCATGTCGATTTACCTGTGTTTAAATATTTTTTATATTCAGGTAAATAGATTTAATAACTTCAGCAGTTTTCCAATTTGCAAAGTAGCACATTAACAGGCCGGTCTTCTGACTTTGTCCAATAATTAATAATTGGCGATCGCCTTCCCAGTTTACACCAGTGGCAAATGATCATTTAAACATACAGCGCTGGGCACGTAACAGATTGACACTGTTTTCCCGATTATCTATTTTAATAATAGTAAATTATAAAATAGCACCTGTTAATGAGTTGTTTTTTTCTTTTTCTAATTAAAGTAAATATTAACAATAGAAGGAATTCAAAGCACTTATGATAAATGATTTATAAACATAATCCTACAATGAATATGTAATACATGAGGTGTTATTTGAAGAAACGAAAAATGATAGGGGATTTCTTTATTGTATCAATGAATGAGGTTTAATACTTTAAAAGACAAGGTGTTTTTATAAAAAATATATCATAATAAAAACAATAAAATGAGTGAAGTTTAAACTAGGCATACAGAGTAAATTTTAGTTAAATCCATTTATTAAGTGTTTTAATAACTTCATTTCTATTAATGGGTTTGGCTATATAATCGTTCATGCCTGCGTTTAGACATTTTTCTCGATCGCCTTTCATAGCGTTAGCGGTCATTGCGATTATATTTATATCGTTAAATTTTTCGCCAGCCGCCCCTTTTCTAATTTCTTCAGTTGTTTTATAACCATCTAATACTGGCATTTGACAATCCATTAATATTAATGAAAATTCATTCGGATGACTTTGTTTTAATGTTTCGATCGCTACTGATCCGTTTTCACAAATAGTAGTATCATAACCCAGATCATCTAATAACGCTTCTGCAACATATTGATTGATTTGATTGTCTTCAACTAATAATAATCGTTTCCTAACAGTTTCTACTTTTTTTGTAATTATGGTTGGTTCTATTTTTATTAATTGTGACTCAAATAATGTATTGTTAATGCTGTTAACTAACTTTGTAGCGGTGATAGGTTTGTCTACTATATAATTAAAATTGTGCTCTTGATTTAAAAAGTTATCTTTTTCAGATAAACTTGGGCTCATTAATATTAAAATCATATGAGAGAAATTATTTTTCTCTCTAATTAAAGTGGCAAAGGTTTCTCCATTAATTTTTGGCATATTTTGATCGATCAATACTAAATCATACAAACTTTCATTATTTTTTTCTAGTAATTGTAATGCTGAGACTGCAGAATTACATAAAGTACATTTAGCTCCCCACTTTGTTAATTGTTTTTGTAAACTAGTTTGAAAAATTTGATTGTCATCAATAATAAGAAAAGAATACGGACTTAAATTTTCTATCGGTTTTAATACAATAACTTCATCACTCACTTCTAACTCAAAATAGAAATTAAATTGGCTGCCTTTGCCTTCTTGGCTGGTAACAGTGAGGTCACCATGCATTAAATTACATAATTGTTTAACTATTGTTAGACCTAATCCTGTACCACCGTATTTTCGAGTTGTGGAACTGTCGGCTTGTGAAAATGATTGAAATAGATTTTCTATTTGTGCTGGTGAAATACCAATACCGGTATCTAAAACACTGCCTTTAAGATGTAATTGTTCTGAATTTATAATTTCGGTTTCTAGTAATACTGTGATGCTACCTGTTTCAGTAAATTTAATCGCATTACTAATTAGATTGATTAATATCTGACGTATTCTAAAGGGATCGCCTTTTATCATACTATTTGTAATTGAACTCATATCTAATATGACTTCTAAATTACATTCATTTGCTTTTAATGCCATCGGTTCAATAATTTCATCTAATAAAGTATGCAGATTAAAGTCGATGGATTCAAAATTTAATTCACCCGCATCAATTTTTGAAAAATCTAATATGTCATTAATTAAGTTGAGTAACGACTCGGCACTCGATTGGGCTAAATGGGTGTAATGGGCTTGTTGAGTGGTCAGTGGGCTATGTGTAATTAAGTCCAACATACCTAAAACACCATTCATCGGTGTACGAATTTCATGACTCATATTGGCTAAGAAATTAGCTTTGGCTTGTTCTGCGTATTTTCTTTCCACTACTTGTTTTTCTAACGCTTCAACTTTTGTACTAGAAGCAGTGACATCTATTACTTGCATTAAACATGAATAACTATTATTAGATTTTATAGGTAATAATGTGATCGATTGTTGAATTAAATGCTTATGAAGACTGTCACTATACAGTGGTAAAGGGGATTTAATAAATACATTTGAAATAACAGATGGGTGGCCTTGACTTATACAATCGTTAATTGCTAACGCAAGACGGCTGTTTTCTAAATGTGGAAATAAGCTAGTGATTTTTTTGCCTATTACATCTTTTTCATCTAATTCAGATTTTTGTTCAAGCCAACTATTCCAGCTAATAATAGTATTAGTTGAATCAATTAATGTAATACCTAAACATAAGGCATTACTCAGTGCATGATAATTAATGTCCATATTACAGTTCAGACACTAAAGATTTTAATAACAACTGTAATTTGTCTAACGATGATGAACTTAATATAAATGCTAGAAATCCTTCTACATCACTTTCACTTAAACGTAAATTTATTTTAATAAATAACACGGCTTCATCACCATGTTCTTTTACATTTAATATCGCTTCGGCTCTGCCTTGATCAAAACTTGGAAGTGCGATATCAAAACTTTCATCAATCATTCTAGATAAAGAACCAATACAAGCGTTAAGCACAATATTTCCTACTTCTGAAAATGCTTCTTGGTGTAATTCTTTGATTGTTTCGGCTGTAAATTGTTGGCCTAACATAAGTTGTACGATTTGCAGGCTGGCATTTTTTGGAAATAAAAGTAAAGAGTCTGCGTCAAATCTACCTGTTATTTTTTGACTCACACAGCTGATGTTTTGGTCTTTACCTACCACATCTGCAAGTTGATCGATTGAGATCATCTCAATATGGGGTACTGATAATATTATCTCTTGATGCACCATTTTACTTAATGAATCGGAAGCTTTACCTACACCGATATTAAATAATTCTAATAAAAAATCTTCTTCAAGTTCAGAAAAATGCATAAATATCACTCAATAAAATAAGTTAACATTGAACCAACACTGTCTTCTGTGATGGGTTTGTTAATGAGTAATGCACCTAATTTTTTAGAGTGTTCTAGTGTCGCTTTTTGAATATTGGCGGTCATTAATACAAACCGAGAATCTGGGAAATCGGGTTTAAGTGTTTCGATTACAGCAAAACCATTTTTGTTAGGCATATTAATATCAACCGAAAAATAATCGATATGTTTACCTTTTGCTACGTCAATGGCTTGTTGTCCGTCACCTGCTTCAGTAATAGACCAGTCGGGGTATTTATCAAGCACAATGGACTTGATCATCATTCTAGAGACACGACTGTCATCAACTATTAATATAGATTTGGACATGATTTACCTTATTTTTAATACATATTATTAGCGTAGCCTAAGTTTAAAAAGTGAAAAGAAATTATCTAAATTAATTAAGCTATTAAATGTAAAGAAGGAAAAAATCGGCTTATATTTATAAATGAGTTTTATGATCTAATTGAAGGAATGTCATTTTTGGTTTGGTTTGGTTTGGTTTGGTTTTAGCCGTATCCAAAAAAAATCGAAACCCTCACGGATTTCGATTTTTTATTTTGATTACACTTATCTAAATTGTTTGAAACTATTGTGCATAGTTACAACTTATTTACGTGTAATACCACAACCCACTCGGCCATTACTAAGTGTAACGTCATCAATGTACATGTTTCTTGAAAAGTCACCATGTGGGCGATCAATACCAATTTCTATCTGTTCAAATGAGTCTGGTGCTTTCCACTGACAATTTGGTACGGTGCCATCAGTATGTTTGAAGTCGGGGTTAATTTCTAAATCATCCACTTTTAATCCGTCTATCCAGAACTTCATTTCACCGTTTGAAGCATCAAATTTCCATTCAACACATGACCATGTTTCTTTTGGAATGCTAAAAGCTAAAGATGGCATATTACATTTTAAGTTTTGAGATTTAACTCCAGCGGTGACAATACCATCGCCTTCCATTCCTGCTTTAAATGTCATATCACCTTCTTGTGGATGATTACCCATGGCTGAAGTAAACGTAAAACGATGGAGATCGAGTTGCTGACCTTGGTTAGCTTGATCACTTGGATTTAAATCTGGTAAGTCGTCTAATTCTTCAAGGTACATAAACATTCTGCCGTATAGTCTCGAAGATACTCCGCTAATGATGCCGTCAGCTTTGATTCTCATCACTGTTTTTAAAGGTAACTTATTAGCCGGTGCTGAAATTTTCACGGATTGTTTACCACGATAAACTTGTTCAGTGCTTACTTTAATCGAGCCAGGTGCTTTGGCACTGATGATCCATTTACCTTTTGGATTTTTGCCCGCTTCGTAACTTTCAAAATCATCTTTATAAGCCGATGCTTTAGAATTGATTTCAGTATGTAGTGGTTGTTGTACACCTAATACTGGGTAAGCGTTATTAATTAACATCACAAATTGATCGTGGAACCAATGCCCAGCATGAGGCGCGGGTTTAATGACATCGGCTTCAATAGCGGTGGTATTGGCTACGTCACCACTACACATAGGGTCGTATGATTTACCTTCTTCGTTAGCTTCTGTGGCATTAAAGTCGGAAATACCATCTGATTCACCCGGTGGTTTCATCCAATAATACGCATCTAAATGTGGACGACTTGGATCCGGGTTCGCACGTGGAATTTCGCCAATACCTGCATGGTTGGCATTACACCAGTGGCCTCGGTGTTTACGTTTATCCACTCGGTCATGATCAATTTTACCATTTGCCGAAGTCGGTCTTCCTGGTCCACCCCAACCGTTACGTGCAGTATCAATAATAAAACCAACATCGTCTGGGAAACCTTTTTTAACGAAGTCTTCTCTTAGTTTGTCGATAAAAGTATGTTCATCAATGTATTCATTCCATTCGAACCAGTTTTCGCCACGTATTGCAAAACCATCTAAAAATGGCTCGTCCAATGGGGTATAACCAGCGGTGTTTGAAACAAACCCTTCGATAACATCAAGACCACGATTAGCGCCAGCTACCATAGTAGTAAAACCAGTGACGGACGCTTCTAAGTTGTCTTTCCAACCTAACCAGCCTGAGTGACCAATATCTAAATAGGTATAAACATTTTTATGGGTAATATCATAAAATTTGGCGATGGCATACTGAATACCACGCTCATATACCTTGCCTGCGGCCACTAATTTACAGATTGAGGTATCTAAGTTGGAGCCAGATTGAATGTCTTTTATATTGGTGATCATGTTTGGATAAGAATCCGGTTCCATCATCGCCACAATTCGAAGGTTCGGGAAGTCTGCAAATGTATCAGCAATCACATTAATGTAGTCTTCTTCGTAAATAGCCATACCCGTTAAGTCAGGTTCCCCATCACCATCACCATCGGTTACTTCATGTAATGTACCGTTTGATGCTTTTGCTGCGCAATCTCGATCGGGAAGGTTGTATACAATAATTACCGCAACCATGGGTGGTAATGTACCGTCTGCACTTGCATGTAATAATTGTTGAGCAGTTGCTTCTTCTAAGTGGCCACGTAGTGAACGTCGCCCGCCGTTGATATCACCACCATGAATTGCGTCAATTCGATCTAACCATACCGCTGAAGGCATACCCTGTACAAAACGGATGTTTCTTATTAGCTCTTCATTATTAGGATCTTCTGCTAATACTTTGTCTAGGGAGTGTTCCTGTATCATTGTGTCAATATCAGGGCTCACATAAAACAAAGCGTCAGTAAATGGGTTGCCATCAGTTTGTAATGCCACACCTGGTTTTGCTGGAGGTAATGTACCTAACGCAGAGATTCGAATTGTGTGTTCACCTACTTGACCCAATTCATCCGTCACCATAAGTGTTACATCGTGAACATAAGGATCAGTAAACGTATGTGAAATTTCATCACCTATTTGATAGTTGCCGTTACCAAAATCCCATTCGTATTTAACAATTGAGCTGCCAGGTGATGCATAAGAAGTGGAACCATCTAAAGTCACTACTAAAGGAGTAGGGCCATAATCTGATGTTGTGGTGGCTTGGGCAATTGGTGGGTCGCCCGCTGTAAATTGATGGGTAACAGTAATCAATACAGTAGCGGTTTCGCTACTTTCATTTAAGTCATCGGTGATAATTAAACTGACTAAATACTCACCTTCAGATTCAAAAATATGGGTTGGATTGGCTTGGATAGAGCCCATTGATCCATCTTTAAAATCCCATAAATAAGTGGCGTTGCTTAAATTTTCATCGCTACTGCTTGTTGAAGAGAAGTTAACAGTTAAAGGTCCATCACCTGAAATAGGAGACGTACCAGTAGTACTTGCGATAGGCGCTTGATTCTCAATATCCGCTTCAGTGACATTAATAGTAATAGATTGGATCGATTCTTGGCCAGTGGTATCAATGATTTTCAGGGTTAATACGAATTCTTTAACAGTGGGTAATATTTCTGAAATTTCACTATCAGAATGAATCAGTCTTTCATCTATATACCAAAATATCTCATCGTTATCTTCTGAATAACTAGAGGCACTAGTGTTGGCCAATAATGTATAGGGAGCAGCACCGGAAGTTGCGGAGATTAAATTGATATTCGCTTCTATAGAATCATTGGTATTGGTATTGGTATTAGTATTTGTTTCGGTACTAGTTTGGGTGTCGGAAATTGTGTCGGTAACTGTTTGAGTTTGTGTTTGGGTGACAGAATTGGTTATTGTTTCAGTTTGAGTAATGTCGTCTGTTATTACCTCAGTCTCCGTGGTACTGCTGGTGGCAGTAGAAGTGACTGTATTGGTAACACTAGTAGTATCCGTATCACTAGTGGTAGGTGCTGTCTCACCTGTGGATTTAGAACAACTGGATATTGCAAATACAGTCATAATTATTAAAAGAGGAATAAACTTTATTTGTATTCGTCCTTTTTGAGATATTTTTTTAAACATACTCATATATCTAACCTTATTAACTTATGTTGAAATTGTTATAGAATCTAACATTCTATTTTTGGCGCATTTTAATTGGAATAGGTATTGATAACAGTAAAAGATCAGCGCAATGAGAGATACTCTAATAAACACAGCTAATTTTTTTCTATTTTATGACTTAAGTAACATTCATATGACTAATTTACGCTGTAATGTTTGTGTGAAAGCTATTTAGGTTAAACAATTTTAAACATCAATGTGTGTAAATTAACTTTCAAAAAACAAGTATTGTGAGGTTAGTTTGTTGGGGAGGGCAATTATTATTTGTTGGTTTTGCTTAAAAGTGATATCAAAATGGATGTAATTAAACAAAACGGCTTAAGGTTGATATTGATTCTAAAGATTGAAAATCTAGGTTAAATAACATTGTCATCAGTGTAATCCAGCAACCTTTATTTTAATTGATAACTTGTGCTCACTTTTGCCGATTCAGACAAACTTTTATGCACAGGGCAACGATTCGCAATTTTTAAAAGAACTTCACGTTGTTCGTTGCTTAAATCACCTTCAATGATAAGTTCGCGTTCAAAATGGTCTATTTTTGTGGATGATTTTTCACAGTCAGCACATTCTTCACTGTGGATTTTATTGTGAATTACATTCACTTTTACCGAATCTAAATTCCATTTTTTTCGTTCCACAAACATCTTAATTGTCATTACTGTACAGGCGGCTAATCCACTTGATAAATAAGCATAAGGAGTAGGGCCTAAATCACTTCCGCCCACATTAAGTGGCTCATCTGCTAATAGATAATGCCCCTGTGCATTAATGGTTGTCACAAAACCCTTATCTGAATTGATATTAGCAACTACTTTATCTTTATCACCCTGTGGATAAGTGAAAACCACAATCGGTTCGGGCAAATATTGCAAAACCCACTGGGTTAATAATGTACCAGCCTGAATGCTATGTTTTGAATTTGATAATAAATGATCGGCGTTATCCAATGAGATAAAACTCTTAGGGTGTTTTGCATTTTTGAATAGTTCTGCCGCTTGATCCACAGACACAATTTCATCAATCGGTGAATGCATCACCAATAACGCTTTTCTTAAATGATGTAAATTATCTTTTACTTTTTGTGCTTTGGTGTCATCAATAAATGATTTTTTAATCGTAAACGGGCGCCCAGCCAATTTTACTGTAGCTATCCCTGTTGTATTAATGGTTTTAATGTCGTTTTGAAATAAGTGTAAGATATGATCCGCATCCGCCGGTGAACCAATGGTTACCACTGCTTTTGCGCTTTTAATACGTTGTGCAGCGGCCAATACAGCCGTGCCACCCAGCGAGTGCCCAACTAATACGCTAGGGGCTTGATATTCATTTTCTAAAAATAATGCGGCATCTTCGATGTCATCGATATTACTAGAAAAATGTGTATCAGAAAAATCGCCATCGCTGTCACCAAGCCCAGTAAAATCAAATCTAAGTACCGCCAAACCATGTTGTGCCATCGCTTGAGCGATATTAACCGCTGCTTTAATATTTTTAGTGCAGGTAAAACAATGGGCAAATAAAGCATAAGCTCGAATTTCACCAGTTTGTGGTGTATGCAGCACACCTGACAGGTTCAGGCCTTGTCGATTTTTAAAAGTAACATTGATTGGCATTATAGATTCCAATAGATAAAAGAGTATTAATCGTATTCACTTATTTATTGTAGATGAATTATTTTGTATAAAATTACAGATAAAATAGTGATTATTTTATTAACTGTTAATGACTATTTTATGTATGAGAGATCATTACTGGGCTTGAGATAATTATATAAAAATCACACAAACTTAAGTTGTGTTTATAAGATAAATATTTTGATTGTCATAATCGGTTAATCACTTCTCATAATTGCACTACGAATTAAAGCCTAAGCAGATTATACTCAAAACAACTTTTTAATCTGACCACTCATATGCAAAACATATATCAATTTATACAGGAAAATAGTCAACATCATCCTGATAAATTAGCGTTATCAATTAAATCATTACAACATTCAAATAAAGTTGATGTTACTTATAAGAAGTTTCAAGACGATGTGGACGATTACGCTCAATATTTAAGTGCCACGGTTAGTGAATCACAACGTGTATTATTAGTTTTGCCGGTTTGTTATGAACTTTATGTATGTCTTTTTGCGTTATTTAAACTGGGTGCTTGTGTTGTTTTATTAAACCCAAATATGAATCGTTTATCACTTAAACACAGTCTGAAACTGGTTAATGCCGATGTGATGATTGCTAATAAACAAATTTGGAAATTTCGTTGGATGTTTTGGGACATTCTTAGAATAAAAACTAAATTAAGTTTGGATTCTAACGGATGGGGTATTGTTTCTTTATTTAATAAAAAACAAGCGGCCACATTGGTATTACCCAAAGAACAAGCTGCAGCGTTAATATCGTTTACCTCTGGCAGTAGTGGACAACCAAAAGCAGTAGTGCGCACTTATGAAAATTTAATCGCTCAGCATTTAGCTTTAAAAAAATTGCCTAAGTTAGATCAGCATTATGATATGACCGCGTTCCCTGTGGTGGTTTTACATCATTTATGTAATGGGATTAGTTGTGCAATAGCCGATATTAATTATAAAGATATCAGTGCTATAAAAAACCAAGCGGTTATCAAACAAATATTAAATGAAAAAATAAATAGTTTATCAGGGGCCATTACTTATCTCTTAGCGTTAGGTGAATACTTACAACAAAATAATATTCCAACGCAACATATTAAAGTGATCGCAACGGGTGGTTCGCCTATTCAAAATTGGCAATGTGATTTAATTAAACAATATTTCCCAAAAGCTAGATTGTTTATTTTATATGGATCCAGTGAAGTCGAACCAATCGCACATATTGAAGTAAGTAAAAAATTGGATCAATCTTTTGGTTTTGTGGTTGGAAGTAAAAGTGACGATGTTAAATTAGCATTCGAGGCATTAAGCTCAAAAATTAAACCCTTCGCCTATATTTCGAATTTTTCAAATACAGCTGGTGAGATATACGTGTCAGGTAGCCATGTTTGTAATCAATATTATAAAAATAAAAAAGCTAATCAATCTAATAAATACATTGATAAAAACAATATCACTTGGCATCGAACAGGGGATGTTGGTTTTATGAATGAACAAGGTCGACTTGTATTAACAGGTAGAATTGAAAACTGTTTAAATGTTAATAATACTTTAATAGGCAGTTATCCCGTTGAATTATTTATAAATGCATTATTAAATATTAAATTATCAGCGGTTGTGGAAAATAAATTAAATGAAGTTGTTTTATATATTAGTCAACCTGTAAAAATTAGTGATAACGATATTGTTGAACAAGTATATAAACAATTTAAAATCAAAATAACTAAAATAGAAATCATAGAGTCGATTCCCGTTGATACCCGCCACCAAGGAAAAATACAATATGGACAGCTTAAACAAAAATAATCAAACAGTTGCCAATAAATTACACAGCAGCGAAATAGTTCGTTATAGCCATGTATGGGAAGACTACGCACATAGTTTTAAAATTATTGAACTATATAAGTTTAATGAAATAATAATGATTGGATCAGGTGGCGAAAATGTATTTAATATATTGGCTAAATTTCCTGTAAATGTTTTAGCTGTTGACGCCAATACACAACAAATTGAATTAATTAGAATAAAACAAAAAGCCATCCAAACACTTACTAAAGATCAGTATATTAGTTTTTTAGGATTGTCTGATCAGTATGATCGAAAAGAATTAATTAAGTTGCTGCCAACAAATAGTCAAAAACACCAATTAATACCAGCCATAATACAGCATGGTTCATTATTTATAGGTAAGTTAGAACAATACTTTAAACTATGGTCAAAACATGTGGCTGACAACTATCCCGATTTTAAAACTGCGTTTTATGAAAATAAAAACAAGTTAAAACAGATAGTTGATACTAAAAAATTCAAAGTGGATTTTATTGAATTTTTTAATCAACAAAACCTAGGTCAAGGTGGGCGAGATGAACAAATGTATCAAGGTGTAAAAATAGACAGCGCCGAGTTCTTTTGGAATCAATATATCAAGGCAATTAATAACTTAGCAGCAGGAGTTAGTTCTTATTTTGAATTGTTTAATTTTTCGACAATTAAACAAGGTGAATTACCTTATTACCAACAGTCTGATGAAAACTATCACCAACTAAGGGCTAATTTAAAAAACCTAACATTAAAAGTCGGTTTTCTTGAAGATCAATTAGATGGTGAATCCTGTTTTGATTTTGCAATTTTGTCGAATATATTTGAATATTTAACTGAAAAACAAAGTATCTTTTTGTTAGATAAACTTTCAAATAATATGAAACAAAAATCAGGATTATTATACTGGAATTTATTAAAACCGATAAATGCCAGTCAAATAAATATTAATTGGTTGTACCAAAAACAAGAATCTAAACAAATGAGTCACGATGATTTATCTTGGTACTATTTTGATGTGCGTTTTGAATTGTTGAATTCTAAAATACAGGTGGGTTAATTATGAGTAAACAGGATATTCCACTGCGCGGCCATTACAGTGAACAATCATTAATAGATAGACGTGTATGGTTAGAAGATAAAACACAATGCCAACTTGATGAGTTAATAGAAACTAGAATTGATCCAGAAACATTAAGAGGTAATATTGAAAGTTATATCGGCAGCGTAAAAATACCAGTAGGTGTAGCAGGGCCTTTAAAAATAAAAGGCAAATATGTTGATGAGGATATATTTGCACCCTTTGCAACCACTGAAGGTGCGTTATTATCTTCAATTAACCGTGGGGCCAAAGCAATCACAATGGCTGGTGGTGTGAATTGTCAGTTTATCAGTCAATCTATGCAACGTGCGCCTGTATTTGAATGCACCAGTTTAGTTGAATGTTTAAATTTACAAAGTGTCATTGAACAAAATTTAAACGAACTTAAAACGTTAGTTAAACAATATACAAATTTTGGACAGCTTAAAACAATTGAGTTTTCGCCTTTAGGTAAATCGTTACATTGTCGTTTTAACTATACAACCAATAATGCCGCTGGCCAAAATATGACCACAACAGTGACTAATCAATTATGTCATTGGTTATTAAGTTACGCTGAAAAAATAAACATTAAAATTGTCAGTTTTATGATTGAAGGTAATTTAAGTGGTGACAAAAAAGCCAATGCTTATAATTTTAGCCAGGGTCGTGGTTGTAAAGTGATCGCTGAGGTGTTTTTAGAAGAACGTATTATTAAACGTATATTAAAAACAAATAGCACAGAATTAACCAATGCCATTCATCAATTTAGAAATGGTAGCATCAGTACTGGCACTATTGGTTTTAATATTAATTGCGCAAATGTAGTGGCAGCTATTTTTACCGCAACCGGACAAGACATAGCCTGTAGCCATGAAAGCAGTTTAGCGCATTTGGATATTCGCAAAGAAGAGGGCGGTATATATTGTACATTAATGATGCCGTCTTTGATTATTGGAACCGTGGGCGGTGGTACCGCTTTACCTGCACAACAGCAATGCTTAAAAATGATGGGTTGTACGGGTGTTAATAGTGCCTACCGTTTTGCTGAAATTATATGTGCTTTTGCCTTAGCATTAGATTTGTCGACAGCCAGCGCTATAGCAAGTGGGCAGTTTGCAGCGTCACATGAAAAACTAGGGCGTAATAAACCCAATACAGGTTATAAACAATCCGATTTTGATTTGGCATTTTTTCAAAATATCTATGCAAATAAAATAAACAAAACAGTTAAATCCATTCAAGCCGTTGATTTTGACTCAAGCCAATCGATATTGGCGCAATTAAGTAAAAATGAACTAAAGAAATTCTGTGGTTTTCTTCGCTTTAATATTCAATTTGAAAAACAATATCAACAAGTGGTATTAAAAAGTAAACCCACTAACAGTGAAGTGGCCAATGTATTAGAAAAAATGGCTTATCAATGTGATATGGTATTAGGAGAATTGTTTAAACAATACAAACACCAAAGTATCTTTGCATATTGCAGTACAAATGAAATTCACTTTTATGAAACATATCAAGATGTATTAAATAAACATTTACCCACAGTAGAAAAAATAATAAATGAACCTGATAATCAACGTCATTTAATAGTGATGCAAGACATCAGCGCTTACCCAATGATGAATACAGTTTTTGAACCCAAGTTATGGACATTAGACAAAATACACAACACATTAAATCAATTGGCGAGTATTCATAAAACATTACTGCAACACCCCGCTGATTTTATTTATAAACCCAACAGTTTAGAGCAACAACAAGCCGCCCCATTATATCAAGCACTTTGGTTATATCATTTTAATGAGTTTGATTTTGTCATCGAACATGAAAGTTGGTTAAATCCAATAATCAGTGATTATAAAAATACAGTGTCTGATTATTTTAAATTGGATATGGCGATTATTCATAACGATTGTAATCCACGAAATATGTGTTTTGACCCCGATTGGAATTTAGTATTATACGATTGGGAGTTAATCACTTATGGTTGTGTATTTACCGATGTATTAGAGTTTTTATTGTTTATGGATGAAGATGTAATTAAAAATACAGACCTTAAGTCTGTAATAGATAGCTATTTATTGCAGTCAAAGTCTAGTTCAGCAGTGAATTGGAATGAAATAAAAACCTGTCTTCATTTCTTTATTAATCAACGATTAGCATTGTATCTAATGGCGCACAATTTTAAAGATTATCAGTTTTTACCTCGACTATTAAAAAATGCAAAATATATCAACTTAATAATAAGTGAGAATATAAATGAACTTAACAGCTAACAGTCCGTTTGTTTTACGGTTATGGGGTTATCTGCAACAACGATTTCCATTTCAAAATGGCATACTTTTTTTAATATTATTTATTAGCGCGCAGGTGTTCTCTAATTTTCTTAATCAACAAAATAGTTATAGTTTTGGTTGGGTTGAAATACTGGGTTTTATTGCTGTGTATTTTTTCTTTTTTGTATTACGAGTGTTTGATGAACATAAAGACTATGAAATTGATTGTTTAAATCACCCTGAGCGAATATTACAAAAAGGGTTGATTAAACTGCAGCATTTAAAAATAATCGCCATCGGTGGTGTTGTATTTCAATTTATATATTGTATCTGGTTGGCACCTAGTGGTTTGTATTTTTGGTTAATCGCTTTTAGTTTTTCGGTTTTGATGGCAAAGGATTTTTTTATTGAGTCGTTTTTACATAAACATTTATTTATTATGATGTTTACCCACGCACCGGTTACACCTTTGGTAATCATTTGGATGATGACAATGTCTACATTGCTTGGTTTTTCAGTGCTGGCTATTTGTTTTATATTAACCTGCCTTTGTTGTGGGATTGCTTTTGAAATATCAAGAAAAATTAAGTGCCCAGAAGACGAAGTGAAAACAGTAGATAGTTATTCGCAAGTCGTGGGATATAAAGCCGCCAGTATTTATGCTTTTAGTGCCTTGTTTGTCAGTACGTTATTACTGTCTTATATATTGTATGCCATTATTTCACTGTCGATATTTTTGTGTATACCGATTTTATTGTTGATGTTATCTGCTTATGTATTTTGGCAGTTTATAAAAAACCCGACTAGAAAAAAAGCAAAAACATTAGAAATAACCGCGTCAGTGTATATGTTGTTGATGTATTTAATTTTATTGGCTGCACTTTTAACTAAAATGGAGTGGGTATGGAATTTTTAATTCAGTTTGATGATAACAAACAACAGTTGATTGAATTAGTAGGTGGTAAAGCAACTCAATTGTATCAGTTGGGCCACTTGGATTTAAATATTCCACAATGGGTGAGTGTGAGTGCCTCATTTTTAAGTTGTGTATTAAATGACATAGATCTAAATAGTATTGAAGAAGTTGATTTAGAAACCTCAGTAATAAAAATAATTAAAGACTCTAAAGAATTTATTAGTCTTAAACATGAAGTAAATACATATCTAGACTGTGAAGGCCCACAAGATCAATTTTACGCAGTGCGCTCATCAATATTAGAAGAAGACGGTAAAGGGTTTTCATACGCAGGTTTGATGCAAACCCATTTATATCAACAGAGTATCGATCAAATAATGCACAGCATTTGTTTAGTGCTTGCAAGTGCGTTTAGTCCACAGGCATTAATGTTTCGTAAAAAAAGCCAACTAGGTGTTTTAACCAAAGCGTCAGTGATGATTCAAACTATGATTCAGTCCGATGTGTCCGGTGTGTGTTTTACTGTTAATCCACAAACGGGTCGATTTGATCAAAGTTTAATTAATGCTAATTTTGGGTTGTGTGAATCAGTAGTGGCCGCTTTAAGTGTTTGTGATGAATATTGTATTGATAACAATCAAGTGATCAATAACAATATTAATATTAAAACCGATTATTGTGAATACGATAAACAACAAGGAAAAGTCGTACAAAAAGATCAAATAAAAGAGAGGCAGTCTCAAGCGTGTTTAAATAAAGAGCAAGTATTACAAATATATCAAGCTGGGCAATTAATTAGTAAAAATAAACAATATCCTCAAGATATAGAATGGACTATAAAAGACAATCAATTATACATCTTACAAGCAAGAGCCATTACTCGAGTAGGGTTTGATAAACATGAATCTAAAATATACTGGGATAATAGTAATATCCAAGAAAGTTATTATGGAGTGACAACCCCGCTTACGTTTTCATTTATACAAGAGGCTTATAAAACGGTTTATCAGCAAACTATGACAGTTATGGGTATTTCTGATGCCACCATAAAAGAGTATCAGCCTGTACTTAATAATTTATTGGGCAGTATTCATGGGCAAGTTTATTACAATATTAATAATTGGTATAAAGGATTAATGCTTTTACCTGGTTTTAATAAGAATAAACGCGACATGGAAGAAATGATGGGGCTAAGCCATAGTGTTGATATTATTGAAGATAAACAATTCAGCACGATTGAAAAAATAGTCCAACTACCCAGTTTAGTAGTCACCTATGCACGATTATTAATCCGATTTTCAAAATTAGAAAAGCTAAGTATTCAGTTTAATAAAAACTTTAAAGAGGTCTATAGTCGTTATCAAAATGATCAATTACAAACGATGTCATTTAGCGAGTTAGTTGAATTAACCTTAACGTTAAAAACTCAAGTATTAGAAAATTGGAGTACACCTATTATTAATGACTTTTATGTCATGATGAAAAATGGACAGTTAACGGATTATCTTAAAAAACATAATGTAAAAGATCCACAGCAATTAAAAAGTTTATTAATATTTAACCATGAACAAGACATAGAAAGCACTGAACCTACCAAGGCGGTGATACAAATTAGTATTATCATAAAACAAGATGAGGCGTTAAAAACTTGGTTTATGTTAACAGATTCAAAAGAAGTAATAAGAGGTTTAAAACAATACCCCAAACTTAAAAAGCTGATAGATACTTTTATAGAAAAATATGGTGACCGCTGTATTGGTGAATTAAAACTTGAAACCAAGTCTTATCGACAACAACCTGAAATGTTAGTTGAGCTCATAATTAATTACCTAACAATGGATCAAGTTGTATTTAATGAACAACCATTTACGCAGAAGATGTTAAGTAATCAAACTTTGTTAAAATCAAAGTCATTTAATAAAAAAATGAACAAACTAAAAACTGCCATTGCTCAACGCGAAAATATGCGTTTTCAGCGGACTCGTTTATTTGGATTGTATCGTGAGATTTTTCTAGAAATAGGTAAACGACTGACTCTATTAGGTCTAATTAATACAGTTGACGATATCTTTTATCTTAAATGGGATGAAATTATTAATTTAAGTCAACATACACTTTATGATGAAAACCTTAAAGTATTAATAGATGGTAGGCAACAACAAGCGGAAGCTTTTAATAAGTTAAACCCAGATGATCATTTTAAATCAAGTAGTGCAGGCTTTGTACAAAACAACCCCGCAGTATTTGATGACAAACAACAAATGTATCAAGGCCTTGGTTGTTTTCCAGGTGTAGTAAGGGGCCAAATAAAAAAAGTAGAAAATCACAGTGATGTTAAAGATTTACAAGGCAAGATTTTATTAGCCAAAAGAACCGATCCTGGTTGGACACCATTATTTCCAACCTGTTCAGCGGTGATTGTTGAACGTGGTTCTGCTTTATCACATTCAGCGATTATTGCCCGTGAATTAGGACTGGTAGCTATTGTGAATGTCGAGAATATCTGTCGATTTTTAAACGATGGCGATTGGGTAGAAGTGGATGGAAGTGCAGGCACGATTATTAAAATTGAACCTGAATTAATAGACAAATAGAAAAATAGACAAATAGATAAATAGAGTTTTAAATATGATTATAAATAAAATAGATTTTAAGCATTATTGTTTTCATTACCCTTTTTCGACAACGTTAGTGGATGAATTACAATCGACAGTTAATACTTTAAATCCACAAGACTTTGCACAAACTCGTAAACTGATTGAAAGCGCCGAGCAGTTACCTATTAAAAATATTCAGTTAATAATGATTCCTAATCAATTAACTGTGATTTTGTATCAGTCATTAGATTCTGACACGATTGTGAATTTTGGTTTTTTTGAATCGATTAATGATCAAGAGTTAGTTAATCAATGTTTTGATTTTATTCAAACACAGTATGGTGATAAAAAACAATTAGTGGGACCTATTAACTTTTCAACGTTTTTTAAGTATCGTTTTAAATTAAACTGTTTTGAGCGATCTAATTTTTTAGGGGAACCGAATAATTTATCTTATTACCCTAGTTTATTAGAAGGTTGTGGTTTTAGTGTGGATAAAACCTATCATTCACAATATTCAAGCGCCAAAGCATTAGATGTGATTCTTAATGGTGAGTTAGATCTTAAACTTGTTGAACAGTCAAAGAAAAACTTTAGCATTAAATCAATTGATAAGAATTCTATTGCTAATTATATACAAGACATTTATGAGTTAGTTATCGCTCAGTTTAAACATAAAAGTGAATTTAACCCTATCAGTTTTGAGTTATTCGAATCCATTTATATAGACGAAATATTAAACTATATTCACCCTAGATATTCATTTGTGTATTATTATCATGGTCAATTGGCGGGCTTTAATTTTATGTTTGATCATAAAAAATACGCAACTGAAAATAAGTTAAAAATGTCAGATAGTTGCAGTGATTTAATATATAAAACAGTATGTATTCATGAGCAGTTTCAGGGTAAAGGTTTATTTAAATTAATGAATGGTTATACGTTAGCGCAGTACCCACACGGTATCAGCACCACAGGTGCCACCATGGAAGACAGCCAATTTGTGCTTAATTACTCTGATAAGTATGGTGAAGTACAAACCATTGATTATGCCTTATATAAGAAACACTATGAAAATAACTAATAGATACCAACGTGCTTGTTTGTTTTTATTGTGGGGGGCTTTTTTATATATTGGTTATCAATTAACCAATCGTTACCCGATTTTTGAACCCAGTTTAATGCCAATGATATTTGTTGATGAACTGTTTGCATTTAATGTGTGGACGATTATTCCTTATTATTTATTAATATTATTATCAGTAGTGCCTATTTTTATTAAAAATAAAGACATATTTATAGCCGTCTTAATGGCAACTACTTTTACAGTGTTATTAAATTATTTAATATTTATTTTGTTGCCCACAACTTATATACGCCCTGAGTTTATACCGACGGGTTATTTTGTGGATGCTTGGTATTTATCGTTAATGACAATTGATCAACCGACTAATTGTTTTCCATCTGGGCATATAGCGGTTCCTGGTCTGGCTGTGTATTTTTTTGTTAAAGATAATCCTAAATTACGTTTTATGATTGTATTGTATTTATTATTTTCACTGTCGGTATTAACCACTAAACAACATTATTTTTGGGATATTCTAGGTGGTTGGGTAAGTTTGTTGTGTGGTATTATTTTTAGTCAAAAAGCACAGTTTATTCGAGTTTGGTGTCAATCATGGATAAAATAATAAAATACAGTTATTACCCGTTGTCGATATTAATATTCAGTATATTGGCGGCTTTTTTATATATTCAAATATCACAGTATGCTGCAATATTGATAATTGCATTGTTATGTTTAATTCAACACAGTGTATTTGAAAGGTTACTGACACATAAAAAAATCTGGAATATTAAACAGGGTGATTATATTGCCGATTTAATTCATACCAACTTATTATTTCCTGTAGTAAATCTGCTCACACAAATAATTCTACTTGTTTTAATATCCAGCTTTTCATTAACTGAATTTATATCCAATGTCTTTGTTGAATTTTTGTTTTTCTTATTGTTATGTGAGTTAGTGTATTATGTTTATCATCGTTTAGTGCATACAAAACGAAAATTATGGTTGTTTCATGCCATTCATCATGGTTCAAAACGAATATATTTAATGAATTCAGCACGTTTTCATCCTGTTGATTCCTTTTTGTCATCAGCGATTTATTTTATACCTTTAATTCTTTTAGGTGCTTCTGAAACAACTTTATTTGCATTAGCCACATTAAATTTAATTACAGGATATCTAGAGCATTGTAATGTGGATTATAAAGCGGGAAAATTAAATTATATTTTTAATAGTGCCAATCTACATAGGTGGCATCATAATAAAGACAAACATTGTAATTTTGGTAAGATATTAAGTATTTGGGATATAGCATTTGGTACATTTTATTTACCAAAAGATGATGTTGTAGATACAGCTGTATTAGAGATTGGGTTAAAAAATGATCCAGATGTCCCCAATCATTTATTTGGGCAGTGGTCGTATCCTTTTCGAAATTGGAATAAATGATTTGTTATACCAATCTATTTAATTTCCGATAACAATTATTGTGTGTTTTATTAGTTTCTAGTTTCTAGTTTTAACCCCTTCTAATAAATTAAGATTAATCAAAAGCGCCAAGCTAACACCCGAGTAATCTTTTTTCCTTGAATCATCTCAATCTGTTTAACTTCAATCGCACCGAGTTTATTAATCAATTTAATAGACGGTTTTAAGTTCTCTGCTTTAGACAGCAAACTTGTAAACCAAGTCACTTGGTTTTTAAAGTCTTTTGATTCTTTAATCATTTTTTTAAGAAATAATTTCTCACCGCCGTTACACCATAATTCGTTTGCTTGTCCGCCAAAATTCAATACAGTGTTGTCTAATCCAAGATTTTTACTTTTTAGAGCACTGGCTTTTATGGCGTCATTTTCAGATGCATGAAACGGAGGATTACATACTGTGATATCAAAGTGTTCGTCTTTTTGGATGATGCCATCAAATATTTTATGTTTGTCGTTTTGTTTTCTAGTTTCGATTTTTGATTTTAATTTTGGATTGTTTATTAAAATTGATTCAATGTTTGTCAAAGACTCATCACTAATATCACTGCCTACACATTGCCATTGGTATATTTGGCTGGCTAATAATGGATAAATACAATTAGCGCCGGTTCCGATATCTAATAACTTTATGTTTGAATTAGCGGTAGGTGAATTTAATAAATCGGCAACGTAATGTATATAGTCGGCACGCCCTGGTATAGGTGGGCATAATGCATTTTTGGGTATATCCCAATTGTTGATTTTATAATCGTGTTTGAGTATGGCTGTATTAAGTTGTTTAACCGATTCTGAGTTGGCAAAGTCGATACTTAAATTACCCTGTTCATTTTTAAATACATGAGTTTGTAGGTTAGGGTAACTTTGAATCAGTTGTTTATAGTCATAACCATGGTTGTGGATATTTCTTGGGTGAAGTTGTTTTTTAATACTTGGCTTTGAACTCATGATTATGTTGTCTGATTAAATAGAAGAATTATACTCAATTGACATTGATGAAGCTAAAAAAAAATAGTTTATTTGAAATTAACTATTTTATCTGTTTAAAACATTATTAACTTGATTAAAATGCTAAATTCAACATAAACAGCATGAATATTACTGTATGTTATGATTCATCCAAACAACTAACGAGAAAGTTTATGACACATATAAAGAAAAAAATTAGTCTAATAGGATTTGTGTTTTTGTCATTAACTGCACAGGCTATTGAAGTGAATTTTAACCCACTTAGTATTTTAACAGGTGCAACCACTGCTGACGTATTGATAGAAGTGGATAAAAATATTAAATTTGGTCCTTCAGTTGGTTTTATGAATTTAGGTTTAACAACCGTTAATGTCAGAGCATTTGATATAGGCGCACGTGGGGAGTATGCATTTAATGGTTTTAAAGACGACGGTGCTTATTTTGCAGGGCGGTTGTATTATTCTAATGTGAATATTAATGTACAAGACGGGTTGTTGTCTTGTACAACAAACAGCGCAACAGGTGTGTTGTTAGGTGGACATGCATGGAGATTTAATAATGGCTTCAGTATTAAACTCGGTGCAGGGTTTAAACAGATTGTAGTAATGGATGAAGGCATAAGTTGTGAGGTAAATGGTATGTCAGTTGTGCCAGATACAATAGAAAGTTCATCGCAATTTAAATTGGCTTATGAAGCGGGTATTAGCTGGAGTTTTTAACTGTTTAACTGAATAAGGGTTAACTTTTACAATGATTGCCATGCTGCATTAAATTTTTTGAGAACTATAATGTACTACGACAGTTATAGGATGTTATTTTTACTGTAATTCACAGTTTTTTACTAAGAACTGTCAGCTTTACAGTAATGTTCACTAATTAAGCTCGTTTAGAACATCTTTAAATTAACAGCCAATTTATTAAAATCTTTTGCATTTTTGCCTAACTGTTTACTAAATCTGTGAAATTGTTGAGAACTATTAGTGTATTGAACAGTGATTTCATTTGAGCGAATAATCGTTAGGCTGACCTCATCGGCTTGTTCTTTTTGAGACGAGGCCGCTTCACTGATTGTGTTATTTAATGTGCTTAAATTATCGATCGCATCAAAAATAGTTGTCAGAGATGTGATTACCTGCTCGTTGGCTTCTGCATTTTGTAATGCTTGATTTTGATTTTCAGTAATTAAAGCAACTGTTTTATCAGCATTACTTTGAAGTGAGTTAATCATCTCGTTAATTTGTTGAGCTGATTCTTGGGTGCGTGATGCCAAATTTCGAACTTCATCAGCCACCACAGCAAATCCTCGGCCCTGTTCACCTGCACGTGCGGCCTCAATGGCTGCATTTAATGCAAGTAAGTTAGTTTGCTCGGCAATACCTTGAATAACCGACATGACTTCGGTGATATTGTTACTGCTTTGCGCTAATTCACTGACGGTTTCTTTGGCTTTTTTCATGCGCTGAGCTAATTCATTAGTTGCACCGACTGAGTCGAGCAACAATTGTCGACTGAGTTGTGTTTTGTTTTTAACATCTGAAGAGACCTGAGATGCTTCTAATGATTTACTTTCTACAATATTACCCAGAGTAGCGAGCTGTTCGATTGCGCTGACCACATTTTTAGTTTCTGTTGTTTGATTGTCAAAATGCTCTTGGGCGTCTTCAATAGAAAAAGTAAGGGCGTGTGCATATGCGCTAGTTTGCATTCCTGACACAGTGATATCCCTTAGGTTTTTTCCCATTTGTTCAACAATTCTATTACTTGATTGGGCAATATCACCAAACTCATTGCCATCTTCTAAATCAATCGAAACTGTAAAGTCACCATCAGATATTTTATGTAATTGATCACTAATATAAGCTGCGGGTTTAACTACTAATACTCGTACTCCAATAATCATTAAAATCAACATCAGGATATAGATAAAACTAAATACATAAATAATATTTGTATTATTATTTTCATGTTGTATTAAAAATTGTTCAATGATTGAGTTATTAAGTTGTTGAAACATATTTTCTACAGCTAATGTCATATTGGTGTCATGGGTATTAAATTGAGCCTTCATTGTGTTGCCTGATTTTGGACCACCATCAATATAAGCTTTTGCCATGGTTTGACCACTTTGATAATAAGGTTCAAAGATTTTGATTAAGCCTTTATAAGTGCTAGCATTGTCAGGATCTAGTATTTGTGCCTCTTGCATCAAATTTAAAAAATCCGATGCCGATTTTTTGGCTTCAACAAATCCATTATCTAAACCATCCTGGCCACGTGTTGCACTTATGTTGTTTAACCATTGTTGCACTTGAATAATCGAAATTTGAGCGTCTTTTAAAGTTGTTACAAGAGGGAATAAATTGGTTTGGGTTTGCTGTAAATTTAGTTCTATGTGTTTTGATTGGCGCTCTAATACATAGGTTTGTAAGGCAATTATACTGGCAATTGAAATAACAAGAGTTGGAATGATTTTGGATAAACGTATTGGTGACATAAAAAATATTCTTAAATGGAAAAACCATATTAAGCTTAGGATAGGAGTTTTAGAGATGCCAATAAAAAACAGATTAAGTTGCTGGAACAAATATGAACGCTAAGCAAATTCACCAATTTTTAAACAGCTTACAAGGCGCAGAATTATCACAGCCGTTTAATAAAACAACTGACGTATATAAAGTGATGGGCAAGATGTATGCGTTAATATTTATTAAAGACAGCACATTGGGGCAATCGCTGTGTATTAATTTAAAATGCGAACCCGATGAAGCGTTGGCACTTCGCGCCACTTATAATAATGTAACTAGTGCGTATCACATGAATAAAAAACATTGGAATACTGTGAGCGTGCATCAATTTGGTGAACAGGAAATTCCAGATGAACATATAATCAGTATGATGTTGGAGTCGTATCGATTGGTGTTTAAGGGCTTAACTAAAGTAAAACGTACACAGTGTTTGTTGTTAAAATAAATAACAGAATTAATCGCGAGAGTTGAATATTATGATTTTAAGACATAACCATTTTTATGCAGTAGAAGGCAAACAAGATGAACTATTAACCTTTGCAGAATCCTTACGTGAGTACATTAATGCTTCGGCAGGTAATTTAGGTTTTGAAGTTTGGCAGTCTGACCAGGATAAAACACATATCATTATTTTAGAAAAGTGGACTGATAAAGAATCACATCAAGCTTCACTTGCTAATTACCCAAAAGAGTTAATGCAACAACAAATCATACAGATGATGCCGTTATTGGCTAAACCACCAACGGGTGAATATTTTTCATAATCAACTGTTTATATCGTAGGATGGATTTTGAATTTAGTTTTTAAGTGATTACAATATAAATAGTTATAATCAGCGCTTAAATTAGTTAGGCGCTGATATAAACAAAAACACTATTTTGTTAAAATGTCGAAATGAAACTGCAAATGTTCATCAATAAAACTAGAGATAAAATAATAACTATGATCGTAGCCATCATGCATACGTAACGTTAACGGATAATTACTTTTTTTAGCCGCTGCTTTTAAAGTGTGTGTTTTTAATTGTTCAATTAAAAAATCATCATCTAAACCTTGATCCACCAATGCAGGAATATGCTGTTGGCTATTAGCCATCAATATTGCTGCGTCGTATTGTTGCCAGTTTTTGTTGTCGCTACCTAAATATTCAGTTAATATTTTTTGACCCCAACTGCAGTCTGATGGATGACTAATTGGGGAAAACGCGGAAACCGATTTGTATTTATCTGGATTTTTTAACGCAATGGTTAATGCACCATGTCCACCCATGGAATGACCAAATATACTGACTTTTTTTTCATCAATTGCAAAGTTAGCGTTTATTATTTTTGGTAATTCATCCACCACATAATCATACATATGGTAATGATCGCTCCAGGGAGGTTGTGTGGCGTTTAAATAAAACCCAGCTCCTTGCCCCAAATAATAATTATCATCATCACTCACTTGGTCGCCACGTGGGCTAGTATCGGGAATAATTAATATTAGACCCAACTTTGCCGCCATTTTTTGAGCCCCTGCTTTTGTACTGAAATTATCATCTGTACAAGTTAAGCCTGATAACCAATAAAGTGCGGGTAATGTTTCACCTGGTTTTAACTGTGTAACCTGAGGTGGTAAATAAATTGAAAATTGCATCGTACAATTTAAAACATCAGATTGATGTTCGTATTTATTTTGACTGCCTGCAAACAGTTTATTGCTTGTTATCTTTTTAATTCGTACTGAATTATTTGCCATGTTGTTAATAACCGTGGCATTAGGTTCTGTTATTTCTGTTATTTCTGTTATTTCTGTTATTTCTGTAGTTGTCATATACATTCCTTAATGCACAACTCTTTAACTAGATTTATCTTTATACATTTAATCAAATGTGTTGTTGATGTTTTCTAGTTTTTTTGTGCGTAATAAATATGGCTAGTTCAAATTCATCGTCTAAATAACGATGTACGTTATCAGATACGTAATTGTGGGCTACGACCTTTTAATATTAGCAAATGTAGTGCCTCTTTAATCTCACCCAGTTATCTCAGTAAAACTCCCACTTAGTTTCCTAAAATTACAGGGAGTACAGATTCAGAGTCATCAGCTGATTTGTATATTCGTCGGTATGGCAATCTCCTATTGCCACAATAGGCACTAATACTTCAACTTATAATTATAGTTGTAGTTGTAGTTGTAGTTGTAGTTGTAAATTAACTTCACCAAAACTAAGGTTGACCAGCTTCCAAAACCGACGCTGCAAGAGTTTTTATTGTATTTATATTCCAACTTTGTAACAGTTACTGCATCAAAAAAACAGACAATTGCGATGTAGCATAAACTAACAGGTTTTTTGTTTTACGAAAAGTAGAGCCTTATAAAAATTGTATTTTTTTAATATCAAGGTGTTACTTTAAAGTTATGTTGTTGTATTTTTAAAAGTAGATATTAGCCTTAAGTCTAGTGTAACTCGAAAATTTAAGGGGATAAAAAAGTGCCATTTAATTCACTATCAACAATTAGGCCTTTTTTTAGCTGATACTTTTGGCAACACAATAATATAAACGGAGCTATTAACAATTTAAAACATAATCAATAACACTGTTTGAGTCAGCATTTCAAATACATGGAATATAGAATTCTTGTTTGTTTTTTGTAAGAAGGTAACTATTCTTAATATATTGCCAAAAATTGCAAATTTTATGAATTAACTTTTATTAATAATGTATTTATTGTAGGTATTTAGCTTGAATTTTTTTCGTAACATAAAGTTATTATTCAAAATATATAGTCTGGTCGCACTATTATTGTGTGCACTGCTGTTTATGTCGGTTAATCTGGTTGTTAATAGTCGTTCAGTTGTGGATAACATCGTATTAGATTCTGAAATACGTCAATTTTATTCTAATATTAACAATAAGTGGAAAGGAATTATTAAAGCTTATCAATTCTCTGAAGAAATGGGTATGAGATTTTCATCACGTGCGATCGAACAAAGTGAACTAGAAGAAAGCACAAATAATGTTCAAACTTTGATTAACGAATACGCTACTAGTTTGTTAACTACCAGTGTGGCGCTTGAAAGTGAATGGAATTCGATTCTTGAGCTTAACCAAAACGAAGGTTTATTACATTTCAGGGATCAACTTATCGAACAAGCCACTCATCTTAATGCGTCATTGTTAACATTAACTAATGTTTGGTTAACTCAAGCAACGTTTGTAACTCGCAAAAAAGCAGAAAAAGCAGCTAATCTTGCTTTTCCTCCTATTATTGAAAGCATTGAAACTATTAATGTAATGCACGACAAACTAGTTAGTATTCGCTCAGAACAAATTATTAAGTCTGAAAATAAAATAGTGATTCAATCAACAATTCTAGCCAGCAGCATTTTTTTCATCGTGATTATTTTTTCAATATTATTGCTTACTCGTTTAAAAAAGGATCTGATGTCTATTGTTTCTGTGACATCGTCTTTAGCTGAAGGTGACCTTAGTAGAACAATAGTAGTTGCACAGAATAAGGATGAAATTAACGAAATAAAAAGATCCGTTTCTGGTATGACAAACAACCTTAAAAAAATTATTAATTCGGTTACGTCATTAGCAAACAATTTAGATGAATCGACAGATGGGTTACTTACTGATAACAAAAAAATGATCGAAGATGCGCAGTTTCAACGCTCACACATGGCAAAACTTTCAGGTTCGGTTGATAAGTTATATTCAGCTTCCACACAACTTTCAGATCATGCGAATACAGCTGTTGCTAAGTCAGATAGTGCAATTGAATCAGCTCAAAAAGGCAAAGAGATTGTTAATGTCACTATTACAGCGATTGGTGCTTTAGCCCTAGATATTGAAAGTTCAGTGGCAGCCATTGAACAATTGGATACAGAAGCTGACAATATTACGAATATTATTGAAGTTATTAAAAGTATTGCTGATCAAACCAATCTATTAGCTCTAAATGCGGCTATTGAAGCAGCTCGGGCGGGTGAACAAGGTCGTGGGTTTGCAGTAGTAGCAGATGAAGTAAGAAATTTAGCAAAACGCACTCAAGATTCTACAAGTGAAATTCAATTAACATTAGGTACATTAAAACAAAATACACTCACCGCAGTTTCGATCATTAATAACAGTCATGCCAAATCATTAGAAAGTGTTAAAAATGTATCAAATACAGGTAACGTAATTGATGAAATTAATAATTCTATCGAGCAAATTAAAGATATTTCAAAAGAGACATCAGCCGCGTCATTATTGCAAAAAGATACACTCGATGAGATACAAACGAATGTACGCGATGTGAATGAAGTAACCGAAGAAAATAGCGCACGTGCTCAAATTGCAATGGATTCCGCTTCGTCTTTGTCAGATCTTAGTAAGAAACTTTTAAACTCAGTGAGTTATTTTAAATTAAAATGATAAACCACTAAAAATCCTTATTTTTACCTATGATAAAACGTACTCAATATTTATGTTAATAATACTAAGGTTTTAACAAAAGTTGATGAGAGTTCAAAAGGAGATAGGTTTACTTTTTATAGTACTTTTAAGTTAATAAAAATGATTATTTAATTGCCATCGTATAATTTTCTGAGTCTATAAAAGGTGTAATTAAACCCTAGTTAAGTAAAAAGAAAAATAAATTTTTGCTCTATGTGTTTATGTGTCTATGTAGCAGCTAGCTTTGACTGTTCTTTTGGAGCTCAGTCAACTTGCTGAGCTACAATGTATGTGATTAGCTGGTTTATTCTTGTTGTAACTTGGTAAACATAGCAGAGGCTAGAAGTATCCAGTCATCAGTTAAGGCTTTAATCATTATTACTTCACCTGCTCTTGAGGCATCAGAGTGCATACTCAGTTCTGCCTCAGCTAATGCCAAGTGTAAATTCTCTACCACAGCACGCACTTTAAATGAGTCCAATTCACATTGAAAACAATCACTCATCCTATTTTCAGTTGCCCCATCAGGTTTGGGTAAAACTGCTTGGCCTAATATATTTTGTACTTCTAAGGCTAATGATGCTGATTGTTTCCTAAGGATTTTTGCAGTTAATTGTAAGCTACCTCGGCTAAACGTAAAGACAGAATCGGTAAGTGTTTTTGACATAATAATTATCGCTGTAAACATGTATGTTAATGGTAGTGCAACTCGGTATTATCTGCCGATCTAATTAATGGGTTGATTAAAGGTACCTGTAATGACAATTAAGTTAATTGATTTGGCACTTTAATAATTTATTGTTGTTAGATTTCTTTCTAAGAATGACGTGATTTAGTAACAATATACTCAGATTAAAATAATGTTAGTAATGATGTTTTTACCCTCACAAATTTACTCAATAATGTACAAAAATTAACGACTATTAGGACTATCTTTAAAATTAAGTATTCATCGTTATAACAAGCTAATGTAAAAAAAGGTCAACATATGTAAATAAATGATTGAAGTATTACTGTTATTTGCCGTTACAAAGGTTATTAATTGAGGATTTCGTATGTTACAACAAATGAATTGTCTGCCGGTTCAAACCGATTATGAGCGTATTGATGAGGCCAAATTTGAGTCTTATGCCAGTGAAGTCCCTACTTGGGAATCAATTGTGATTGGTAATGTACCGCATCTGCAAAAAACCTTTGAGTTTGCGCATGAACACGAAGTGATGATGTTTACTCGAGAGGTAATGGAATTGGCGAATCTGGAGAACCATCACCCCGAAATTCTGTATCAAGCAGACAGCGTTAAAATAATGTGGTGGACACAAGACATTGCTGATTTACATATTAATGATTTTATTATGGCAGCCAAAACCGATGCTATTTGTGAAAAAATCCTTAAATATTCTTACTTACAATAAGCTCAAAATAGTGGAAAATACACTGCTTTAGGCTATTTTGATGTCTACCTTTTTTGCTTTCCCTTTGAGATTTATCTATGTCCACTAATTGGTCAATTAAAGACACACTAAACACCTATAATATTGATAAATGGAGTGAAGGTTATTTTGATGTTAATACTCAAGGCAATTTAACGGTTTGCCCACCAAACCTACCTGCTATCGAGTTGACCCAAATAGTTGAACAAATTGAACGTCTAGGGGTTCAGACCCCCATTTTATTGCGTTTCCCTTTTATTATTGCCGATCGTATTAAGCTGCTAAATGTCGCGTTTAATAAAGCTATTAGAAAACACCAGTACAAAGCTGAGTTTTTAAGTGTGTATCCTATTAAGGTGAATCAGCAGCATAGCGTAGTCAATCAAATTATTGCGGGTCAAAACAAAGTACAAAACATTGGTTTGGAGTCGGGCAGTAAAGCAGAGTTACTCACCATTATCGCTCAAGCCAAACATTCTAAACAAGGTGCTCAAGCCACATTGATTTGTAATGGTTATAAGGATCAACAGTATATTGAACTTGCATTAATTGCTAAAAAGATGGGGCATAAATGTGTGATTGTAGTGGAGAAATCCTCCGAGTTGAGCCTAGTATTACACCTTGCCAAGCAGTTAAATGTGCTACCAAGTATTGGTTTACGAGCAAGGTTATCAAGTATTGGCAAAGGTAATTGGCAAAATAGTGGGGGTGAAAAATCCAAGTTTGGTTTAACCGCAAAACAGATTTTAATGATGATCGAGCAGCTTAAACAATCCGAACAATTAGATTGTTTGGAATTATTACACTTTCATCTAGGATCACAAGTTGCTGATATTATGGATATTCAAACGGGTATTTCTGAGGCGGCACAAATTTTAGTACAACTAAATAAGTTAGGTGCAGATATTGACACTGTTGATGTAGGAGGTGGATTGGGTGTTGATTATGAAGGCACACAGTCAGTAAGTGCCTGTTCGATGAATTACAGTATTAATGATTATGCCGAAGTGATTGTGCAAAGTTTTGCACATGTCTGTTTAAAGTATAAAATTAAACATCCACAAATAATCAGTGAGTCGGGCCGTGCCGTGACTGCTCATCATGCAGTATTAATCAGTAATGTGCTGTCTTGTGAAACCAAAAACACCAATGTGGATAGCCTGAAGTTTTTGGATATTAAAGATAAACATCATCCTATATATATCGAATGTGTAAAGTTGTATGCCGAAGCAAAAAACCTTAAAACACATCCTTTTCAAGCTAAGTCAGTGTTTGATAAAATCGAGCCATTATTATCAAAAAGTAAACACCATTTCCTACAAGGTGATGTCGATTTAAGTTTACGTGCATTTGTTGAAGAGACGATGTTGGCTTGTGCGTTGAACATTAAACCCTTTTTAAATACCAATAATCATCAAATTCAGCGTGATCATATTAATGAGTGGTTAGCGGCTAAACTGTTTGTAAATTTCTCTTTGTTTCAATCATTGCCTGATGCCTGGGGAATTGATCAAGTTTTTCCAGTATTGCCTTTGTCGGGGTTGGATCGACCTTGTACTTCGCGTGTTGTGATTCAAGACATAACTTGTGATAGTGATGGTCGATTAGATGATTACGTAGATGGGCAGGGTATTGAAACCACCTTACCTTGGCCTGAATTTGAAACTCAGCCCGATGTGGCGTTTTTTATGCTCGGTGCGTACCAAGAAATACTAGGTGACATGCATAATCTATTTGGCGACACCGCGTCAGTTGATGTAGTATTTAACGAATCGGGTTTTGAGCTTAACCATTTACAAAATCAACAAAGCACGGATTCAGTGTTGTCTTATGTGAATTTTGACTCAACAAGCTTTAAAACATCATTTGAAGAGCAATTAAGTGGTCATCCTGAGCGTAACATTTGTTTAGAAAAGCTGTATCATGCATTTGATGGTGGCACTTATCTAAAAAGATAAGGTAATAGTTCAAATTGGACCGTTTTAGTCATGGCGCATTCATAAATACTAACTACAATGTGCAGTGACAAAACTACACATTAAATCAATTAATAATACTTGAGGAAAAAAAATGAAATTCCAGCAAAAATTTTTAGCAGTAGCGGTAAGTGCAACTTTAGCATTGGTAGGCTGTTCAACAATTGATCCATACACAGGCGAAAAGAAAGTATCTAAATTAACAATCGGTGCTGCAATTGGCGCGATTGGTGGTGCAGTTATCGGTATGGCAGTAGGTTCTAAAGAAGATCGTGCTGCAAACGCATTAAAAGGCGGCGCAGTAGGCGCAATCGCTGGTGGTGCTGTTGGTGGTTACATGGATAAACAAGAAAAGAAAATGACTGAAAAATTAGCGGGTACTGGTGTATCTGTTACGCGTAATGGCGATGAAATCATTCTAAATATGCCAGGTGAAATTACTTTCGCTACGGGTAAATCAGATTTAAATGTTAACTTCACAAATACATTAGACGGTGTGATTTTAGTATTAGAAGAGTTTGAAAAAACAATTATCACTATTGAAGGACATACTGATTCTTCTGGTTCTGATGCATTAAACCAAAAGTTGTCTGAAGAACGTGCATTATCTGTTGGTCAATACTTAGTTAATCACAATGTAGTGGTTGCTCGTGTATCTACAATTGGCCGTGGTGAAACTGTAGCGAAATATGACAATACAACATCTGAAGGTCGTGCTCAAAACCGTCGTGTTGAATTAACTTTAACTCCAGTAGTTGCTCAGTAATTAACCAAACCAGCTTTTTTAATGAGCTGAATACTATTATTTGAATAGTTACTAATGTTAAGTAATTATTTATAATAAATAAAATCCAAAACGGTCACTTAGGTGGCCGTTTTTTTATGCAATAAATAACCTAACTAATCAACTCAGGTTCATATTTAGGTACACAATAAATATAAGCGTTTAATTACTGCTAAATGAATTTTCGCTCAAACTTCATAACTTTGGCTGCAATCTGAATAGTTACACATTGCAGCGAATTTTTACTAAATAATTAGGTACAACATGACATTAAATAATTTCTTATCATTGCTTAACTCAGACTTAAACAAAGTCCAATTTACGCAAAGTATTCAAACAATTGAAGCGAATTACAACTACAGCCCCACTGCATTTAAAAATGGCGATACTCAAAATGAATCAGCAACAAACGAAGGTTCTTGTAAAATTTTTGCTTTTGCTCAACTCAATAATTTAACTCAAGAACAAACATTACATTGTTTTGGTGATTATTATCGAATTGATGTTTTACAAAACCTAGAAGGTACCGATCACGCCAATATTCGTAACTTTATACAAAGTGGTTGGAATGGTATTAAGTTTGATGCTGTTGCGTTAACTTTAAAATAAACACAATTAATATCACTTTCATTGTATGGGGGTGACTTTTTTATTTGGGAAATATTATGTCGTTTAAACATTTGTCAGTTGCACAATTAAAAGAAATGAAAAAAGGCGAAGTGAATATTATTGATATTCGTGATGCGCAGTCATTTGCCAATGGCAGTATTGAGAATAGTGTTTTGATTAATAATCAAATTATCGATCAATATATAAACCAAACGGACTTTGATATACCACTTGTAGTATGTTGTTACCATGGCAACTCAAGTCAGGGTGCGGCGCAATATTTATTTGATCAAGGTTTTAAAGAAACATTCAGCTTAGATGGTGGTTATGAACAATGGGTGCTGTCGAACCAGTAAATGCTCATTATTATATTCAATGTTATCAGTAGGTTCACTTTTGAAAATTAAAACGATTAAGATTTTATTATGACCAATCAAAATCAACTTTTTTTATACAGCTTTAGGCGATGCCCTTATGCCATGCGCGCAAGAATGGCCTTAAAAATAAGTGGGCTTAAAATTGAGCTACGTGAAATTTTATTAAAAGATAAACCCAGTTGTATGCTTGAATTTTCAAACAAAGCTACGGTGCCCGTGTTAGTAATTGATAACAAAACTGTAATAGATGAAAGTTATGACATTATGTTATGGGCATTAAAACAACATGACCCAGATAATTGGTTGGTTATGTTTGATAAAAGTGAGACTTTAATAAAACAATGTGATTTTGAATTTAAACCAATATTAGACAGTTATAAATACAACGATCAAAATAAAGAGTTACAACTTAAAAGCCGAGAAGACAGTTGTATATTTTTAAATAAAATAGAGCATCGATTATTAAAAACAAACTATTTATTTTCAAATGAAATCACTTTAGCCGATATCGCTATTTTTCCGTTTATAAGGCAATACGCTTATGTGGATATAAAATGGTTTGAAAAAAGT
The DNA here is from genome assembly GCA_022968985.1 of Pseudomonadales bacterium. Lineage (GTDB taxonomy): Bacteria > Pseudomonadota > Gammaproteobacteria > Pseudomonadales > Natronospirillaceae > Marinicellulosiphila. The sequence goes on along the minus strand of JALJPK010000005.1, from coordinate 84,152 downwards.
GAATTTAAGGCTATTAATTTATGGTTAAAAAAATTAATAAACTCAGAGTTATTCGAAACTATTATGCAAAAATATCCATTATTTAAACAATCAAACAAAACTGTATTTTTGGGTTAAATAATTCATAATGGCTAATGGCTAATGGCTAATGGCTAATGGCTAATGGCTGGAAAGGTTGTCTCTTAAATTAATTTCATTGATTAATAGCTGTTTTAATTCGAATAAATCATTGGATGGAATACTATTCATTTTTACAGATCCAAACATTCTACGACTTACCCATGCTTGTTCAGCGCAACTCTTATGTGCATATTCATTAGGGTCTATGATAATTAATGATCCTGGTGGCATGTTAGGGCGTAAAAGTTTCTCTTCGCAAAAAGTACAGCGCATTTTTTGACTCCAAATCTAAGGTTTTGTGACAGAAAATAATTTTATGTCGCGTGATAAGGGAATAATACACAGCTAATTGACAGGGTTGAAGTTGTTATTTGTAACGAAGAAATTCAGAGTGTAATCAAGTACATTTTTTAAATTTAGATTTTAAGAAAATGAAAATACAAGCTGTATTTTAAAATTATGTTGTTGAAATTGTAATAGTATTAATTTAATCAGTTTCTCACAATACGAATTAACATCATCTAAAAACGGTTGATACTGATGTCAATACAGTATTCAAAACCTGCCTAAATATTTGGGTGAATTCTTTATTGGTCACACCCTGGATTTTGTAGATTCAACAACTTCAGTTGGCTATGTTTTAAAATTGTTTTGTCGCACATTTAATATTTTGAATTTAAAAAGCTTTATGTATTCACTAAAATGAAACAAAAATTCGTTTAAGCCACGTCTACAGCTATTGCTGATTTACTGAGCAAATAAGCAGGGTTAACTGCAACAACAATTTAAAACATAGCTATCTTATTCCTATTTATTACGATGCGATGCCGTAAATAATTTCACTCAATCTTTGATATTAATCCCTTTGTTTGAGACTTTCCCCTCGATTTCTGCTGGGTCGATTTAAGTGATGTTCACTCTTTTGAAGTTCTCAACAAAAGGTTTCGTTCGTTTTAGTTATGTCTTCTAGTCTGTTTTATTCATAATGTATAGATACCGATGCCTCCGGCCCCTTTGTTCTTGAAAGAGCTCTAATACTGGTTTCCATGTCATAAATTAAATGAAAAATGAAGTAGTGGTTTATTCCAAGTTCTTTAGAACAACGACGAATACTGTTGTATTCCAGGTTTTTTCAAAACATTGTTGCCAAAACTCAGGTTTATATTGATAAAAATACGCAATACTCATGTACAAACAGAGTTTTTACGGCACATTATAAAAAATCGTTGTTTTTGATTGATAAATCCATACTTACGTAATCGATTATTTTGGCAGGGGATGCATTTTGCAAATTCGATTACCTCTTTTGATAGTTCGACAAAATGGGGTTTTGACTGTTAATAACTCTCATTTAATGAGCAGCAACTACTAATGAACAATAACTTCGCTTGAATGGCCCTATAAAGAAAACATCATAAAAACAGTTTATTTTAAAAAGCAACACATCAAATATGGTTCATCTCAGCATTTATTGGTGAAAAGTTAACATTCCCTTCATAATATACTCTAACAACACAAATATAATGTTGAGTTGTATCAATTAAATGAGCGCTTTTATTGCGCTGCCCTGTTTAATATAAAGTAGTGACAATTTTATTAATTCCCTGATCAAGAATTTTAAATAGTAGATATGAAAAAATGAATGAAAATAGTAACAACAATCTCGATATTGAACAGTTGTATATTAAATACTCAGGTATGGTTTATCGCCGTTGTCTAAAAATTTTACAAGATGAATCCAGTGCAATGGATGTTATGCAAGACCTATTTGTAAAGTTGCTGAATAAACAAAACAGCATTCACAGTGAAGCGTTGTCTAGTTTGTTATATCAAATGGCCACTAATTTAAGCTTGAATTTAATATCGAAACAAAAAGTGAGATCCGATTATGTTATTAATAATCCGGCTCAAAGTGATGATGAAATCGATAGCAAAAGTGATATTGAGTCACACATTATTGATGAATCTTTGTTGTTAAAATATTTAAAGCATTTTGATGTTCGAACCTGTGAGTTAGCAATTTATCATTACATCGATGGTTATACCCTCGATGAAGTCGCTAAAATGCAACAGTTATCGAATTCGTCAGTTCGCCGTTTGTTGTCACAAATGAAAGAAAAATTAAATCATTTATATAAGGTAGGAGAAGTAAAATGAAGACCTTTACCGATTGGCAACTTGAACAATATATATTACAAGAATTAGATTCAGGCACCACAAAATTGATTGATCAACAACTCACAATAGACGAAAACTTATTAAGTCGAGTTAATCACATTAAACAAAGTAATAACGAATTGTTAATGCAGTTACCTGTAAGTGAGTTTTTGAGCAACATCAAACAATACACATCTGAAAAAAACAAAACTAAAACAAAAGAATCATTATTTTCACAGATCATCAATAACCTCTATCGTTTTATAAATAAAACCACTTTTACAACTTCATTTATGGCGGTGTTAACCATTACATTTGCAGTAATCATATTACCTGATCAAATTCAAAACACTCACCCAGCGGGTTATGAATATAAGTCTAGTTCAGACTCCATACGTGTAAAAGGTTTACAGTCTTCAATTAAAATATACAAAAAACAAAATGATCCAAATACTCAAGACAGCCTATTAACTGCAAATGAAAAACTACAGCAAGGTGATATTTTACAACTGTCTTATATAGCAGGCGAAGACATGTATGGTTATATATTTTCTATTGATGGTAATGGTGTATTAACCGAGCATTTAGTTGATAACCAACAAGCGGTTTTATTAGATCATAATGGTGAAATTCCATTAAATTTTGCTTATCAATTAGATGATGCACCTGTGTTTGAACGTTTTATTTTAATCAGTTCAAAACAAATATTTAATACAGACAATATCAAAAAAGAAAGTCAGATTTTAATCAACAATCAACAATCTAAACTAGGTGAATTGATTATTCAATCAAACACACAAGACTTTTCAATCAATTCCATTACCTTAAATAAAAAAGGAGAAAAATAATGAAATTATTTAATATTTTATTAGTTACTAGTATCTCTATATGTGTTGCACTAAATTCACAGGCCAATGTAAAATCAGACACTCAGGGTGTTAAACGTTACGCTGTTATAGCTGGATCTAATTCAGGTGGGCAACAACGAATCACTTTAAAATATGCCGATGACGACGCCCAATCTTTTTCTGATGTTTTCACATCTTTAGGTGGATTAGAAGATCAGAATAATCATTTGTTATTAGAGCCTACAATTGATGAATTATTAAGTGCGATTCAAAACGTCAATAAAAAAATAGCCGAGGACCAAGCTAAAATTGTTGATGGAGTTAAACCTAGAGTAGAGTTTATTTTTTATTATTCAGGCCATAGTGATGAAAAAAGCTTGTTGTTAGGTGAGCAATCGTTGACGTATAAGGCATTAAAAGACAGTCTAAAAGCAGTGAATGCCGATGTAAAATTAGCTATTTTAGATTCATGTGCGTCAGGTGCATTCACTAGATTAAAAGGTGGACAATCTGTTAAACCATTCTTAGCAAATGAATCGTCATCATTAGAGGGATACGCATATTTAGCGTCAAGTTCAGTTGATGAAGCCGCACAAGAAAGTGACGCCATTGAAGGCGCTTATTTTACACATTATTTAGTATCTGCATTACGTGGTGCTGCCGATATATCCAAAGATAATAAAATCACCTTAGATGAAGCGTACCAATATGCATCAAGTGAAACCCTAGCGCGAACTCAAGGTTCGGTATATGGTGCTCAGCATGCTGCATACGACATTCAATTGTCAGGTGAAAGCTCTTTAGTATTAACCGACCTTACAAAAACATCAGCTAATTTATTAATCAAAGAAGACGTGATTGGTAGAATATATATTCGTGATCAAAATGGACGTTTAAAAGTAGAGCTTAATAAATTTAGTGCCGAACCATTAACGATTGGTTTAGAGCCTGGTGTTTACCAAATAACAATTGAAAATAATGGTAAAGTTTATCAGCAACAAAAATTTGTAATAAATAAAGGAATCACAGAATTAAGAATTGATAGTCTAAACGAGATTGACCCTACTTATTCAGTGGCTAGAGGAGGAGTAAAATATAATGAAATAGAAGAACTTGGTTTTAAATTTTCAGTTATACCTAGTATGCAATTCCCTGCGAATATCAATAATAATAAACAACGTGTTAAATTGGATTTAAATATATTTGGTAATCAAACCTATCAAATAAAAGGTCTAGCGATGGGTTCAATTTATAACTACATTGAAGACAGTACAAAAGGTGCGCTTATTGCAGGTACGTTTAATTATAATAAAGGCGATTTTTCTGGGTGGTCGATGTCAGGGGTAGCCAATGTCCATTTAGGCCAAACAAATAATGGTAATATGTTTACGGGTGTTTTAAATTATAGTCAAAATAAATTTAAAGGTTTTATGGCATCAGGTACTACCAATATTTCTCAAGGAGCAACAACTGGGTTATTAGCAACAGGTGTAGCCAATATTATATTAAACGATAATACATTGTTCTCAGATAAAAAAGTGACTAATACATCTACAAGTAAAGGGTTTATGGCTTCGGGTGTTCTCAATTATACTCAACAAAGTTATAAAGGCCTACAAGCCACTGGGGTTGTAAATATTAGTTTAAAACAAATGCAAGGTGCTCAGTTTTCTGGTGTGGTAAATATAGCCAATGACATGGACGGATTACAAATGTCTGGTGTAGTGAATATTGCCAATAAAATGAAAGGTTTCCAATTTGGGGTAGTGAATGTAGCAAAAGAAATGGACGGTTATACATTTGGTTTAATTAATATAATAGGTGATGGTCGTATGGATGTTGCTGTGTCTTATGATGAATTAGAATTTATTAATGTAGGCATTAAAACAGGATCAAAAAAATCATACAGCCATCTATTTATAGCAAAACATAAAGACTCAGATATATACAAAGCTGGATTTGGTTTGGGATTAACCCATAATATTACTAATAAAATAGTCATGGACAACAGTTTAAGTTCAGTTAGTTATTTAAGAAAATTAGATTGTGAATTTTGTGATCAGTATGACTCATTTGAAGATTTTGAACAAAATATTGAACGAATTATAGTAGCCAAATATCAAATTGATTTTGGTTATAAAATATCAAATTATTTAAAACCAAATATCGGATTTTCATATAATAAAACAATTGATTCAAATAAAGAGGAAATAACAACTATAAATGAAATGCTAACGGGCCCGAATTTGATCAAAGACAGTTGGTTTGGATTTAATGTAGGAATAGATATTTAAATTAAGTTGGTTTGGGTTTGATGTAGTAGTAGGTATTTAAATTAAGTTGGCTACTTTCATTTAACCTGAACACAATGTGCAATCAAAGACAGTTGGTTTGAGTTTAATATAGTAGTGGATATTTAAATTAAACTGACAAATTACATGAAAAAACAACAAGGATGTTTGACCTGTCAGTTTGAAATATAAAACCAGTCTTTACATATAAAGACGTTAGAATAAATAGTGTTTATCAATCTATCAATCTATCAATATGTATATCAAACAAACAAACAATTAAATAAACAAGCAAAGTGTTACAAAATAGCTCTAAATCTTTAAGTCAAATCGCCGATATAATTTAAATCTATAACTTGTATTGGATTAATTGTGAGAATTGATAATAGTCAAATTGAATTTAGTACCCAGCACTCTAAGTTTCGTGAGGAACAAAACACAGTGTTGATTCAAACAAGTGAAAACAATAAACAGCTATTTAGTCAACAAAAAGAAGTGTATTGGACAAATTCAACTCAACTTAATAGTAATTCTATTATAACTAATAAACATCAACCCGATAAAATAATAGACACTGAAATTTTGTTCAGTGACCTGGCCCAATCCGTATTAGGTCAATCTGTAGTTGTAGATAATTTTCTAGTAGGTGACGCACGTGAGGCCGTTGGATTTACAATGATGGTACGTAATTCACAACAATTAGAAAGTGCAGCGGTTAAAGCACAGGTCAATATTAAAATTGAAAAAACAATTTATGAAAAAGAGCAAAGCCAAGTGCAGGCAGAAGGTTCGGTTCAATTAGAAAATGGCGAGAGTATTAATTTTTTATTAGAATTATCAATGAATCGTGAATTTAAGTCCACAGTAAATTCTGAATATGAAGGTCAAAAAAAATGGTTAGATCCTTTAGTTATTAATTTCAAAGGTGGATTACCTCAGTTTTCAAACGCAGTTTTTGAGTTTGACCTAAATAAAGATGGAGTAAAAAACAACATCAAACAAACCGCAACAGGCACAGGTTTTATTGTATTCGATAAAAATGACAATGGAATAATTGACGATGGCAATGAAATGTTTGGGCCACAATCAGGTTCTGCTTTTACTGATTTGAGAGTATATGATGATGATAACAATGGATGGATTGATGAAAACGACGTCATTTATTCACAACTACAAATATTAACTTTTGAAAATAATATCGAAACATTAACAACTTTAAAGACATTAGAAATTGGTGCGATTTATTTGGGGAGTGTAAAAAGTGAATTTGATTTAACCACCCAAGACAATAATTCGTATGGAAAAGTTAAAAACAGTTCAGTGGCATTAAGTGAAACCGGGCAGGTATTGGTTGTGCAAGAAATGGATTTTTTAATTTCAGATACATTAATGACATCAACTATACCAACTATACCAACTATACCAACAATACCAACAATACGTGACTTTAGAGGTGTCGATTTAATCAAAAATTCTGATTTTAATACTAATTTAATCAATTCTGTTGAATTAACTAATGTAGAAGACGATGAATCAAGTATTAATCAAATACAATCAATAAATAAAAATGGTTTGTCAAAACAGGGCGGTTCAACAAAACAAAATGATACACAAGCCATAGATACATTAAATGGAAAAACAAAATTACAAAATAGTGAAATTAATCAAACAGATAAACAATTTAAGTTTAGTCAGGTGGAGTTTTTGGATGTTGGAGTTGAAGTTAAATTCAGTCAATTATTACAACAAAAATCAATTTATGAATTTGAACACAAACTTGATTCATCGCGTTTTTTAGAAGACAAGTTAGGACAAATTAATGAAGACAATAAATTTGATAAATACGATCAACTTTTAAAAATGGTTGAAGCGCTAAAAGACAATTATCGTAATAATCAGATAGGCAATGAAAAGTTAAAAGCTTACGGGATGTTTCAGCAGCAATAAATCTTTATTAAGGCTAAGCGTTTGATCATCACAACCAAAAATTAAATCACAGATCATTTTAGTTAAACAATAAAACGTAGCCAGGTTAATCCATATTGTTATATAAATAATAATATCGAGATTAAATAAGGTTTAAATATAATGCTGTTTAACTCATCACCAAAGCTTCTTTTTTACAGTCTAAACAAACTACATAATAATTGTTTTTTTCTTTTCTGTTTTTTACATTTTTAGAATCACAAGACGGACAATTAATTTTCATAGATGTATTACACTTGCAATCTGAACAAAATACATAATAACCGTATTTACCCCATTTCCCTTCTAATGAGTCAGTTTTCTTACATTTTTTACAAACGATTATATTGTCTAAATCGACTTTTACTTCTGATTTTTCAGTTTTCGTAGTTTCGGTAGTTTTAGGATCTTCGATTTTTTCTTTTTTAACTGGCTTTTTTTGAACCGTTGATTTCGACTCAACTTGTTGTTTAGGTATTACTTTTAAAGTCAAAGAAGTGGTAGCAGTTTTAATTAATGTTTTTTCTTTTTCTGAATTCGATTTTTTATCCATTTTTCTACATTCTAAATCGACTTCTATTAAAAACTTCCTTAAATTTTCTAATTCACTGGCTTTAAAACTAATTCTAGAATCTAAAAATTTTGAATCACTGTCTAAAATACTGATAGGTAAACTCATAATCTTCTTACAACGATCAACAATAAAATCGACTTTAACCATTTTACTTTTTACAGTCTCGGTAGCCCCATCTCGGTCAATAATCGTATTATGAGTAATCGAATATAATTGATCCCAGCTATGTTTTGCAAAACTAAGCTGAAGGTTATCAAATATTAATTTTCCTAATATACTTGAAGCATTGGCAGCTAATAACTCTTTTAATATTGTTTGCTGTAGTTTAATTTGTTTAACAGGTGAGGCAATCGCAGACCATTGACGATTATTATTACGTAACCATTCGTCTAACGAGTTAACACGCACTTCACCTGTAATGGTTGTTGATTCAATTAAGATAAAACCATAACGATACACAATTAAATGATCGATCTGACATTTGTTATCATCAAAATTCAGCATTAAGTCATTAAATACTAAAATATCAGACTGGCTTTTAAACTCTTGCTGTAAAAAGAACTCAACGGACTTTTCGTATTCGTTAGCGGGTTTTAATCTAGCAGAACGAGTGTCATTTATTGTTTTATCTTTACAGATCATCCAAAAACCTTTGTTTAATACTTATTATGTTTGTAATTATTCACTATCTACTGAGGATAATCTAGTTACCTATATAATAGAATTAGTGATGTTATCAAAATGCTATGTTATGAATTTGTGTTGCAGCACCTATATTAAGCAGATTTTAATAAGTTTTTTTGAACGTTAATGCCGTAAAAATTCGATTTAATCGATTATTACATCTGTATCCAAAACAATAATTCAAAAGCAGCAACAACAATGTAAAACATAGCCAATTAATTAGCTATGTTATGAATTTGTGTTGCAGCACCTGAAATAAGCTGAATTTAATAAGTTTTTGTGTGTGTTAATGCCGTAAGAGCCTGATTTAATCAATTATTACATCTGCATCCAAAGCATTATTTTAGCTGCAACAACAATTTAAAACATAGCCTTCATTTTTTCCATATCCATGAAAACAAGCTTTCACCCACACAAAAGTGGATACTCATTTTGCTCTTATCATCCCAAACACAACTTCAGCTGCAACAACAATTTAATACATAGCCCTCAATACGACTATATCCAAAACACTAATTCAGAAGCAGCAACAACAATTTAATACATAGCCAATTAATTAAAGTATTAGAAATGATTAACTTTATATACCCTGCACACAAGAAAAACCAAAAAGTAGCATTATCCGCTACCAAGATGCTATCCTCATTCAATAAGTCCGCATAAATCACCACTCAATCAATAAAAAGGAAAATCCCCATGGCTCAAACAACTGCACTAATTAAAACATTAAAAAAAGAGTTAAAAGCCAACAGCCTGACTTATGCCGATGTCGCCAAACAACTTGATTTAACCCAAGCCAGTATCAAACGTTTGTTTTCTGAAGAAAACATTTCCTTAGTGCGCCTAGATCTAATTTGCCAGATGATGGATATTGAAATATCTGACCTTGTTAAAAAAATGACCAAACAACAAGGGCAACTACAGCACTTAAGTGTTGCTCAAGAAGAAGAAATTACAAAAGACATCAAACTATTATTGATCACGGTTTGTGTCTTAAATAAGTGGACCATGGACGAAATTGTTACTTATTATCAAATTGCCCAAACTCAATGTATTCAATATTTAGCTAAATTAGATCGCTTAAAATTGATCGATTTATTGCCGGGTAACCGAATTAAATTACGAGTGGATAGTAACTTTGGTTGGCTTGAAAATGGCCCAATTCAAAAATTCTTTAGGTTGTCGGTGGGTAATGTCTATTTTAATAGTCAGTTTGAGCACGAAGATGAAATATTATTGGTGTTAAATGGTATGTTATCAAAACAAAGTAATGCGCAATTCCAACGAAAAATAAAACGTTTAGCCCACGAATTTGAACTATTAAATCAAGAAGATTCTAATTTACCCCTTGATGATCGAATTGGTATCACAGCGGTATTAGCCATTCGAGGTTGGCGTCATGGTTTATTTGAGCATTTACAAAAACAAGAGCAAATCAAAACCCCTTTTATCAAAAAGTATTAATATACGATACCATCAAGCCTTTTATATAAGACTTAGTTTATCGAAGTTGCAATAAACAACACTCAGACCCAAACTATTAACCAAACAACAGCCAACCGCTGTGGTTATTTATTTAATACGAGGGTTTATCATGAAAATTTATCTTAATGTTTTATTAAAAAAACAGGCTATAAAATTAGTCTCTGTGCTCAGCTTATTCATTATAAGTTTTAACAGCTTGGCAACCGGTTTATTACAACCCGTTGACCTGTCTTTACAACCGTTAGAAATTAAAGAGCATCACGTTAATGTAGTCATCGAAGATGGGTACGCCATCACTAGTATTGAGCAAGTATTTTTTAATGCTAATCAAATTGATTTAGAAGCAAAGTATTCGTTTCCTGTGCCTAATAAAGCGTCAGTGGGTGAGTTTACTTATTGGATTGATGGACAACCAGTAACCGGTGAAGTAGTAGAAAAAATTAAAGCCCAACAAATTTACTCACAAGAAAAACAAGCGGGTCGCGAAGTTGCTATTACCGAAAAAAATGACTACATCAATTTTCTAAGTACAATCTATCCTGTTCGGGCGCAACAAAATGTAAGAATCAAACTTGTGTATATTCAACCTGCGTTTATTGATATGGGTGTTGGTCGTTATTTGTATCCATTAGAAGACGGTGGAACAGATAAAGCCTCCACTGCATTTTGGACAAATAACGATGTTGTCACCGAAAAATTCAGTTTTAAATTATTATTTAGATCCTCTTATCCGGTTGAGCAGTTTCGTTTACCCAAACATCCCAATGCCATCATTACTCAAATATCAGCCCAACAATGGTCGGTTGAAATAAACAATGACATTAACAATAACTTATTACAAACAGACAGTCAGTTAAACACTCAGACAGGCACAGAAAATTTTAAAACCACTTTACAAACAAACTTTACAAACACAAATGCAGTGCAGCATTTAGATCAAGACATCGTTGTGTATTGGCGTCATCAGGCAAATTTACCCGGGCGTGTTGAGTTAGTGACCCATAAAAATGAACAAACTGACCAGGGCACATTTATGCTGACTTTTACTCCAGGTGATGATCTAGCGCCCATTACAGAAGGTCGTGACTGGGTATATATTTTGGATTATTCAGGTTCAATGCAAGGCAAATATAACAGCATGGTCGAAGGGGTTAATAAAGGCTTAGAAAAATTAAATACACAAGACCGGTTTCGTATTATCATTTTTAGTGATTCAGCCAAAGAGATCACCAATGGTTTTGTTTACGCAACACCAACTAACGTAGAGTTTTGGTCAAATCAATTGATCCAACAAAAACCCAATGGCAGTACTAATTTATACGACGGCATAAAACTAGGTATAAAAAGTTTAGATTCAGATCGCAGTAGTGCACTTGTATTAGTAAGCGATGGCGCAGCCAATGTAGGTAAAACGAAAAAACAAGATTTCTTAAAACTGTTACAGCAAAAAGACGTACGTCTATTTACCTTTGTAATGGGTAACAGCACCAACCGTCCGTTACTTGAAAGTATGGTAAAAGTGTCAAATGGTTTTGCTATCAGTGTATCAAATAGTGACGATATAGTTGGCCAATTAAAACAAGCCACAAGCAAATTAACCCACGAAGCGTTTCATGACATCAATATAAAAATAAGTGGTGTACGTACAGATGAAATCACACCAGAAAAAATAGGCAGTTTATACCGTGGCCAACAATTAATAATAATGGGGCATTATTGGGGTGACGGTATCGCCAAAGTTGAATTAACTGGCAAAGTATCAGGGCAAGCAAAAAACTATCAAACCGAATTTAATTTTCCAGAGCGTAATACCACTAACCCTGAGATAGAACGATTATGGGCTTACAATAAAATTGAAGATTTAGAAAATGAAATGGCTTATTTTGGACACAACAACGACACCGAACAAGCCATCACCGATATAGCCATTAACTATGGGTTGGTTACTAACTACACCTCGTTAATTGTGATGCGCGAAGAACAGTTTGAGAAAAACAACATCGATCGAAATAATAAAAAACGAGTAGAAAAAGAGAATAATGCACAAGCACAAAGACAAACAACTGCGGTTAAAAATAATCGAGTGGACACACAACAACCCATGTATCAGTCACCAGTACCAAGTCATACAGGTGGTGGCAGAAGTGGTGGAAGTTTTAATTTCTTAATGATATTTTTATTATTGCCGTTTCTTTTAATTAGAAAACTAAAAAAACAAATATAAAATATAAAATGCTATATATAAACAGGTTTGTTAAACCTGTTTATGTTTAGTGTTAAATATCCATACATTAAAGATGAATTTATTTTATGGATGCTTTTCATATAAATTGTCTAAAAACATGGTGTAAGTTGTTAAGCAAATTTATTGGATAATATGTAATTAACATGTAAAATAAAGGTTGTAGAAAAGGGCCTAATAAATAGGCATTAACTAAAGCAGAACCATTAAAACCAAAAAAATGAGAAATATATGAGTAAACAGAAAATTCAGCTTAAAAATTCAGCTGAAAACAATCAACAACATAAATCAGAAATAGGTCGAGGTCAAATTAAACATAACTTTTTAGCTGCATTAGTGACATCAAAGTTATATAAAATGCAGGTCGTTAAATCTAAAAAAGGCAAGGGGTCATACCAGCGTAAAGTTAAAAATAGTGGGCAAGAGTCTTATTTAATACTGGTTTAAATTTAAGCCAATATCAAATAATACTTTTTCTTATATTAAATCGATTCTAATGCTAAAAATATCTAATATTATTATCTACTTATACATTTTATGCCTGTCAGGCTACTCAGCCACCAAGGTTAACAACACAGCAAATTGATAAAAAAGTCATTCAGACATATAAAGGCCAGGTACAACGAATAACTTAGCCAGCTAACTGCCCAATACAATAGGTGTGTATCGCGTACACGAAGATACATAGTCAGTAAAATACCTGCGACCACAAATACAATAAAACTTTGTGAAAAAATACTGGTTGCTAAAATTTCAATGGGTGGCAAAGTAGGTATTCTCTTGATGTATAAATCAAGTATAGATAGCAAATTTTGGGGATAACCGATTTCCTGATTACTTACAAAACTCAGCCTCCTTTTCCCATAAAATCAAACTCACCTTAATTTCTGGAAAATCCGTCATACGTAAAAACAAAATTCAATTTCAGGCAGGTTACAACCTGCTACTGAGCATCAGCTATAGTCTTTTATGCATCATTGTATAGCTTTAACGTTATAAATATAATCATAATCAGTAATCGTCAATATCTAATGTTATTGATTGTTTTACACTATAAACCTTTTTAATTTAATTAGACCATTACACTAATAATAACGTCATTTATGAAAAATTATTGATCAAAACTATCGGGTGAGGGACGTAATTTGGTGAGAGATTTTCTATAACGCACAACAGGTATGACTTATGATTTAAAAAGGGTGTCTCTAATTTAGGTGGTCGAAATAGCTTTAATGAGATGCAGTTCACGTTAGGTAATATTATTAAAATATTTATTTTTTATAATCTGAATCAAAAAATTTAACACAATTACGCCCACTATTTTTTGCTTCGTAAAGGGTAATGTCTGCTTGTTCAATCACTGATTGAAATTCAACTATATTGTTGCATGTGGCTACACCAATACTAACTGTTATGGAATGACTCAGTGCCATGTCGTGACGTTCAATTGTTTTTCTCAGGTCTTCCAATCTATTGTTTATTTCATGTGTGTTTGATTTAGGTATGATAATTAAAAACTCTTCACCACCAAATCTTGAAACACTTTCGTTATATTTAATGAAATCATTTAATATTTTTCCAAGAGCAATTAAAACGATGTCACCTTTTTGATGTCCGTAAACATCATTAACTTTTTTGAAAAAATCAATATCTACCATTGCAATTGATATTGGAAACCATTTATTGGATAGGCATTCTTTTAATTTTTCTTCCATACCGTTTCTATTAAGCACAGAGGTCATTTCATCGGTTTGATTAATGATGGTCAATTTTTCAGATCGAATAGATAATGATTCATTAATTTCTTCTAGAGTTTTTTTATTTGATAATTTTTTTCGAATTTGAAATTGTAAATACATCGATGTCACGATAAAGAAAATAATAATTGAGACGGCCCAGAATGTTATTAAGTACTCATACAGTTTTTGTTTAGAGATGGTTTCTCGACTTAATTCTAATAATGACACGTTTAAGAGGTACTCACCAGGCGAGGCGTGAAGGCCTGTTGCAATTTCAATATAATGAATATTAGTTAAATCAACTTCTCTTGTTACGTTTGAATCTCTTACTTTGGCTAACCACCAATTAGGCACAATTAATCGTTTTAAATCGACAATAATCGGTTTTGTAAGTTCAGATGGATTTAATTCAACTAGATTGTATTTGTATTGTAATTCAATATTATTCGACTCTACCGAAGGTTCAAAATGTTTAAACCCTATTCTTAGAAAATCTTTGTCAGTAGGGCTGTTGAAATTAGCGAAAAGTTTTAAATATTGAAATTTATTTAAATCGAAACCTATTTTTTTATTGCCAAGTATCCAGATCTCTAATTGGCAAGAGGATTCTAAATCGTCTTCTTGAATGGTGCATTTAAATCCTGACGTTGAATTATCCGCTATTTTTTCAAGGCTAGATTTTCCGTTAAATCCAATATCCATACTGACTTTTGTGTTGTGCTCATTGATTGGGAATTGAATGCTTTGAATTGAATATAAAGGGTGAGCGAGTATAAGAATGATTGAGATAATGATGCTTAAAAAAAAGCCAATAACAATTAATAGTAATAGTTTTTTAGAAGGGGTATTTAATAACATTATTGACCCTCTATTTTAATGCAATTACGACCATTGTTTTTTGCAACATATAGAGCGTTATCTGCACTTCTTATGAGTTTTTTAAAATCAATGTGGTTAGAGGTTGATGCAACCCCCATGCTGGTTGTGACTGTTTTTCCAATGTTGATGTCTGTTTGTTCAATTGAAATACGCAGGGATTCTAATCGGTCAATAATCATATTGCTGGTTTTATAAGGCATTAAAATCATGAATTCTTCGCCACCAAAACGAGACACACTCTCATCGTCTTGTATAAAATCATTTAATATTTCACCGAGTTTAGACAGCACTAAATCCCCTGATTGATGGCCTAGTGTGTCATTTATTTTTTTAAAATGATCTAAATCTAACATTACAACCGTTAACGGTACAGTATTGTTTTCAGTGCATTGCATCATTTTTGCTTTCATACCCGCTCTGTTTAGAATGCCGGTTAATTGATCGATTTTGTTAAAGATTTCTAATTGAGCAGAGTGGGTGGATAGTGCGTTATTAATTTGGATTAACGTTTTTTCTTCAATTGTTCTGCGTCTTAAATTAAATGCAAAATAAATACTCAAACAAAAGAAAACAAATAGAATGTAAATGGACCAACCAATTAAGATATATTCGTAAACTAATTCAATAGGCACAACAATTTTATCAAATTCAAATTTACTAACCCGTATTTTGTGTTCACCAAACGCGGCATTAGTGCCTGTTGATAATTCAATTAATGGCACATTTGTAATATCTACAAAACTATCAATGTCAGCACCTCGCATCATCGACATCCACCAATGTGGTACAAACAGTTGTTCTAAATCAATGATTATTTCACCCTGAATATCTTTTCTTTGTAACTCTATTGAATTAAATTTGTAAGTATGAACTTGGTACATTTGTGTGTAATCCATATTAAAATGGCGCAAACTTATTCTCAAAAAGTCGTTTTCACTTGGGGATTCATACGACCCTGTAATACGCATATATTTGTATTCACTAAAATCTAATCCTTGAAATTCATTATTCGTTATCCAATTAAGCATAATACAATAGGGATGCTCATGCCCTTCACGCAACATACAGTCAAAACCTGAGGTTGTGTCTTCTTCAATTTTTTTGGCTTTACTGTTGCCTCTAGAAGTTGAGTCTGAATACACTTTTACCCAACCATCGGCTACGTTAATAGTGGTTGTTGTATAGGCATAATTATCATACGTTTTAAGGGCGTATGCACTTATTCCCATTGCGATTAACGTTAGAAGCATCAAGAAAATTAATGTTTTTACAGGTAAAGCATTTTGCAACATTAAAAAATACCAGATATTTTATTTTATCAATATAAAATAATAGTTACATTAAAGTTAGATTAAGGGGGGAATTAGTCAAGTGGTTCGAGTGCACCCCGTTATATGATGGTTGTATGTGACTTTTTGTTATTGATAATAGTGAGCATTTTTAAAGTGATGCTATGTTTTGATACCAATTTAGCACTTCAAAGCGCACTTCAAAGCGCACCTCAAAGTGACAGCCACTTTTTTGATATCAATATCAACCTTACGTTTTTAAACTCATATTGCGGGATTGCTAGGTTTGCAGTCCATCTCCATCAATAATCCAAATAGTTAATCTAACAGCTATAATCTAACCTCTAAATGTTATTTTTCTCGGCATTATGTCTTGTTATTGCTCATCTGACGAGATGCTTTGCCTACTATAATTTTCAGCAAAAATAGTGTTAAATACGCACCTATATAAGTAGCGCTATAAACAACACTACAAACAACATTAAATTCAAAGGTTTGGACAACTCTCAAACCTTTTAACCAAATTCAAAATAAGGCCTAATATCATGCCAAAGTATCGTTCTAAAACCTCAACCGAAGGCCGTAATATGGCAGGTGCTCGTGCGCTTTGGCGTGCAACTGGTATGAAAGACGACGATTTTCAAAAGCCAATCATCGCTATTGCTAACTCGTTCACTCAATTTGTACCGGGTCATGTACATTTAAAAGACATGGGTCAATTAGTAGCACGTGAAATTGAACGTGCAGGCGGCGTAGCCAAAGAATTTAACACCATCGCAGTAGACGACGGCATCGCAATGGGGCACGACGGTATGCTTTATTCATTACCATCACGTGAAATCATCGCCGATTCGGTTGAATACATGGTCAACGCACATTGTGCCGACGCTATTGTATGTATCTCAAACTGCGACAAAATCACACCGGGTATGTTAATGGCCGGTATGCGTTTAAATATCCCTGTTATTTTTGTATCAGGTGGCCCAATGGAAGCGGGCAAAACCAAGCTGTCTGAACATAAATTAGATTTAGTAGACGCAATGGTAATTGCAGTAGACGATACTGCTAGTGATGAAAAAGTAGCCGAGTATGAGCGTTCAGCTTGCCCAACTTGTGGTTCATGTTCAGGCATGTTCACTGCAAACTCGATGAACTGTTTAGCAGAAGCCATTGGTCTTGCGTTACCTGGTAACGGCACTATGTTAGCAACCCATTCAGATCGTGAGCAATTGTTCTTAGAAGCGGGTCGTACCATTGTTAAAATCACCAAACAATATTACGAAGAAGACAACGAAGCGGTATTACCACGTAATATTGCCAACAAAAAAGCATTCGAAAACGCAATGACACTTGATATTGCGATGGGTGGATCCACCAATACAATCCTACATTTATTAGCCATCGCTCAAGAAGGTGAAATTGAATTTGATTTAGCCGACATGGACGCGTTGTCTTTAAAAGTACCACAGTTATGTAAAGTAGCACCCAACTCACCGCTTTATCACATGGAAGACGTACACAGAGCCGGTGGTATTTTTGCTATTTTGGGTGAATTAGCCCGTGGTGGTTTATTACACACCGACCTTCCAACCGTACACAGCAAAACCATGAAAGAAGCGTTAGAAAAATACGACATCATGTTAACTAACGACAGCAAAGTAAAAGAATTTTACCGCGCTGGCCCAGCGGGTATTCCAACCCAAACAGCATTTAGCCAGTCTACAAGATATCCAACATTAGATGGCGATCGTGAAAACGGTTGTATTCGTTCAGTCGAAAACGCTTATTCTGCCGAAGGCGGATTAGCCGTATTAAAAGGCAACATAGCGGTAGATGGTTGTGTAGTGAAAACGGCGGGTGTGGATGAAAGTATCCATATATTTACAGGCCGTGCACGTATTTTTGAATCTCAAGACAGCGCTGTAAAAGCAATCTTGGCAGACAAAATTGTAAAAGGTGACGTAGTGATCATCCGTTACGAAGGCCCTAAAGGCGGTCCGGGTATGCAAGAAATGTTATACCCAACCACATACCTCAAATCAAAAGGTTTAGGTAAAGACTGCGCATTAGTCACCGACGGACGTTTCTCAGGTGGTACTTCTGGGTTATCAATTGGTCACGCTTCACCAGAAGCTGCTCAAGGTGGTGCAATGGCATTGATTGAAGAAGGCGATACAATCTTAATCAACATTCCAGAGCGTAGTATTAATGTTGATTTAACCGATGAAGTATTAGCGCAGCGTCGTGTTGCGATGGAAGCCAAAGGCAAAGACGCTTGGAAACCTACGGAAGTAAGAACTCGTAAAGTAACAGGCGCGCTTAAGGCTTATGCGCTTTTGACTACTAGTGCTGATAAGGGTGCTGTGCGTAACTTGGCAATGCTTGACTAGCCTCTTTAAGTTTAAGTCAGGCGTCCATGCCTGACTTAAAAGCTTTGTAACCAAATTGGCGGAAGGAAACCTCCCTGATTTGGTTAGTCGCATTTTGCACCTCCATGTGCTGGATTTTTAAGTTTAATTCCTTCGTCCATGAAGGAATAAAAAGCTTGGTTTGGGTTCTTGCGGAAAACAAGTTTCCCTTGAACCCAAAGTCGCATGTCGCACCTCCATGTGCTGGTTCTTAAGTTTAAGTCAGGTCATCTTACCTGACTTAAAAGCTATATAACCAAATTGGCGGAAGGAAACCTTCCTGATTTGGTTAGTCGCACTGGCTCTTAAGTTTAATTCTTTCGTCCATGAAGGAATTAAAAGCTTTATTTGGACTCTGGCGGAAAACAAGTTTCCCTTGAGTTCAAAGTCGCACTTTGCACCTCCGTGTGCTGGTTCTTAAGTTTAAGGGTCGTTATATATTAACGACTCTTAACTTTTAGAATAATTTAAAAACTTATAATAGGGAACTCAAATGAAATATTTAGTATTACTCATCCTAATTGCAATCACTCCGCTCCAATCATTTTCCAAGTCTTGTAAAAGTGAAATTAAAAGCCAAATTAAACATGTCAAATCAACTATCAAAGATAGTAAGAAAGCAAATGTTGAAGAACTGGAATTAATATTTAATTCTGATGAATACGCTTCGAGTATCGAAAAAGCTCAATACACTAAAAAAGTTTTTGATGAAAAATTCTTGCCACAACTTGAAAGGTCACTTTCAAATATTGAGATGGGCGTTGAAGAAAGTTTAGCCAAATTAGAATCCCAAAGTAAAAATTCTAAAGTTTGTCGGGATCGTAATTTAATTTCTCAAGTAGGTAATGGAAATATTGAATCGATTCAGGGTATGTTGTTAATGAAGTCTAAATTGGCAATAGCGTTCGCACAGGGTGACGGTGAAATTAATGATGAATTTGTAGAAAAAGCAGGAGCGATATTTGCTCTCATAAAATCAAAATAATTTTATAAAAAACGTTTTTGTTTTTACGCCAATTTTAGAAACCAGTGGGGTAAAATCTTGACTTCATACTCCATGAATGGTTATGCAGTATGAAATCAAGATTTGCCCCTAAATTTTTAGGGCTGGGTGAGTTTTTGAGAGAATATTAAGTAAAATACCCTAGATTATTAATACCTTATTTTGTAAAACCGCAGGGCTTTTTTATGGGTGTAATCCTTACATTATCTCCTTAAGTTTAAGTCTGCGTCCTTACCCGACTAAAACGCTTAGTAACCAAACTGGCGCAAGGGAACCTTGCTGATTTGGTTAGTGCTCTTTAAGTTTAAGTCAGGAGTCCCTTACCTGACTTAAAAGCTTGATAACCAAACTGGCGAAAGGGAACCTTCCTGATTTGGTTAATCGCACACGCACATCCCTGTGCTTAATCGTTAGCCATTATTCAATCAAAAGTACGCACCCAAATTATTTATTGCGCTTTATAATCAACTCTTAGAATTCGGTTGTTTTGGTGAGTAGTTGCATAGGGTAAATTTCTACGCCATTCAAAACGTGGGCATAAAAAAACCTATAGCAAATTAATGATATAGGTTCTATATTTTTAATCCAAAACAGTTAATCCAAAACAGCTAACCTAATCTAGGAATATGCATTTTAGAAATTAATGACAGTCTCTATTTACTCTCTAGTTTAAACCACCAGAAATTATTCCATCCCTCTACTAATCTAGTTGGATCAGTATTCTTAGATCGATCTTGCTCATCCATATAAACAATCTTATTATTCGCTACAGTAAATTTATATATTCTTGCAGCATCTTCATTGTCTACTTTTACTTCAATTTTATAAGATCCATCTGTAAAATCAGCTAATTGAATAACCTTTTTAGCGTCAGCTGTCTTCATAGCTGTACTCATTTTAGTCCATTGAGCGCGCTTAACTTTGCCTTTTTTAGGCTTTTTCTTATTGTACTGTGTAGCAAATGGCTCACCATCTTTTGTAATGTTCAATGTCCAACTAACGTCCATTGTTGTTTTTTTAGCGTTAGTAGCATTTGGTTTAAATACTTCATGTTGCAAATAGAATCCAAATACCATGTTGCCTGATTTTTCTTGTTCCAACCAAACATATTTATTCCAAGGGCCTCTACTTAAATACATCTCATTTAAATCAGCATAGGCATCATCGTTCGTTACTTTGTATACTTCAAAATCAAAGTTGTAAAACACTTTAGATCCTGCAAGAAACTCTAAACGATAATTCCCAACGCCCCATTTTTTAAGATCAATGTTTGTTCCACTAGTAAACTTACCATTTTTTTGGTATCTGCTTCTTGGTTCGTTAAGCTTTCTTAACTTATTGTTGTCAAAAGTTTGTCCGCCACTGTATTCAAAATAATCAACAAATTCTTCTCCTTTATAAACTTTAATTTTCAAGAATTCTGCTTGGTCATAGTTGCTATTTACAGCAGATCCATCCGCCTTGTTAAAAGGCACAAAAGAAGCAGTATAGTTAGCAAGGCTTGTTCCTCCTTCCTCATAAACAGTTGTTCCATACAACAAAGAACTCATCGTAATAGCAGGCGTTAATTTAAACGAATTCCAATCCAACTCCAATGCTTTTTCTTGAGACGTCGCAGGTTCAGCCATGCTTTGAAATGCTAAAAATAGCAATACTACAAATGATATTAAAATTTTATTCATATATATTCTTTTTTATAAATTAGTTTATGGAAAAAATATTATATATACAGTTTGTAAATATTATATATACAGTTTGTAAATATTATATATACAGTTTGTAAATATTATATATAGCTTGATAACCTAATAGGCAGAGTCGTTGATAATTTTATCGGTCGAAACTAAACAATAAAATAATGATTGCCAACCTATGACTCCAACCCTTAGGTCTGTTATTGCGTGTAATCTAAGGGTCAGATTCGTAATCTAAGGGTCAGATTGTAGCCAATAGTGACACCCACTTTTGAACAATTCATTACTAGCCAATAGTGACACCCACTTTTGAACAATTCATTACAACACTAAGCATGTAAATAAGTATTTTCTAACTATATTTAAATTAATTTTTAAATTAATTGATATTTCTTATGGCTATCAAACGATCTGTACAAATTGACCTCACTTTAACTTCAAAATTTCATTGTTGTACTAGGGCAGTTCGTAAAGCCTTCATCCTTGATCATAACTCTAAAGATGATCCCGATAAGATTGATCGTAGGAAATGGATCGAGGATCGTATTCTGTTCTTAAGCACTGTATTTTGTATTGATGTCTGTGCTTATGCGGTTATGAGTAACCATTACCATGTTATTCTTGATGTACATAAACAACAGTCTGATGAATGGAGTTCTTTAGAGGTTATTACTCGCTGGCATAATATTTACAAAGGCACCGAATTATCTAGGGCTTATGCAAAAGGTAAACAGTTAAGTAACGTTGAAGCAGAACTAGTGTTGGAATTTGCAGAAAAATGTCGTAAAAAGTTACATGATATTAGTTGGTTTATGCGTAATATTAACGAACCATTGGCGCGAATTGCCAATAAAGAAGATAACTGTAAAGGCCGATTTTGGGAGTCTCGTTTTAAATCACAAGCACTTTTAGATGATCAGGCATTATTAACCTGTATGGCTTATGTGGACTTAAATCCTATCCGAGCCAATATGAGTGAAAACATTCAAAAGTCTGAATTTACCTCCATTAAAAAACGCTACGAAAAAGCAAAACAAGCTAATAATATTAACCACCCTAATCAACAACCTAAACATCTTTCAAAATTAACAGGAAACTATTCTAAAAATAAGCACAATGATATTTCTATTAAAGTAGAATCTTATATTGAATTAGTGCAATGGACTGGAAAACAATTACGCAAAAATAAAACCTCAATAAGCAAAAATACACCATCGATACTGTCGGATCTCAATATAAACCCAGAAGAGTTTTTAAATAGCGCACAACATTACGGGAGTCAATTTCATCGAATGGTTGGATCGTTACAGAGTATATTTAATGCCATTAAACATTGTGATATCAATAAAACAGCAGGAATGAAAAAAGCTAAATATTTATTTGGGTAATAATTAAAACCTAAAAAAGCGAAGTTTACTTTGATACACACAATGAGCCTAAACCCTATATAATTAAGGGTCAAGTTGCTTGCTTAATGATACTTTTCTTAAAATTTAGTATTGCGAAACAATTGACTCGCACCCATTCAACGTTAAACTACGCTTTCAAATATCACCCCTTAAGGATCGCAACATGAAAGCAGCATGGTTTTGCTCACTATGTTATTCACTATTTTTTACAGCTTGTAGCTCTACATATAATAGCTATATTGATAGTAATATGGAAAATGAACCTAAAATTGGCGAGCATGGAACATTTAATTCTTATGGATTTAGCACGTCGACATGCATTAATAACAACAAAAATATTCATATAATAATGGATAGTCAGATAATTAGCATGGTACCAAAAAAACTGCTCAATGCACAAATTACTGGGGATTCTGACGAGCAAAGAAAAGTAAACATGCAAGCTCTGCTTGCATCTGAGAATATTAACTCTTTAGGCTGTAAAGAAAATCCGTTTCCAGCCAATGATATTTGGATAACTTCCGAATTAAAAAGGACCACACCAATACTTTGGAAACACTTTTATAATATCAAGGTTATGAATCAATATACAAAAGAGAAGTTTGCATTTATTGAAAAATCGATCATTTCAGCAAACCAGTTACCTAATTGCACAGTAAATAATGACGTTAAAATATGTCGGGTAGTTGAGCCTGTGTATGGTAATAGTAATGAAGAAGTGGAAGTGATTTATAGAACATGGATAAATAACTCAAGCACACTTCAGACAGGTGCACCAATCACAGAACGCTGTACGTTTATCATAAATGATGATGAGTCATTTTCAGAAATTAAGCGAATTGATACATGCATAGTGCATGACATTTTACCTAGTGGATTTATGTTTTATGTTTATTACTTTAATAATACCCCTTCAGATCACCTCGGAGCTATTAATGTATTTAAAGCGTACTCAAAACAAGCTGTTAAATTGACAGCTAGATAACATTATCTTAGAGGACTGTGTCTTACATCGGCTAAATGGCGCTTGGTGGACACACTCAATCTTAGGCCAATCAACGACACCGTCATTCTAGAGAAAACATATGAGAATATTAGTTAAACTATTAAAATGGAGTTTTTTAATCTGTTGTATATTGATTCTGATAGTAGTGCTGTTTTGTAGAGATTCTGAATTATCTGATCGGAGTCAGTTTTTTTGAACCATTCGTCTTTAGAAAATAACCCAATTGATAAATTTGAATTAATCAATACTTTAAATTCTCAAAGTATAGATGGTGCCAATTTTGATTGTGGTTACAAGTTCAATTGTTTATTGGAAAACATTAACGACATTGAGATAGAAAAAATCGATACTAGTGATTTTAAAAAATTTGAAATGATACTTTCTTTAAAACATGGTTCAGTAATAATGGACAATGGTGAAGATGGAATTTTAGGTTTGGGTTTTCCGAGTTTTTCTCAATTACTAACAGTATCGAAGAATTATTTTATTTATCAGCTAAAAAATGATGTATCTGTTGCTAAATGGTCAAAAATACAAATGTTATTGTGGGACTCTTATTATCATTCAAATACATACATCGATTTATTAATTCATGATTCAATGATTGATTCATTTTTAAATGCCACTATTTATCTGAAAAACAATAAAAAGTTTGCTCAATTTAAAATTGATGATATTTTTTTAGATATTAAACAAATGGAAGCGCTAGCTGCTCGAGAATTAATTATAGCTCACAATATTTTTACGAGTAATAATCCAGTTATTCAGTATTTAAATATGAGAAATAAAAACTTTAATGAAGCTGTTAAATTACATGATAATCTAATTAAAGTTATATTCGCTGATTTTGAAAATAGAATAATTAACAAAAAGGAATTTATAAATATTCAATATAAGGTTTATGGATTGCCAATACTCGAACCATATAGGGTTAATCCTGAAATGCATTTGGATTATATCGATATTATATTTGATGTAAACTTAAAGATAGAATTAGTTAACTTTTATCAAATTAATAACTTTGAAAATATATTACATCCATTACTTAAAAGTGAGATGAGTTTTTATGATAAATCAACCGGCTTGATGTGTTTTAAGTCTTTTAATAAAGATGCTTGTATTAATATTTAATAGATAGGTGTTTGTATTCAAATGTATAGCTCGTTAAGTCTACTGTGACACTCAATAAGTCTTAGTAAGTGGTAATTACTCATGATAATCTAATCCCTTGCACGGAAATCAGTTTAAGTTTTTTCCTTCAACTTCTTTATTTTTAATTTTTTGGGATTACAAACAATACATGATACGCTTATTAATAATTTTAATAACAATGAGTCCATTATTAGTTTCAGCATTTGAAACTAATCCAATGGGTAAAATTGGTTATTATAGTGGAACTAAATTAACCGCCTCCTTTGCAATCTCTTCAATTGATATAACGCCTATTGATCAAGAAATGTGTGATTCATTCAAGAAATGTGCTGGTGTTTTTGGGCAAGTCAGTGTGGGGACAAATGGTCAAATGTATGACTCTGGTTTTATGTACGGTATCCCTGGTGTTGTTTATGGGACGATTGCTTATTCGTATCAAAATATTTCAAAAGCCAGTAATAACTACATAGAAGGTGCATATCATGGTGTAAAACTAGGTGGCACAATATTTTTAATGTCATTAGAAGTGGGTTTATATAAAAACCGAGAACAAAATTATAATTTGGTAACGGGTTTTAGAATAGGTTTGTAATGTTGATTAGTCTTACTTCGACATACAAAACCTAAATCCTTTATGTTAGCTAGCTTAAAATTGTTCTGAATTATATTATTAAATAAGGTCGATACTTATGTGTTGGTTTTTTTAAACCTGAAAGAGTTGGTTTGGGATCACTAACTAAGCACATCTATTAATTACATAACGACACAAATGCGATTTTATGTTCTAAATTGTTTTTTTTAATCTGATTTTTTATGATCATTTTAAACGATGTATTATACTCAATGGGATTTAATTTAATATTTTAGTAACAACTGCGTAGAAATAAGTTTATACAGTGGATTAACAACCTCGTTTAACACTTAACTTTAATTCAAAGGTGAATTTATGATGTTTAAAACACTTCGTTTTATTGTTGTTTTTTTTGTTTTAATAATATCAATTACAAGTTTCGCTCATGCTAAAACCGTTATTACAATTGCAGCGATTGAATCCTCTATCAACAGTTGGTATGAATTTAAGTCAAACTCGAAAGTTGCCCCAGAAAAAATCCAACATATTATAGGTGCTAATAAACGTTTTATTGCCGATATGGTAATTCTTACCCAAGCATTTGATAAAGCAGATTATGACTTTGAAATAGAGTTTGTTATCGCACCCAATGTAAAAAGAGCGGTACTGATGCTTGTTTCGGGTGATGCGGTTATGGTGGGTTCCGATCTTTTTTTAAACGATTATCCAGCCTCTGTATTGATAAGTGAAGCAATTATAGAGGAAGGTGATATTTTTAAAGGTGTTTTTGGTTTAACTTCAAATAAAAATCTGATGGCAGTAAAGTCAATCGAAGATCTGCAGCAACTAACGGCAGTTTCATTACCCAACTGGAAAACAGATTGGTCTACCCTTACAAAATTACATGTAAAAAATTTATCTCCAGTTAATAAATACCAAGCCATGATAAACCTGATTGTTTTTCGTAATATCGATTTTGGACTAATAGAAATACCACTCTTAACTGATCCTACTAGTACTTGGATGTATAAGGGGGTTTCTTTATCCATAGTGTCAGAAATTAAATTACAAATGCCAGGTTCTCGCCACTTTGCGGTGTCTAAAACACATCCATTAGGTGAGCAAGTTTATAAAGCACTCGAGCAGGGGTTATTAATTTTAAGAGAAGAAAATAAAATCCAAAGCTTGATGGAAGACGTTGGGGTGCATAATAAAAAAACCTATGGTTGGAAAATATTAAATTAAATTAAATTAAAATGGAGTTGGAGTTGGTGCGGTGCGGTTATTGATTTGAGGTCGATGTGTGTCATCAGTATTTTACTTTTGACGGAAAAAGAAGGTGAGCCGTTATTTGTTTTATGATACTTTTTCATAAACTGATTTAAGAAAAAATAGTAACAACTGTTAGGTGTAAACGACACCCAAAGGGCGGGGCTAAGTAATAAGCGAATGAAACGAGCCAGACTTATTAGTTATTAAATAGATTAATAAATAACTTGGAAAATCTGACTCAACCCACTGCTCAATTAATTTTCTTTTTTCTTTTAATTTTTAAGTTAACTTAATTTATTTGGCAAACTACCAAACATTTTATACATGTTGTTAATACCCATGTCTTTTTGTTTTAAGTTGATTAAAAACTTAGCTGTAAATACACCAAAAGGAAATTGTGCCACACCCGTATCACGCCCTGTAACTGTGATCACAACAACTGGAGGTGTGCTGTAAGCTTTGACCTTTTTGCCTTTGTCAGCTGTTAATATCGATTTGGCCAACATTCCCCCTTGAACACTTGAAAGATAACCGTGTTTTAAAGTATCAAGTGCCGAGCAGTCACCTAATGCGTATAAGCTTTTATAACCTACAACATTCATAAATTCGTCAACTTTAACCAAACCTTTTTTATCAAGCACGTTTGCCAGTTCATTTTTTAAAAACTCGGTATTGGGTTTCATACCCACACATTCATAAACTAAATCTGCTTGAATCGTATCATTACTTAAAGAGCACTTATAACTGTCGCCGTCCTTTTTAAATCTTCGATTAAATATTACCTTTACCCCTTTAGCTGTTAGTTGCTCTAGGGCTTTTTGTTGTGCTTTGGGTTTCATACTATCTAACAGGGTACTGGTTGAATGCGCCAAGGTTATGATTTTGTCAGGAAACGCACTGGCAAT
Source organism: Pseudomonadales bacterium (assembly GCA_022968985.1). Lineage (GTDB taxonomy): Bacteria > Pseudomonadota > Gammaproteobacteria > Pseudomonadales > Natronospirillaceae > Marinicellulosiphila. Next base: position 56,459 of record JALJPK010000005.1, on the reverse strand, counting down.
TTCTCCTGCAAACTCCACACCCACGTTACCACCACCAATTAATAAAACGGATTTAGCCGAAACCAATAATTTGTGGTTTTCTTCAATTTCTTGATGGCGCTCAGCATAGTCAAAAGCCGTCATTGATTTTGCCAACGGTAATGATTCATAACGGCTACCTGATGCGATAATAGCCCGTTTAAACGAGATGCTCTTACCGTTTTCAAGTGTGACTTCGCTAGCATTCATCGAGATGATATTACCTTGGATGAAGGTGCCATCAATAAAGTCACTGTAGAGTTTACGGGGTGTATCGCCCAGTAACTTAGGGTCAGCAACATTACGCAACATGGCGAAGGTTACTTCAAAATAATTTTTGCGATCAATTAATGTGACACTTAAACCACCTTTGGATAACTTGTGCGCCACATTAACACCAGCAAAACCACCACCAATAATAAGTACATCTGTTTGATTATTCATAATTACTCTCCAGTATCACTCTTTTAAAATTGTATTCACTAAATATACGTTTAAGATATCATTAGTTTTTATCTAAATAAATTACATAATATCTATTAACTAGTTAGAATCTATCTAAGTAATAAGCGCGGGAGTTACAATGACATTAGATCAACTTAAATCATTACAGGCCATTGTTGAGGGTGGATCTTTGCGCGAAGCTGCTGCAAAAATGCATCGAAGCCAACCCACAATCAGTGTAGCCATAAAAAACTTGGAGGATGAGCTAGGTCTGAAAATATTCGATCGAGATCAATACCGCAATAAACTCACCCCAGAAGGTCAGGCGTTGTATGAACAGGCAAAACTTGTATTAGGCCAGGCGCAGTCTTTAAAAAACCTTGCAGCAAAACTGGTTAAAGGCGAAGAGTTGGAGGTTGGTATTGCGTTTACCTCTGCGATACCTGTTGCCCCTATTATTAGTACCATCAAAAAATGCAAAAACGAATTTCCAAGTACAAGGTTAGAAATTTATTCTGAAAATGGTATGGGTCCCTTGGATTTATTGGATAGTGGGCGAGTGTCGCTTGTGATTATTCCCTGGATTAAAAATATTGAAAAACTGCAGTCGATGCCTTTTCTTACTTTAAAGTTTGCCTCAGTGATTGCCGCTGACTCACCTTTATTAAAGCAATATGAGGTAGTACCAAAAGCGGTAATTAAAAAATATCCACAAGTGCTAATAAGTGAACCTACTGCTTCTAGCCCAACTTATGGAGCGCTGGAAGGGGGCGATCAATGGCGCGCCAATGATTACCAAACCAATAAAGAAATTATCATACAAGGTATGGGTTGGGGGTATTTACCTTTGCACCTAATTAAAGAGGAGCTAGAGCAGGGTTTACTTGTGCCTATTAAAGTTGAGGGGAATTTAGAGCCTACCCCTGTAGAATTTAGAATTGCTCGATTAGAGTCTGAGCCTGTAGGGCCTGTTGCGCAAAGACTCTGGGAATTGTTTCGTGAGGGTGTACAAAACGATTAATAGAAGATTAAACAGGTCACAGTGAAATTAAAGTAATCGGACCAACAAAAAAGAACCCACCCCTGTAGAATTTAGAATTGTCCATTTAGAGTCTGAGCCTGTAGGACTAGTTGTGCAGCGGCTTTGGTAGCTATTTCGCGAAGGTGTGCAACAAGATTAAAAAGAGGGCTAAAAGAAAATTAAAACGGTCGCAGTGACATTAAAGTTAATCTGACCAACAATAACGTCAAAGGATTTGTTGAGTTACGCGCCTCAGAAATGGCTATGTTTTAAATTGTTGTTGCAGCTGACAAAAACACATCAACAACCTAAACTTAAAGACAATTGATTAAGTTTAAGTTGTCTTATGAACCCTCAGCATTTCCTACACATACCTAAGCACATAGCAAAACTGGATCCGGTGCAAAAACAAACACTTACATCCGCATTATCCCCCCAGCAAAACCCTATCCTGTCACGCCTTTCTAAAGAAATTATCCGACATTCAAAATGTTTACATTGCCAAAGTGAGCGCCTTCGAAAATACGGCTTTAGCCATGGCAGGCAGCGATTTTTTTGTAATGATTGTCGTAAAAGTTTTGTAAACACCCGAGGCAGTGCGTATTTTTACCAGCATAAACCCGAGCTTTGGCAAAAGTATTTACAGCACATGATTGAGTTAGACAGTATTCGTTGTTGCTCCAAAGTGCTGGGAATATGTGTAACCACCTCATTTAACTGGCGTCATCGATATATGAAAGCCACTCAAAACACCTATGAATCTAAGCTTGAGGGTATTGTTGAGGCGGATGAAACGTATTTTCGAGCATCTAAAAAAGGCGAACGAAACTTAACTCGTGCAGCTCGTCAACGTGGAACAAAAGCCTCCACAAGTGGTATTAATCATATTGATTGGGTTTCTGTGTTGGTTGCAAAAGATCGCAATCATCACGAATTTGATCACGTTTTATCTAAGGTTGATGCCGCCAAAATCAATGAATGTTTGGGCTGTAAAATTGCCGATGAGTCCGTTTTATGTACCGATGGACAGCCTGCTTACAATCAACTTTGCAAAGAACATCACCTGTTTCATGTGGTGATTAAAAACAATCAAACTCAACAGGGGTTGTATCATATTCAAAATATTAATCATTATCATAGCCAGCTAAAGCGCTGGTATTTAAAAATGCATGGCGTGGCCAGCAAGAACCTGCCGAAGTATTTGGGTTGGTTTAGAATGTTGGATTGGCATAAATATCAGGTATTTTCGAGTGACATTAACACTGAAGCTGAAAAACTGTTTGAATTCAAGTTGCTACAAGTGCAGCAACACAATTTTAAAGCATAGCTTTTGATAATTTGAAAAGATAAACAATAAAGCCGCTCACAAGCGCGAAGAAAACTGCTCAAACTCTGGTGAGAAATCCGCCAGTTTTTTTATGTTAAATAATTGATCTGTATTTTTGGCTAAGGTAATACGATCAATACGAAAGGTTCTATGCCCTCCAGTTTTGTGGTCAAAACAAATTAAATACCAAATAGGCCAACTTAATAATAAATAATGTATCTCAATTAACCGTTTTGAACTGCTGTTATCTTTTTTCTTATAATGGATTTCAACACAACTTTGATCAAAAAAACTTTTAAGAATAATATCGTTTTGCGAGCAATTTATGTCGTTGTCGTTATTGTTGTCCATTAATTGAATGGAGCTTAGTTGGGTGATGAATATTCTATTGCGTATTTTTTGAATTTGAGGACGTTGAGCATCGGGAAATGAGGCGTATAATTTTTTTGTAACGGATTCTAAATTATTTAAAAATAAAGGTGATTTTAGTTTTTCTAATACCTTCAGGGCCAATAATAAATCAATCACTTCGCGATAATTTAAACTTAATCTGCCAATACCCCATTTTGAGTAAAGTCTCACACCGCCCCCTCGACCCCGATCAGCCTCAATGGGATAACCTTTTTCGCGAAGGGTTTGAATGTCTCGCATCAATGTACGCAAACTAACAGCAAACTCATCCGCTAAAGCACCAGCTGTTAAAACATCAGCTGATTTGAGTCGAGCTAATAATTGATCTAAACGATTTAATTTACTTAAAGCAGAACCACGGCCCATTAATGTGTCCTATTGTGTCATATTTAAATGTATATTAACTGCTAACGAACACTTTAACCATACAAACACATTATATAAAAGAGAGAGAAAATGAAAAATTCTAAAATTCTAAAAGGTTACTTAATTATTTCAGGTTTATTGTTGGCTTATTTTGGTGCCGCCATATTATTGATACCCATTGAGCTCAAGGCCAGTTTTGATATTATTATTCCAAATGACATGAATGTGCTAAACGATATGCGAGCATTTTCGATGTTAACTTTAATGATTGGTCTGTTTACTGTTTTTGCATCGTTTAAAAAACAATTTACCTATAGCGCCACTTTAATTGTGTCTGTTCAGTTTTTAGCCCTGGGTTGTGGCAGATTAGTTAGTGTTGTAATAGATGGAATGCCAGTTGAAGGCAATATTATAGGTATGTGTAATGAGTTGTTTTTAGGTGTAGTGGGTTTGATTTTGTTTTTTATATATAAAAATAAAACAACGATTAATCATTAGACTTATTACAGGTATTAATTAAATATAAGGGGCAAAGTCGTGATTATTTAGACTCTTGCCCCTTTTTATTTTATCGAAATTGATTCTAAGTAAAGAATAATGCAATTAAAAAGATAGATCTAAAATATTGATTATATAATTAATCAATATTCTCGATCTGATCTGAATAATTTTTTATAAATATTTAGATGAAACATTAATCTATAAAATCACCATTTATAAATAAGCTTTCCAACTAAATTCGATTCAGGTAAAAATCCCCAATAACGGCTATCATTTGATTGATCACGATTATCACCTAGTACAAAATAATGATTCTCTGGTACAACACCCGAATAATTACCATCCTGAAATCGTCTAATATTGTATTGCACTTCATAAGTATTTCCATCCAACGACTCATCCAATATATGCATCCTCATATCTTGGGAATAACTTTTGTGTGTTGACATTATTTCGTTATTTATCATTAATACAGATTTATTTAAATTGATTTCATCATTTGGCAATCCAATTATACGCATTAAGAATGTTTGATTATTTACGGTTTGCGTAAATACAAATATATCACCACGTTTTGGTTTCTTAGTTGCGCTGTTTAGATTTATTAGATCTATGCTGTAAGTTCCGTATGATCCATAACCCCACTTTTTAATAATAAGCATTTCACCTTGGTGTAGATTAGGGTTCATAACTTTAGTAACTACCTTGAATGGCTCAAAAATAAATGAACGCACGAGAAAAAACACCAAAAATAGACACAAAGGAATCGAAAGCACACCCCACCATTTATTGTAAAACTTAATATTCGATTGAGGTTGTTCAACTTTACGAGTAATGATCAATATATGGACTGTTGCAATTAAAAATAAGATAAAATTAAAGAAGCTAGCCTGATGATTAAAAAATAAATACACATCCATACTCGTTGTTATTATCCATAATAAGAAATATACCCATGTCAATTTTTTAAATGAGCAATACAAAAAAGATAATGGAGCAGCAATAAAGCTCAGTAATACTAAAAATAATTTATTCAATAGGGTTTTCATATTTTACTTTCTATAATTTATTTCAATTTTATAAAAGTGGTGTATTTTTTAACCCCCACTTAAGTGTGATGGAACAGATCTAGAATCTTGATTGTATAATTAGTGAGTATTCTAGACTAGAAATTTATGAGTTCACTGGCCCATTGAGGTAATGGAATGTAATTTTTATTAAACGTTAAAGATTATTTCTAAACTCTAATTAGTAACACCAAAAGATATATAAATTTCTTTTAAGTGTTCATTAAATAAAGCAGGATTAATAAAGTGTATTTCTTTAATTGGAAAAGCGTTATTTATTGCCAACAATAATGATTCATCATAAATAGCATCAGCACTGGGTTGATCAAATTCTAATAACTTAATCTCACCATTATTATTTAAGCTTAAATGGATTTTTGCTGTTAAATTACGTTCACTTTGCTTTTTAGACCAATTTAATTGAATTTGTTGCATGATTATCGATGCAATTATATCGACCTTTTTTTCTTCGCATATTACATTTTTTTTGCAATCAAACTCTAGAGTTGATAACTCATTTGACTGAATAGTTAGATCATTTGCGTTTAAGGGTAAAACGATCATTATCAATATTAAAAACATTAGTTGTTTCATTGTTATTTCCTATTTTTCATGTTGTTTGCAGTACTTACTTTTCACGATGTTACACCATATTTCATCGGTATCTGCACTATACCCTATAAAAAATAATCATTTGATATTAATATTTTTGTCCCAATATCTATTTGATGAAAAATACACCTCCTTGGTTTAACTACTTTAAAAGCACCGTTCTTTTTATCTTATTGCTCTGGTTAATTAAATTATCCGAAGAGTTATTCACACTCGACCTGCATTTGTTCGCGGTTTATCCACGGGAAGTGTCTGGTATGCTTGGCATAGTGTTCGCGCCGTTTATACATGGTTCTTGGGAGCATTTAGCCGCAAATAGTGTGCCTTTATTCGTGCTTGGCTCCTTGCATGCTTTAGGTTATCCATTAACTAAATGGAAAACATTGCTGTTGATCTTTTTGGTCTCTGGAATTGGTGTGTGGTTATTTGGTAGGCCAAGTTATCATCTTGGTGCTAGTTCTATAACTTCTGGTTTGTTTTATTTCTTGCTTATAGCTGCGTTATTTCGTCGTGATCGAGTCTCTATCACTTTGATGTTTGTTGCTATATTTATGTTTGGCAGTATATTGTTTGGAATATTTCCCTTAGACCCTAAAATCTCTTTTGAGGCGCATTTTTTTGGCGCAGTAGGTGGCTCACTAAGTGCCATTTTATTTAGAAAAAAAGACCCTAAACCGGCTAAAAAGATTTACGAATGGGAGAAAGAGGGGTATTCAATAGAAGATGAAGGCGAATATTGGAAGATTGGTTATTCAGAAAAAGAATCTGATTCACAAAACACTATCGGACAAAACAAAAACAACGATCGATCAATTGGGCCAGAGTAGTTTGGCTCAAAGTCGTTGAATCTATGTTTGCGCTTAATAATAGGTACTAACATCTTTTTGGCAATTAACCGGGCAATAAGATTCTCTATTCGACAGACTTTTAAATTCTGTTCATACAAACCTTTAAACTCTGCATTAGACGGTCTTTAAACTATCTATATAACCAGCCCTTTAGACTCTAAATATAACCAGCCCTTAGATTCTGTACTAACAGGCCTTTAAATCCTTACTCAGTAAACTTCAAGGCCTGCTTAATAGCTCTACTTTTGATCTGTGAGTGTCGATCGTTTGTAAGATCCTGCTTTTTTTCCAAAACTAATTGCAAATCGATTCCAAGCATTAATCGCATTAATAACTAATGTTAAATCTACAATTTGTTCCTCGTCAAAATGTTTTAGGGTGTCGTTAAATAATTGTTCATTCATAACATTATTTGTGATTAATGTAATAGCTTCAGCCCACGCCAACGCAGCACGTTCTTTTTCTGTGAAAAATGGTGTTTCCCTCCAAACACTTAACGTATACAGGCGTTGTTCGCTTTCATTATTGGCACGAGTATCTTGTGAGTGCATGTCTAAACAAAATGCACAGCCATTAATTTGTGATACTCGCATTTTTACTAATTCGATTAATTTATAATCTAAGCTCTTTTTAGTTTGATGACAGCTAGTTATGTATTCTTCCATCTGTAACATGGTGTCCATAGCTTTGGGTGAGGCTTGAAAATAATTAAATTGTTCGCGCATAAGATGATTCCTGTATTTAATATTCAAAAGTTGTTTGAGTTGTGTTTATGTGTTTCCATATTAAATAGATACTTAAATTAAAAATTGTATAAAAACGACAAAACGACAACACTAAAAACAAAATAAAATAAAATAAAATAAAATAAAATAAAATGAAATGAATAACATTAAATCGATCAATTTAGAAATCATCAAACCCACTGACGAATTAAGCCATTATGTGCACTCAGTTTGGTTTGCAAAAAACACAACAAATACTCAAACCTTGTCTTTTGAAATATTAAATGATGGTTGTATGGGTTTGTTGTTTAATTTTTCAGATGATATTCTGTTGCAGTTAAATAATCGAAAATTAATATTAAATACTACCCCTGTCTTAAATGGTGCCAGCAGTGATTTAAGTAAAATGAGTTTTCAGGGCGGTATTAATGCATTAGGTATTCGATTTTTACCCACTGCCAATTTATACTTTTTTTCTGAGCCTATAGAATCTTTAGCGAATTCATTAATATTGATTGATGACAAAATATTTAAATCCATTGAATCTTTCAGTTTACAATTAACTCAAGCGGTTAAAAACGGCAGTTCCAATTTAGAGTTATTTAGTATAATCGAATCGTTTTTAATTACTAAAATACAGGCATTAGTCGATAAAGCGATATATGCAAAAAACGAAATATTAATTAATTCTATTGTAAATACTATTTCAAATAATAGTGAAATAGACATAGATTCACTTTGTTTAAAAAACAATATTAATAAACGACAGCTACAACGATTATTTAAACAATATATAGGTATTACAGCAAAATCATTTATGCGGCTAAAAAGAGTACAATCAGTAAAAGATCGATTAACCAATAATACATTTACATCATTAACAGATTTGTCATGTGAAAGTGGATATTTTGACCAGTCGCATTTTATACGTGATTTTAAGGTATTAATGGAATTAACACCTAAACAGTATGTTAAAAGAAAACAACAGGATTCTGATATTAAATGATATTTAATGTGTCAGTCTATTGTAACGATAAACTAAATAGAATTTTATTTTTTTTGATATAAATATCAACCCTACGTTATGATTGATTGAGATCATATTAATAAATTCAATTTCTTCTCGAGGTTTTTATTAAATATCAGGAAAATGAGTTTGTATACACATAAGTGGGTTTTTATATTTTTAATATTAGTTCGAACAATAAAATATTATGAATAAATAATATTTTATTAAATGGTTGGTTATTATATTACAATAAATTATTTTTAAGTGGTGTATGAGTTAAATGTCAGAATTAAACGATTATTTAAGTAGTTTAAATTGTTTTTCACCAGAGCAGGTGGATAGTATATCGCAGCTATTTAAAAAACAAGAAATCAAGAAAAATGAGACGTTAGTTAATACAAATGAAATGTGGGATCAAGTTGTATTTATCGAACAAGGATTGTTAAGACTTTATTATTTAACCCCAGAGGGTAAAGAGTTTAACAAAGGTTTTTTCGCTGATAAAAATCTTGTTTGGCCAATGTCAACAATAGCAAGAGAAGAACCAAGCAGATTTACAGTTTGTAGTCTTGAAAACTGTCAATTATGGGTGGCGCCTTTTGACTTATTCGAAAGTATGATTCAACAAATGCAGAAATGGCCTGAGTTCTCATTGCCGTTTGTGGAAAATTTACTTAATTTAAAAATACGTAGAGAAGCTCAGTTCCTGCTCAATGATGCAAGCAGTCGCTACAGCCAAATTCAATCTGAAATGAGTGATTATATTCAGCGAATTCCTGATTATCATATCGCCTCCTATTTAGGTATTACTCATATCGCTTTTTCACGTTTGAGAAAATCAGTTAAGTTAACCTAGGTTAACGATCACCTTTTAATTTAATGGCATAATTTTCTTGTTCTAAAAATTAACAATGAGAAAATTAATGATGAACTTCAAAAACCAACATGTTGTTATTACTGGTGCTACATCAGGCATAGGTTTAACTATTGCCGAAAATTTCTACCAAGCGGGTGCGCAAGTAACCATTATTGGGCGCTCTAAAGTTAAATTAGCTAAGTTAAAAAATTTTACCACCCACTGTATTGATTTGAGTGATCAGCAATCTGTATTACAACTCACTAACCAGATTAAGCAACCTGTAGATCATTTAATTAATAACGCAGCAATCGCCGAGTTTACAGAATTTTCAGCATGTACTGTGAAGCAGTTAAATGATCATATAGCTGTTAATTTGGTGGCTCCCTTTTTAATTACACAACAAATATTACCGCTTCTAAGAAAGGGTGGTTCCATCCTAAATATATCCTCTTATTTTTCAAATAGAATGTTACACGACAGGCCTTCTAGTATGTATTCGTTAACAAAAGGGGGGCTAGATTCTTTAACTAAAGCCCTGGCATTTGAACTTGGACCAAAACAAATACGTGTTAACGCTATTGCTCCTGGCACAGTGGATACACCGTTATTTAGAGCAAATATAGACAAATTAAGTACTGAACAAAAAGAAAAATTTAATGCACAAATAACAAAACTGTATCCATTAGGCCGAATAGGAAATACAGATGATATCGCAAATTTAGCGCTATTTATAAGCTCGCCAATGGCGAAATGGATGACTGGCAGTATTATCAATATAGACGGTGGTTTAACAACCCATTAACCCAAGGAATATTATTATGATCATTAAAATAGCAACATTGACACTCAATAAAAGCGATAAATTGGCCTTTTTAATTGAACAACTTAAAGAGCTACAAACCCAAACACAAAAGGAATCGGGCTGCGAGACGTTTATTTTTTATCAACATAAGCAGCAACTTAATACGTTTATTTTATTCGAACAGTTTAAAGATCAGACCTCTTTAGATGTTCATTTAACGTTAGCGCATACCCAAAACTTTTTTAGTTTTAACTTAGTTAGAGTGACTCAAATTACACCTTTAATAGAGCTAACCTAATAATATTAATGTTTTTACTTATTCCATTTAATGTTTTTAACTTTTACAGATTTAATATATACAGGACAAACTATGAATATAACTCGAAAAAACCATACACAATTAGGTGAACCGGTAGGGCCCTATACTCATTGTGTGAAGTTTAATAATCAAATTTATACTTCAGGATTAACCGCTTTTGGTACTGATGCGATAGACAAAAATATAGTAGATCAAACAAAAGAAATTTTTAAGCAGCTGGATATTTTGTTAAAAAGTGAAAATTCTGGATTAAATCGATTAATTAAAGTGACTTTATTTGTCAGTGATATCACTTTATTGTCCACTGTTAGAGATACGTTATTTGATCTTTATAACTCAGACATCCCCGCAAGTTCAGCCGTTGAAGTGTCGAATTTATTTGATCCGCGAGTGAAAATTGAAATAGAAGCAATTGCGGCGGTTAATCCATAGCTGTAAATTTAAAATGGCTAGCATTTAAAAGGTCGAGTCTTTTAAAAAAAGATATTGGCCTTTTTTTGACAAAACATTCAAGAAGTCAGAATATCAAACAGGCAGAAATATTAGGAGTAGTGATGAAAAATTATTCAGATTAAGACAATAGTTCAACCATTGCCTTTACCTCTCACTCTTTAACTTCTAGTCACTTTATCACTTTATCACTTTTCAAACACATTCTGCGCAAAATAAAGAGGCAAAACAATATTGTTAAGCTCCGTATTATCGGAACCTTGAGTGCCGGTTAATTTTATTGTTTTTAGAGGGGAGTTTTTATTAATATAAGACTGTAAAGATTTTGCTCTTGTGCGTTTTCCACTTTTTACTTCAATTGGGAAAATATTACCAACATCATCTGCTTTAATAAATTCAATTTCTGCACGAGCATCTTGCCAGCTATAAGTAGGTTGATAACCCTGTGATGCAAATTCTTGTTGCACAAAATTTTCGGCTACATAACCTTTGTATGCATAATTTTGTTGTTTGATTTCTTTATAACTTACACTCAGCATATTGTTTAAAAGCCCAACATCAAATAAAAATAGCTTTACTTTATTGTCTTTTTTATTAGCAGCAAGTGGGCTGTGTGGTGTGCCTTCAATTATATAGTTAGGTAGTACCAATCGACATTTATCAAGCCATGTGATTGCGCTTGCAAAATCGTTGTAACGTGATTTTTTTGCAATTACACCTTTAAACATAAAACGTTTAACTGACTCGTCGAGTACTTGTGATAATTGTGCTGGAATATTTTTAAACACTGCTTCAATTAGTCCTGCATCTACTTTGCCGCTGTATTTTCCAAAATCACGAATGTAGCCTGAAATTAAATCTTTTTGAATGTCGTTGATCGTTTGAATTCGATCAATAATATTGTGTGATTTCATTTCAAACCAAGCATTTACTGCCTCTGGCATGCCACCCGTAAAATAATAATCTGTTAATTGTTCAAATAATTTTTTATGTACAACAGTTGAATTAATTTTATTCTCAAATGATGTAATTAGAGCGGGTTCATTAGAGGCCAATAAAAATTCATAAAAACTGAGGGGATATAAATTATGTTGTTCAACTTTACCCACAGGAAAAGAATTTAATAAACCAATATTCGATCCACTTGCGGCAATAAACCATGTAGGTGTTTGTTCAGCAAAATATTTAAGCGCTGTTACCGCTTTAGGGCATTCACCAATTTCATCCAATATAAGTAAATCACAATCGCAATTAAAAGCTTGGCCTGTGATGAGCTCAATGCTGTTGATGATATGTTGTGGGTTAAGAGAATCAGTAAACGCATCTTTAAATTCGGGTGATTCAAGAAAATCTATACGAATAACGGACTTAAAGGTATTACCTAATAAGGTATGTAGTAGAAAGGTTTTACCTGTTTGGCGAGCGCCATCAATAAGCAAAGGTTTGCGTTTAGGCTTGTTTTTCCAAGCTAATAATTTGTGTAAAATTGAGCGTTTCACAATGTTTACCCCAATTAAATAGTTTATATACTACACTTTTATGCACATATAATGCAAATAAATCGCACTTATATGCGCATAAAAAGGAGAGTTAACACATTTTTATGCGCATAAAAGTGTTTGTTTTGTGATTGTGGAGTTATTGATGGGGCGAATTATTTTGCTTACTTTTGTTTAGTTTGCTGAGTAGAGATCGGGATCAATATAATACACCTGTCTGCCTTGTTATTAACCCATAAGTTATTTATTGCTTACGTTTTTGCCTTTTCTCTTGCATAAGCCGTTGATTCAGCCTGTAAGTGATCACTTTAATGTAGTTAATACAAGCTTTTGCATCGATTAAACCTTTGCCATTAGAAAGTCGCTGGTGCATTTTACTTGCGCTGGGGTGTGGAGCTAACAAAATTTGGCAGTCTAACCCCGCTACTTTTTTGAGGCCCGCTTGATAGGCTTTAACATAATCAGGATAGTCACTGAATTTATAATCGCTATTACTGATGGGGCTTAAGCTATCAGCATACACAATAGAATGACAGGTAGCTTCTTCGCAGGTTTGCCATACCCAACTGACTGCGCCTGGTGTGTGCCCAGGAGTATAAATGGCTGTCAGTTCAATGTTTCCAAGTCTAACAACTTCGCCATCTAGGATAAAACCATCTACTCTTGCTGGCGCAAACGATTGATGTAAACCCGCTTGAGGATCCATTTTTGCACTAATGCCAGAGCGTAAAACGGGAGCAGCTTGTAATGAAGCAAGCAGTTTTGCGCCGCTGAGTTGTTGTAAGCGAGCTAAACCCGCTACGTGATCAAAGTGTTCATGGCTATTTAATAATAGTTTTACATCTTTAATCGAAAAACCTAATTGACTAATATTCTGAGCAATTAAATCTGCACCCACAACCGTTGCTGAATCAATAAGTATATGACCCTTATCACCAGTGATTAATATGGCACTGATTCCACAAGTACCCACATAATAACTGTTACCGAATATACGAAAAGGTGGCCCTGGTTTGTCCCAATCATCCCAAGCGGCACAGTGTTTAACCCAATCGCTTGCGCGGTCAGTTTCTACTGTAGATATTTGTTTTGCAGTTAAAGCTGTTGAAAACAAGAAAAAACAAACTAATACAAATAGATTTTTAACATGATTTATTTTTATTCGGAGCACTCGATACCTTATTTAATTGAATTGAACCCGTTTAACTTGATTATAATTAGCGCAGTAAGTTCACATAATCTTAACTAAAAACACTAGTTATCCATCGGTTTGTTTAGTGGCTTGTAATCCATAAATTGCGTGGTCTACAACCTTGCCGTGTAAGTTTTCAGCTCTTGTGATTACACCTTCTAGAATAAATCCAAGACGTTCACAAATATTTCTGCTGGGTATATTGACAACAGCTACCGAAATTTGTACTTTTTTTAACCCCATTTGGTTAAACGCAATATCAATAAATTTTGTGACCGATTTAGTAACAATACCTTTACCTTGAAACTTGGAGCTTAACCAATAACCAATTTCTACTTTTTTGAGTGAATGATCAATTACATTAAAACTGATATTACCAACAATTTCACCTTTAAATATCATGGCACAGGTAAGGGATTTTCCAGCAGCGTAATCGTCTAAAGATCGATTGATAAAATTAATGAAAAACTGTTCATCGTTTGCATGTTGTGGCCAAGTTAACCATTGGTTTAAATAGTCACGTTGTGTTAAAACTATATTAAGATAAGACTTAGAAAATTTTGTATGAACTAAAACCAGCTCTAAATCTTTATCAACTTTAATTGTATCCATTTATATCTCTTAGTTTATAACACTGTTATAGAAAGTATTTTTCCTTAACAGTCTGCTTTAGTTGATATGACCAATAGTATATTCACTCTTCATATATTTATTATTAAAATTAATGACTATGTATAACCTCACTATTTGAATGGGTAGATACATTTATATAGAGTTTTTTTTTGTGATCAAAGAACTATATTGAGATTTCACCCGACATCACTCAAAGGTTTATTCAGAAACAGGCTCTAACTTATTAATTCGACTTGTATGGCCTTGTTGAATTTTCTTTGCCAAAATCACCGAAAACCATGTAAATAATAATACTCCTATAATATCCGCAGTATAATCATAAATATCTAATGTTCGTGTAGATATAAAAAACTGACTTAATTCTTCGATTGTAACAAATAATACAACTGCAGATGATCCCCAAAATACATTGATTTTTCCAACTGAGAAAACGCTAAATTTTGTCGCCATGTTAATAAATATAGTAAGACAACCAAATAATAATAGGTGGCCAACTTTATCGCCGTAGGGTGTAATTCTAACTAACTCGAAGAAAATACTCTGCTGACCAGTATTAGCCAAATATATAATCCAGATAATAAATATAAAGAAGCAACTTGATACAGCGATTGTTAATTTATGCATAATGTTTTTCTTAGATTATTGATATTCAAGGGAATCATTTTAGTAATGCTATATAAGTAATTTATTACAAAGCTAATTGTGCTTTTGTATAAGCTATCTTTATTAATTATGAACTTGATACACTCTGGCTTGGAAACGATACTTCCAGCACTAGGCAATCTTCCTCACAAATAAACGGGCCATGAACCTCTCCCGGTGGACGACTTGCAAAATGCCCAGATTCCAACCATTGCTGAAACGCTACATCATACAGTCGACCTGAAATGATATATATTTGCTCGGGGTATCGTGAGACTTGACACCAAATTTGTAGTATCGGCGCCGGCTTTAAAACGAGTGAGGCGAGTGTAATCCCCTGTTGTAGAATTATAGCGAGTGTTAACTGTTCTAACAAACCTGAGCTACCTTCAATCTGCTCCCATTTACTGCTATTAACTTCGGCTAACACATTGCAATAGGTTGCTGTACTTTTTGACATCACGATTCCTTTATTATAAAACAAGACTGCAGAAATTTACTTTCTTATAGTCCTGTTTGATTGATTATTGTAATTGTTTTTAGTGTGTCCTATTAATCATTGTCAGTGTTTTTGATTAAGCAAATTATTATTGTGATAACTATTAATGTGATAACTATTAATGTAATAACTATGATTCAGGTTACATTGATTGGTTGCAAATAACTATTTTGTTAATGTGCTAAACCACGAACCAATACCAACTATAATTGAAAGAGATAAAAATAGAGCTCCAAAAACAATAAAAGTTTCAACTAGATTGTTTTTATCAAAAATTAACCAAGAGATAAAACCAGACAATAATGTTATCCATATAGTTTGAAATATTATTGCAAATCGAAGCCTGTTAACTTTTTTACAACTGATAAATAAAAAATAGATGAATAACAAAACCCAGCCTATAGGCAACACTGAAAATAGGTAAGCAAACATAAGTCCATATCCAACTGAGCCATCTTCGTTACCGCTTGATTGGATAACCACGAATACAATTAGCATCAACCAGATAATACTTGATGCTGATGCACCGTATAGACCAGAAAGAAAGTTTTTAGTATTTAAAGTTGGTTCCGTACTCATAATAATATTACCAATAAAGATTAATCTAATTTGTAGAAGATTTTAGCACTGTGATTTAAAAGCTGATAGTGATGAATGAATGTATTGTTGTTATTAATATTTCAGGCTGAAAATAATTAGCATAATTCAATGATTCCACTGTAGTAACATTGACTAAGTTTAAATAACCTAGCCAATTTCCCTAAAAGTGTATTACAACTTGTTATCTGCCTTAGGTTTAATGTTTTTTTCAACAAAGTGATTTAATTCAGAAATCGTTTTAATCACATATAAAGACTTATTTATTGATTTCTTTTCTAAATCAACTAGGAAGTTATCATTCCAAAATTTTGGACAAAGTTTTAATACTTTATAACTTTGCAAAGTGCCTTTAAAAATTGAACAATCATCTGGCCAACCTTCGGGTTTAACAAACAAACCTTTTAACAATCGTTTAGTCACTAACCAATAACTAACGACATAAGGTAAATCTATATAGATCAATGTATCAGCGGATTCGACTCGTTTATTAAATGATTCAATTTTATCGAAGCCATCAATAATCCAACTATCGCAAGATAGAATATTTCCATGTTCTAAATCGTAGGTGTTACGATCTACAAACTGACCATTTTTTTTATATAGAATTGAATCTAATTGAAACAACTTAATGCCTGTCACTGCTGCCAACTTTTTACTTAACCTAGACTTACCACTACCAGGTTTACCAAATACTGCTACTTTTTGCATTTTACCTCCATTAACTAACAATAATCCCTTTTGCAAGAAGGCAGAAATAGAAAACCCGCCTCTTGGGCGGGTTTGACAAATTAAAAAAACATCAAAAACTCCACCATTCTATGCAATGATAATAATTCGTGATATTTTTTGTTGTGTAAGATTTAGATTCATTTGTTTATCCTGATAGATGGGCTTAGTAATGTCAACTGCTAAAAGGAAAAAAGGTTTGTGAGTGGTTTGTTAATTAACTACCTAATAAACAGACCTAACTACTAAGCTTTACTAATAAAAGAATTGTAAACATTACTGTAGCAACGCTGCCACCCCATTTTAAAAATGGCTGAATTTTATCCCACCACTGCTTTTTATTCTCTGGAGTATTCATAGGAATTATTTCCCAACCTATTAATGCAACAATTAATGATATACCTATATCAAATAAACTACTTAAAATATCCGCGTCCATATTTTACCTTTTTAATTTAATATTAATCCTAACTGGATTGAATATTTATTGTTTAACTAGGTTGTAGAGAAATTAACTTCTAACAACCGATTATTAATTTTTGAATTTAATGGGCTTATTATATTTCTATTTTAACTGTCTGGCGAGGTTAACTACACGTTGAGCTAAATATTCGGCAGTTTTAAGATCTGTTTTATGTAATAAACCATCTGCAGATTGTGCAACTACACCAAGCTGGCAACCTAATCTATTTAAGCCTTTATCATTAAAACCTAGAGCCGAGTCTAATCCCACCCAATACATGCCATGCTGATTAGATAAAGTAACCAGGTATTGTAAGGTACTTGTTTGATCTCCGTTTAAGGCCGAACCAGAAGTGAATCCTGCTGCAATTTTACCGGCCCACTTCTGTGAACACCATAATTCACTTGTTGCATCAGCAAACGCCTTAAACTGTGCAGAAACTCCACCCATGTAAGTAGGTGTACCAAAAATAATCGCAGCACATTTGTCTAACTGCAAAAAAATATCGTCATTAACAAAACGACCTTCAATAATTTCAGGCCCTTCAATTTTAAACTCAATAACATTTACATCCTTTTGTGATTCTACTGTTTTGATAATTGTTTTAGCTAAAGTGCCTGTAATGTCTGTTTTAGTGAAATAAACTACTGCTATGTTGATCAAAATTTTGTCCTTGGAAGAATGTAGAATGTAGAATGTAGAATGTAGAATGTAGAATGTAGAATGTCGAATGTCGAATGTCGAATGTCGAATGTCGAATGTAGAATTTAAATTTAAAGGGGTTTTAGAGCCTGCTATAGAGACGTAATCAATCATCTCGAATCTGTAATTGACTATCTAGTCCAGGGTGATGTCGATTTAATGTAAAGTACCATGCACAAAATGTTACCAAAGTGAAAACAAATAATGGAAAACCTAATGTTAATATTGAAAAAATAAACACCGTTTTAATTGGTTCAATCAAATAATCCATTAATACAATATTTTGACTTAGAAACAGGTCTTCAACTAATACTTGTAATAAACTAGATAACCAAATTGCTATTACACCCATTGTTATACCCATTAATATTACAGCACGTTTATTTTCTAGTTTATCCACGTAGGCTGAAAAAATAAACCCCACTATAAAACCAGAAAACATACAATAACCGAATAAATCACCAAAATATAAAGGTGCACAACCTAGAATCCCCAATAATATTGCGTATTTAAATCTTATATATGTAAATATTCTTTTTTGCATTTGCATAAATATCCTATCTAGATAACATAAATTTTTAGAGTTGGATCCCGTTCAATTCTTTTTCCATAAATTACAACCATGTTACTTCCTCTTCGGTTAACTTAGTTGTATTCGATTTATATATTGATTCGAATTCAATTTTAGCTTTATTCATTGATGACAACTAACAATAACCCAAGATTTATGAAAAACGGACAACTCGAATAACTTAGTTTCATTCCATTGTTAATCACCTGAATCGAATTCTATAACACCATCATATAATACACTAAACCAGCCTTGTGGGCTTTTGAGTGCATAACACTCATTATCATCCATTCCGATTAGTGCACAGAAAACTTTTAATGAGTTACCGTTACTTAGACTTAACACCAAATCGTAGCTTGGTACCGATACGGTTGCTTGTATGATTGTTGTATTTAAAATTTTTCCAAAGGCATAATTATAAGGACCACTTTCATCGTTATTATTATGACTTCCACAAAAAACCTTTTTATTACTTTCAATTCTCCAAGGGCTGAAAACCATTAACCCATATTCAGAATCATAATTTTTCACTAATTCTGTTAAGTTAGGGTTTATTGAAGGTTGATCTGTTTTAAATTTATCACCAATACTTAAAGAAATTACAGATCCAGTGCCTCGACCACCAACTACCCCCCAGATCTCTTTTCCAATAATATTATTAAGCTCTAATTTAAATGATTCGGTGATATTCATTAATTAACTCTCAAATGACATTTCGTATAATTTGTGTGTAATGGAAGACTAACTTGTGTTTATTTATTTTTATCTCTTTATTGTTTAAATGGTCAGCTTGATAGAGTCTATTTTGATCTGATTACTATAAGACTGCATCACATGACCTTGGAATATTAATTTCTGGTTGTCCAACACAACGCCATATCACTTTATTATCTATTATTGTTGGAGTAAATAATAAAAAAGTAGAAACATCTTCAGAGTAAGTAAAAATATGGCCCTCTCCTGAAACAAACACAAATGACGTCGAGCCAATATAATCCTTTAATTTAATTGTATTTATTTCTGATAAAGGTCGGCCTGATTCAATTATCTCTGAAATTTCAAGTTTAATATAATTGACAGAAGCGGCCATTGCATTTACTTTTGCTCTATCTATATAGTCACAATAGAATGGGCTGATTAATATATAGCTTACTAACAAAATCACACTACTAAATAAAATGCGTTTGGGCCATTTTTTACTGATTTTCCAATAATCTAGAGTTTCCATTATTTACCTTTCTTAGTGGCTGCAAAAAAATTAATCCCTAACAACCAATTGTTAATTTGTTTGATTTACGAACTATAAATGATTCTTTGTTTGAAATCTGAATAATCATATTCTATTTTTTGCATAATCACTTAACAACTATATACATCAACCAGACAACCAAAAAAACTAAACTACCGTCATGTTATACATAGTTACAAAAAGAAACTATACCCACGACAATCAAACAAGTCCAATTCTGATCCGTCATTCAACGATGTTTAAATATTTGATGATTTTTAGTCCTAAAAGTTAATGGAATATTGATAAAAAAAGTATCATAAAAATACAAAAAATTATAAATAGACATATAAGAATATATAAAAAGGTTCAACCTTACATTTACCTATAAAATGTAAGCTTTGGTGTTATAAAAGGTGTAATCTAGAAAATAGTGTATATTATTAATGCTTAGCTCATTAATTAGGAGGGTGTAATGAACAATAATATTCCAATATCACGTCGTAGTTTTGTGGCAATAGGGGTAGGGGTCACCTGCTCAAATTGTTCTTTTAATTCGACTAATAAAAAATCATTAAATGTTATTCAAGCTAATGAATTACCTATTCCCGAATTGTTACGTGGTGAATCAGTTAATGGTAAACAACAATATAATTTAACCATGCAACAAGGTTCTATGGATTTTGTAATTGGTAAAAAAACTAAAACATTGGGTTATAACGGCAATTTTTTAGGCCCTACATTATTGATGTATAAAGGTGAAAACGTAGAGATTAATGTACATAATGAATTAGGTGAGGCAAGTACAACTCATTGGCATGGTCTACATCTACCCCCAGAGATGGATGGGGGGCCTTTACAAAAAATTGAACATGGACAAAGTTGGTTAGCGAGTTTTTTGATTAAAAATGAAGCGGCAACCTATTGGTATCATCCACATTTATTACATAAAACAGGTGAGCAGGTTTATAAAGGTTTAGCCGGATTATTGATCATTAAAGATACTAAAAATTCAGTTAAATTACCTGAACAATACGCTGTAGATGATATTCCTATTATTGTGCAAGATAGAGAGTTTGATGATGATGGATCGTTGTATTATTCAGGGGATAAATTGGGTGTAAAAGCGGAGCATATTTTAGTTAATGGTGGCATAGTGCCAAACTTTACAGCTCCGGCTCAACTTATTCGCTTTCGTATATTAAATGCATCAAACGCAAGGATTTATAATTTTGGTTTTAGTGATCAACGACAATTTCATCAAATTGCAACCGACGGTGGGTTGTTAGAAAACCCTGTTGTGTTAACCCGTTTAAAGTTATCACCAGGGGAGCGTGCAGAAATAATACTGGATCTAAATCAACAAGAAAATACGCAATTGTCATTTATGAGTTTTTCATCCGAAATGAAAAATATTAATCCATTTTGGAATAAAGACGCCATGGATAAAAATGATTTCACAGTGATGACCATCAAAGTAGTGGCAGCAACTGCACAGGCAATAACAAGCTTACCTGAAAAGTTAAGTGATATTCATTTTTTAGATGAAACAAAAGTAAAAGAAACAAGAATATTAAAAATGAAAATGCCTATGTTTGGAGCGATGACTATTAATGGCGAAAGTATGGACATGGATAGAATTGATATCAGGGTGAAACTCAATACAAGTGAAATTTGGGAAATTGTGAATGACACCGATCTTCCACATCCGTTTCATATTCACGCGGTGCAGTTTCAAATAATAAAAAGAGATGGGATAAAGCCAGCTAAAAATGAACGAGGTTGGAAAGATGTTGTATTAGTAGCGCCAGGAGAAAGTGTGAGTTTTATTACACATTTCAGTGATTATGCTAACCCAACGATTCCGTATATGTATCACTGTCATATTTTAGAGCATGAAGACAACGGCATGATGGGGCAGTTTGTTATTGATGCTTAATGAAGTGATGCAACTTACATAGACATCCATGGTTGTGTCGGTTGAATGTTGCGGCTAAAACAAAAGTTGGTAATTGTTTGTTAATTAAATGATGAATTGAAGTTACTAATTAGGCATTTAGAATTAATTGGTATGGATGTCATTGTAAATACTTTTGTAGGGAGTTGTTTTCTGGATGTATTGTCAAGGTGCCAGATACGACCCCAAAATGTAACTATGTTGATTTCGATATGAATGCCTATAGTGGATGTCCTTTTTTGTTTTTTTAATTTGACTTTTACTATACTTAACGTAACTATTTACTTATATTAAATAAAAGTGAAACGTTATGAGTTTATGTATATCTAGATGGTTCTGGGAAACAATTGAATCATCAAAATTTGAATTGGACAATTTATATAAATATTTAATGGAATGCGATGATAACAAACTTATAAAATTTAAAGTTGAATGGGAAAATGCATCATTAGCTTTGGCTGATGTATATGAAGATATTACCCATGACCATTTTTCGCGTATGGATTTTACTAGATGGGTTGTTGAAAAAGGTAATGAAGTATTTGAAAGAATGATTGATGATCATGATTTTGGTCTAAATATTTATAGTGAATATCTTAAAAATGATCGATCTACTTGGAACTGTCACTCTAAAAATAAAGAAATCGATGGTACATCACCTGAATATTTATTTGAAAATATATATGAATTTAAATTTGGTGATGACTTGGTAGATACAGTAACCGATAGAATTTACGACGGTAATTATGATGACTATATTAAAAAAATAGTATTAAACGAAAACCATATTATTTACACCATTTAAAAACAAGCTGTCTTTTGTGTAATAATTTAAAGATGTTACTCTCGGTATAAATACCGAGCTTACGTATCCACTTTAAACTCGCCGTGTTCCAAAAGAGAGTATGGAGTCAAATTGACTTCATACATCACAGCAGTCGAAGTCAAGACTCGACCCTATTTATTTAAATTAAAAATTAACAGTCTGTCTCATTAAAACAGTCTTGATACTTAGGGGCTGAAAACATAAACCGTTTACCATTGTAGTTAAAAGCACCATGCCCAGCTAAATTTAAATTAAACTCGATAGTCATATCCTGAATATCTAATGTGCCCGTCATTGCACAGGGAAAAAACTCATAATAATGTGTACTGAATATCCATTGGGATGTGGTTATATGTCTAATTAACTCTGTAGTATTTTTAAAACTTTTAGGATGACCTTTGCTTAATGTTTTGAAAAAATGTGAATCTTCATCACATTGATAATTTTCAGAATAAGATATTGTTGTTTCAGCAAGAGACAATAACTGTATAAATGAATTAACCACACAGTTACCATTGGAATTATATTCATCGAATGAAGTATTTATCTCATCGTAGTTATTCGAACAAATATTGAGTTGTTGTATAGGTGTTAATTGTTTTGATGCTGCATAACCTGAAATAAATAAAAGGCTAATAATACAAAGTGTTTTCATGATTTTAAACCTAACTAGGTGTAGATGTTATAATTTAAGATAGTTAAATAATTCGTAATAAATTAACATAGGAAATTGTTATTCGTTTAATTAGATGCTTTTGTTATGGTGTTTATAATTTTTGATTATTCTTGGAATCAGGTAGCAGAATATTGATGGTATAAAAAATGAATAAGTAAACACTTTAGATAACATCATTGTATTTGTTAACTTATAAAGGTTTTCAAATTGAACACTAATAAGGGCCAATATAAAAAGTGTAATAAAATATAGCGTCGAAATTAATAATGCATATAAAAATGCTCCACCAATCATACTCCACCAATGTTTCGTTATATTTATTTGTAAAGGATGTACGATAATTACTGAAACAATGGATAACATCACTGACGATAACTTAATGTTATAATATAAATAATCATCAGAAGATGCCGATGATATTAAAATAATAAATATCATTATAGATAACGAAATTATTGTTGTTATTCTCTTGATAGTCATTTAATTCACTTAATATTAACTGCGAGTAAGTTTGACGATTTTTTACGTCTTTTGATATTCCAAATAAAACGGATAGATTAAACAAAAAAATAAACCAAAGTAAAACCAGAATTTAACTGACTCTGGTTTCTCTCTAGTTTAATTACATTTTTTCAATTCTAACGATTTCATATTCACTATGACCATATTGTGTTCTAGGTTGATCTAACCAAACTTTTACTTGCCCCACTTCATCAATGTTGACCTGAGCATCAACTAAAGCATTACCATCTAAATAAATAGTAACTTCACCATAAAGTGTATTGGTAATTAAAGACCCTACAGCCCATGTCATATACTCACCCTCGTCATAACCTCCCCCATCAATAATTTCAATTTCACCAGTTAATACAATAGGCCATTGTGTATTATCTTTAAGTGAATCTTTAAGTAAATCTTTTTGTACTGTTGTAATTACGTCATCAGAGTCAGAACCTGAACATGAAATAATTAAAGTAGTGAATATTGATAATATTGTTAAAATTATTACAGATTTAATAGACATTGTTATTTTCCTAATTGTGTAGTGATTAAATTCTTATTTAATATATTTAAATAGAATGTTTTAAGTATTTTAAATGACATGTTTTTCTGTTTAAGATTTAAAATCAGTTGTTAAGAGTTTGACTGTGCAATTACAAGCAATAAATTCAACTTAAAAACCTTGTTAGACGATTAAATTAATTTTCCATGGAATACCAAATTGATCAACAACAATACCATAACAAGGTGACCAAAAAGTTTTTTGTAAAGGTAATATTATTGTGCCATTAATAGACAAACCTTCGAAAATTGCTTTAACTTTTAATGCATCATTAATACTTAATAGAACATTAAAACCTTGAGGGGTTTTATATTCGTTTATCTGCACATCACTTCCTGAAATCTCACTACCATTAATACTTATATTTGCATGAATTATTTTGTTACTCCAAGCAGCAGGCACTGTATTTTTCATAGCTGACTTTGAATAACTCAGCATTAAACCAATTTTTCCAATTGATAATGTTTCATAATATTCAAAAGCTGCTTGGCACTGTCCGTTAAAATGTAAATGGATCGACAAACTCATATAAAATCCTCACTGTAATATTAAACGTTAGATTGACTTAATGTCGGCTTCACTTACTAAAATTAAGGGCTAAAAAACTTCTTGGTCACTCAGGGCGTGAACGATTTTATGCGATTCTATTTTGCTATAACCCGAAAACCAGCATTAAACTGATGTTTTAGTTGAGCTCGATAATAATAAACCCGCACTAATGAATATACCGCCTGTCAGTTTATTAAATACCTGAGCTCTACCTTTGGTAGATAACCATAACCTAGAGCGCAACCCCAAATATGCATAAGTAAGCAACCATAAAAGCTCAAGAGTGGCGAAAGTGCTTACAAAGATTAGATACTGAAATAATAACGGCTGTAATGGATTGATAAATTGCGGGAATAAAGCAGTAAAAAAGATAATTGCCTTAGGGTTACTTGCACCGACTATAAAACCACTTAAGAAATTAGATAAATTATTAGGGTTGTTTGAATTAGTTGAATCTTTAATAGAAAAGGAATTATTTTTAGATAAAAGCGCTTTTACACCTAAATAAATTAGATAGGCTGCACCCGCCCACTTAATTAAGTTAAATGCGAACTCAGAGCTGGCAATAACAAGACCTAAACCAGTGAATGATAAAGTGAGAATCCCCACGATGGCTGTTAGGCTTCCTAATGCTGTATATATCGAAGCAGAGAATCCTTCGGTGACAGATTTAGTAATACAAAGAAATACACTAGGGCCAGGTGATGCTGTTAGCACTAAAATGGCAATTACATAATATATCCATACTTCAATGATCATATTTGAACTCTCTTAATTAACTTAACGAGGATACGAAATATTAACTTATCACAACCCACTATAGATTTGTATGATTCAAAAGCTATAAAAATTTCTATATTAGATCTTATTACTCAATAATCAGTATTAAATACCGTAGGATTATTCTGACTTTGTGCTGTATTTATTTACTATTAAGTAACTTTAAAAATCCTTCTTCTAACAATTATTAACACAACAAGGCTTAAACAAGCTACTGCGGTGACTGCGGGAAAAAACACAGTAGTGACTGAATAATGTTCTAATGCGACGATTGAAATTAAATTTCTCGGTATTAAAATTGTAAAAAAAACGATATCTTCTGAATAAGGCTCATTAAAAGATTTGCGTATAGTGGGTGCAAAACCAACAACATTCATAAAGGTTAATATCACTACAGCTGTGAGTGCATTGGCAGTAAAATACCATGAGCATAATGCAGCAATGGCAACAAACAAAAAGAACCAATCGAGTTTTTTAATAGTTGAATCAGACTTTTTAAAATAGGCTAATACAGCAATAGCAGTAACCAATGTTCCTGATACCCCTATTACCCATGCACCAACCCCGCCATTATCAGATAACTGAGCTAGAAAAACGATAAGTGTCGTTAAACCCCAAATAGCCCATGAAATAACATGGGGTTTGATTTTACCTCTTAGAATTAAACGTATATATGGGATATACGCTACAAAAGTAAGCAAAATGCCAAAAGCACTCAGATATTCTTTATACATTTATAATTATACTCAAACAGGGTAATACTTAGGGCTAGCCATCAACCGATTTTTGAAGTCAGATTGCATGGACTTGTTATA
Source organism: Pseudomonadales bacterium (assembly GCA_022968985.1). Lineage (GTDB taxonomy): Bacteria > Pseudomonadota > Gammaproteobacteria > Pseudomonadales > Natronospirillaceae > Marinicellulosiphila. The sequence continues at coordinate 30,259 of JALJPK010000005.1, read as the reverse complement.
TTATTTTTAATAATATCATTATTAAATCTATTTGGATTGTTAACGTAACTAGCAGCTCTAGAGTTGCTAATTGCACTTTCCAATTCAATTTTTGACGCATCAATAATTAATTTTAATTCTGGAATAAATAGAACACATTCCAATATTTTTGCTGTTAATACAATTTTTTTCATAGGGTTTTATTTTAAGTTTCTAATTGTTCGTTTCGTTCA
>JALJPK010000005.1:0-30037 GCA_022968985.1 Pseudomonadales bacterium | reverse complement strand
TTTATCTTCTAATGCTTTATCAATAGTAGATAAAATTTCTTCGTCCGTCATCCATTCTGTATCTTCAACCATATTATTTTCAATGAATACCTGTATATCATGTCCCGTTAAATCTCCCTAAAGTAACATATCGCATGACCAAGAATCAGTTACAGGTAACACTTCAGAAAGTAGTTCCTTAAAATTAGTTAGTGGCTGTCGATTTAGCCATGTAGTGGAAGTTACAAAATAACCATTATCATCGTAAAGGTTCAGGGTAGAATAATTATTTCCCTTTGCCCAGTTTGTTGGTATGTAAGTAACAGTAAATTGCCAGACGGCCATAATTGTCTCTAAATACAGCAAGGCTGTAGAAAAATTAACTTTTTACAGCGCTTTTTTATTAATTAATGGATATTAAAAATAAAGTGGCGGCTTGACTTAACCTACCCATAGTTATTATGTCTATTTACAGACATACTTATTCTGCATTTCTTTTACAGACAATTTTATTAGCTCACTAAGTACATTTATATCTACATCCTTTAATTTATTGATGTATAAACATGATTTACCTGTCTTATATTTACCTAATGACTGCAATAATTTTTCATAATTAGCAAAACCAGACATTATGTATAATACTAATTTTTGTTTTCTTGGTGAAAAAGCCACTACTGATGCATCGCCTTCTAATCCACTATCATACTTATAATGATATTGGCCAAAACCAATTATACTGCCAGTTAAATGTGCTTGATAACCTGACTGCTCTTGCATAATTGAGAGTAAAATTTTAGCGTCAGAGCTTCTAGTGGCATTACCAAGGCTGGAAATGAAATCATTAATTACAGTCATATTTTATATCTCCTAGATTTAATTAGGCTAACGCCTACAAACATTAAACAGAGTCGGATTTTTGTTTTTTAAGATTTTTTATTTTGTTAGTTTTAGTTGCTCCAATTCCAACCAATTTAAAGCTTCATCTCTATTCGAGTAAATTTTTAATTTCCAATCAACTGTACGCGGAATTGAAGAATTTAAGCTTTCAGTACTAACTACTGTAGTGCGAGTATATGCTACAACAGCCATTACATTAATTTCTTTTAAAGTAGCTAAATTTAATTGTGCTTCAAAATCATAGGTGTAAGAGTTTATCTTATTTATGAGCAAAGAAAATGGACTAACTAAATGGGTAAGAAGAAATTCATGGTAATGATTAACCATGTCTAAGGTCATTTCGACATTCTCATTTATTATGACTTCAGCAATGGATTCACTGAGTATATTTATTTTTGCGAATGGAAGTTTATACGATTGAATAATCATCGCCTTGTAATGATGAATAACAAGGCTGTAGGAAAATAATTTTCTTACAGCACATTATTAATTTGTTTATTTTATAATCTACAATCAGCAGCATATTATAAAATCTCGATAGGGTAGTTGCTCTAATAAAACTTTCTAGAGCACTGTGTGCAGAAACGTTGTACCACAATCCTATTTGCTACAGCCTTAGTACCTGCATAAGTACAATCGGATTAAACGACCTTGTTCGAACATAAGACACTTAATAAAAATAGGAATATATTGAGCCTACAATAGCACCTAACATTAAAATGTTATTAGCAAGCTCACCTACGTTATAACCTATTTTTCTTTTCTCAGGAGCTTTCACATAACCGACACAATATCCTGCTCGGGCAATGATGAAAACAACACCAATAGCCGCTCCAATTAGTGGGTTCACATAATAACTAAATACCCATAAAGACGGAATGAATATAACAAGTCGCTCCAGCGTATTTTGTTGCACTCTAAAATATCGTTCAAATTCTGGGTGGCCACTGGTTTCTGGGGCTAAAACACCTGTTCTGCCCCTAGCCAAACCCACTAATAACGCAAATACTGCGTACTCTAATACTGCTAATATTGTAACTAATGCAACGAATTCCATGTATTTCCCTTTCTTTTATATCATTATTATAAGACTTACAGTGCCGTTTTTTTTAAGCTATGGCATCAATCTTAATTGTTAGAAATTACTTTATCAGATTTAAGTTTGTTTAGATCCCCATTAAAACATATATTAGTATTTGACGAGACTGAGCATATAAAACAAGACACACAAGTTACAATAAATGATGAATTAACGATATTAAGGTTTTGTTTCATTTTTTAATCGGTCTTGTTAATCACTAAATAATAAAGGTTTTAGCAGTGTTATGAGAGTGGTCTAAAATGGCAGTGAATAACTGTGTAAGAGGCGTGTAAATGAAACTTAAATCTATTTAAAAACAGAATCTAACAGCAAGTCACTTATTATAAGGTTTTCCCGCTATACAGATTTTCGAAAATTAATAAAATTTTAATTTTTAGTTATGCTTGGTTAATACTTTTTAGCCATTCTCTAGCTTCTATCTCATTATTAACATTTTGTAATATAATATCATCATCTTTTTTAAACTGTAATTGCCAAATTTTTACACCAATCTTTTTAATTACATCTTCTGATTTAATGGTTGCTACATAACGAAGTTTTGTATCTGCCATTAATCGTGGAAATTGAATGTTTTTGATGTATTTTTGAACTTCAAGGCTAAAAATACCTTTAGTTTTATCTGATTTTACGATTATTTTTGCAACAGGATAAATCAATAAACTCTCGTATATATACTGTAAAATATTAAGAATTTTATTATCCTGATCCTCGGGATTATATTCCAACCATTCATGTATAAATAGTTCATTTTCTTTCTCATAGAATATTTTGATAATATTCGGTACTTCATACAACAACATTTCTTTATACCTATCCGAATTTAATTTCTAGTGTCTCACTTAACTAAATAAACTATATTATTTTGTTTACAATTGAGGCTACTAGGGTTCTATTTCACCTCGCAAAAAGACATTATTAACAACGTTAGTGTCTATTTCCTCATTTTCTCATTTTTCCAATGAATAATCAGAAGTTTAAATAAATAATTAGTCGGTTTGAGTATATTTATTTGCATGTCCTTTTATATTATCTATTATATCGTAACTCTTTGATTTATAAGGGGATTGTCAGTATAACGAACTTAATTGATTCCTCAATAAATTTATAAAAATCGTGATGATATTGTCCAATAGTATCTTTTTGTTAGCTTTAAGTGGTTTGTTGTTAAATTGTACGAAATGTAGCTGATTTAATGGTAGAGTAACCTATATTCCATAATCGAGATAGTAAATATGCTGGTAAAACACATGTTTGATTTCCTTAACCCCTTTAATTCTTATACACAATTAAAAGGTTTGTTGGACTATGAAAAGTCCAAACAAATTATGGCGTTATTTATCCTTCAAATGTTATTCTGGTTTAACATTTTAGCGTTCCCAATGTCCATCTATCAAGATTTTGTTATCAATAGCACTATCTTCAATTCAATCTCTTCCTGCATATTACAAGTAGCTTATTTATTTGGTTGTTATCAGGCCTTTAATGGTAAGTGGAAAGGTGTGTTTGTTATTCCTTTGACTATTATTGGTTTATTAGCGGTGTTAAGCCAAGTTTTAGATGGCCCTAACAGCGCCATGATTATTTTATATGTTTTATTAATTGTATTAGTGCAAATGATGTATTCCTTAAAAGTGACAGCGGCCGCGTTTGTATTGTCTTTTATCAGTTACATAATAGCCAACGCAATAAATTCAGACCAGTTAATAGTAATGCTCAATTATCACCCCAATGCTGAATTTCATGATTATGCCGCTTTTTTTTGCTGCCTTATCATTTTAGTTGTGATGGCTTTTTTTGTACATCAGCATAGCTTTTTAACCCGTGAGTTGATGCGCTCAAAACGTCGCTTAGAAAATGAAGTGGTCAAAACTTCCAATGCCAAACAAGAGTTGGCTCAGTTAAATATAAATTTAGAAAAAAGAATTGTATTGTCGACCCAAAAACTGACAATTGCCCTTAATGAAGCCGAGGAAGCCAACAAAGCTAAAAGTGATTTCTTAGCCAAAATGAGCCATGAAATGCGAACCCCATTAAATGGCATTTTAGGTTTTGGTGAATTATTAACCCAAGATATCGAAACGGATGAGAAAATTGAATATACCGCAGGTATTATTCAAAGTGGTGTTCATCTATTAAAAATAGTGAATGACATTCTAGACATAGCCAAAATAGAAAACGAGAATTTATCGTTAGAAAATGAAAACTTTGAATTAAAAAACACTTTGCTTCAAACTCTACAAACCGTTAAAGGTTATGCTTTAGATAAACAAATCGAGCTTAATTTTATAAACGTAAAGTCTTCTTATCATTTATATGGTGACCAGCAAAAATTCAAACAAATTCTGGTGAATTTATTATCCAACGCAATTAAATTTTCAGATAAAGGAAAAGTGGGGCTGATTGTTAAAGAATATAAACAAATCGACAACGTAATATGGATTGAAGTGAAAGTACAAGATGAAGGCATAGGTTTTGATCAAAATGATGTTGAGCGAATGTTTGAACCTTTTCAACAACAAGATAACAGCATTAAAAGGCGTTTTGGTGGAACAGGGTTAGGCCTCAGTATTGTTAAGTCGTACCTTGAATTATTAGGTGGTACGATTAAAGTTAAATCTTTGCAGGAAAAAGGCAGTGAATTTTTAATACGTGTGCCATTTGAAAAAAGTTTACCCCAATTAAAACTTGTCGATAAAACAATATTAGATGAAATCGAATTAAGCCAATTAAGATTAAAAAAAGTACTAGTGGTGGAAGATAATATTGTTAACTTAAAAGTAGTGAATGGTTATTTGAAAAAAATGGGTATTAACAGTGAGTCTGCTGAAAATGGCCAAGAAGCATTAAACAGAATACAAGATAATAACTATGACTTAATTTTTATGGACTGCCATATGCCTGTAATTGATGGTTATGATGCCACCAGGAAAATTAGAGAGTTAGTAATTGACCAACCTTATATTATTGCATTAACAGCTAATGCTATGGAAAATGACAAACAAAAATGTTTAGAAAGTGGGATGAATTCTTTCTTAGCAAAACCTTTACAACGTAAATCTCTACATAATGTACTTAAACAATATTTAGAGCTGTCGGTATAGATTACAAAATCCCCAGAATGACTTTGTTGGGTTTAAAATTTTTCTAGGTACTCTAATTTTTTACTTTTTTCTACAGCCTAAAAAGCGTTAAATCAAATTACATTACCCACATTTAATTTATGTGTTCTTGGCTCAGGCGCTCATAGCCTGTATCTGTTACAAGAACCATTGCAGATAAAACAACAGAATTATTAGCGTCTATCGCTGTTACTCCCCAACCATTTTTGTGTAGTTTAATATCCCTTTTACCATCAATAGCCATAACCTGTATATTTAATATTTGCCCACTTTTAATAACTTCTCCTGTACCTATTTTTCCATACCCTAGTATTTGAGGTTCCATAATCCTTTCAGTTCCCATTGCAAAACCACAATATTCTCTAACAACATTATAACCTTTAGATTCAATTGTTTGTTGTATCGTATTTCCAATGTCACCGAGCTGTACACCAGAAGCAACAAGAGTTATTGCATTTTTTAATGCTAATTTTGCAGTTTTCAATAAATCATAACGGCGTGGATCTATGGGTGGAACAAGATAAGACCAAGTTTGTGATGCATAAGCAATTTTTGAAGAGGCTGCAATTTCCACTGTTACGATTGATCCCGCTTTGATTATAGAATTATCAGGTATATTGTGGATTAGTTCTTTATTTACCGAAATAGCAACAGCCGATGGAAAACCTTTATATCCGACCATAGAAGGCAATAAATTATTATCAGTTAATTTATCAACGATAAAAGACTGTAATTTCAGTTTGCTGTATGTCTGATTACTTAATGAATGATTTATTTGTTTATGGATTTCAGACACTTTAGGTGAGATTATTCTTGTTTCTTCAATTATCTTTTTAAGCTCTGTATTTTTAATAGATCTAGCTGCTTCAGAATTTTGTGGTCCGTATTTTTTTATTAATTGTATATTACTGCAAGATTTTTTTTGAGGAAATAAAAAGTTCGACAAAAGAGATAACATAAAAAAAATTCCATGAGTTATTGATTGTTTTAAAATTTAACAGTTCAGATTAATCTTTATTATCTGTTAAAAGTTAATAAAATGAGCAACGAAGCTGAAAAGCACAGTGTGTACCCACTTTTTAACTGCTTATTTATACCTGTTTGACATCCACAAAAAGACCATGGTAAACCTTTGTTTCTACAAGAGACATTAACTCATTACAGCTAGGTAAATTAGGCCATTTTACAGTATATAATTGATAAGTCTGTTCGTTAACCCAAGTTAGTTGCCAGCATAATTCTTCGTTATTACCTATTTTTTTTTCTATTTTGTGAGCAGTAATTACAGTTTCGTTTTTATTCATTTCGTTAATAATTGATACGCTTAACTCAATAACCCTTGGAATATTTTCTTTTTTTACTTTGTATATAGTTAATTCTGAACAGCTACTCATATCATCTCTTTAGGTGTTACAGCTGCAATAAACTGCAGTCGGGTTAAAGGTTTTGTATTGATTTTATGGATTGATTTTTAGTCCATAATATTTAATTATTTGTTTTGATGGATATAAGAAGTTTGTGTAGCCAGACCATTGTGGGTCATATTTGACATTTATATAAGATTTACAATCCTTACATGCAGTTAAATAAAACTCTTTAAATACTTTCTGCGCAGTTTCTTTATTTTGTACATAAATATAATGTAATTGTTCATGCTGATAAGTAAAAGTACCTGCATATTTATAGGGTAATTTCGACTCTAAAAAACTAAGTAAATCTTCTTGTAATGTGTTTAGACTGTCTAACTGAAAAGGAGAAGGCAACCCTTGTCTATTTTTATCGGAAAAAGTTATTCCGCTAACCACAACATAAACATAATCTTGTAGTGGGGCTGAATTATTAAAACTTAAATCAACACGTGTAGAGCTTGGACCGTTTTCCTGAGCAGATAAATAAGACCACCATTGATCCTCTGCTATTACAATACTTGAATAAAACAAGCTGCCAATGACTAAAATTTTAGATATTATTATTTTCATAAGTATTCCTAATACTAAACAACGACACAGATAACAAGATTCACTGCGTTAATTGCCTAGCTGATGTGTTTTGTTATACATTTATTTCTCTTATCTTTTGCCCGCTACCTGATTTTTATTCTTTCTCTGACTTTTATTCACTCGTTGGCCAAAACTTATGTTGTGGTAATCCATCACTGATTTCGTACCATGATGCCTTTGAAGCTGTGAATATATTGGCTTCAGGTTTTGACAGTACACCCTCTAATGCACCTAATGCAATGCCAATTACATCAGGATTATCTAAATAGGTGCTATGTAATGGAGAGCCACAAACTTTACAGAAATACTTGGTGACATTATCTGATGATTTAAACGAGGCAAGTGATTCACTACCTGTCAGGATTTTGAATTGTGTGACATCAACTGAGGCCCGAGAGCGAAAAGCCGCTCCGTGCCATCTTCTGCATTTGGAACAATGACAATTATAAACTGACCCTAATGGACCTGATATTTCATAGGTCACACTTTCGCACAGGCACTTTCCACTGATGTTAGACATAATTTACCTTAAAATTGATATCAAGACTGTAGTAAATTAACTTTCTAATAGTCCTGTTTATTAACTATTGTATAACTTGTTTAAGCCAACTAAATTAGTTACAAATGATGATTACTAGGCATTGCTGATAGGTTAGCTATAAGGGTTCGTTATTATAGAGAGTTACTAGAAACACACTCTATTAATAAATTGTCTTCAAGCCAAACATCGAGAAATCCCCCCCAACCACGCCAAGCACAATCAAGATTTCTTTTTTTGCATATTAATTCAAGCTCATCTCTACTTTTTGGTACTGACAAATTAAAATGTGTACCCACACCTGATACATCTTGTTTATTTTCTTGAAAAATCGGATTCCCCGATTTATTTTTAAGTTTTACCGTTTTAGGATAAAACTCAATAAACTCACCACTACTCCAATTTTCATCATTCAAAAAACAAACCCACCCATCTTTTACAGGGGGGAAAGGTTTTACAATTCCATCAACTAAAGCTGCAAGATCTAACGCGGCTTTTTCAGGATTATTGGCATAAATTGAAGAATGAATGATATGTACTTTTTTTTCCACGTTATGTTCTCCTTTGTATAACAAGATTGAATTAAAATTACTTTTCACAGCCCAGTTATATTAATTATTGGTTTTAACAGTATATTCATTTTTATAGATTTATTAAACAAGCAATTTTTTAGTGTCGATTGCTGTAGGTCGTGGTTTACCGCGTCAAAACTAATAATGTTTTTAATATTTATCTAATTTAAAATATTTAGTAATCAGGTAACCCTTTTAGCAATCATGTAATTGTTTTAATAATCAGTCATTCTTTTCTTCAACCAGCCATATTTTTCAATAACACCCATATTTTAATTAATTTTCTTGTTTTATAATGATGATTTTTACTTGGGAGTTAATTTAGTATGTTATTTTTAATTAAACCTATCAAACACGGAATTTTATTAGGTTGTATTACGTTTTTTCTGTTTGCATGCAAACAAGATAAACAACAAATTACTACAGATGAATTAACTCAACAAAATCAAAATACGACAACTCAGACTCAGACTCAAACTCAAACTCAGACTCAGACTCAGACTCAGACTCAAACTCAGACTCAGACCCAGATTCAGACACCCCCCCATACTCAAACCATGATAGAAACTGATATTAATACTGAAAATGCTAATGGATTTATTTCAGCGGGACTGGATCAAATTGTAAATGAAGGGGATACTGTTTTTATTATTGGTGATACCTCACATTTAACCAGTAGTATTAAAACACAGCAATGGACTTTTGAGGGGCTAAATACAATTTATGTGTCGGATGTGAACAGCAATGAAATCAGTTTTGTAGTGCCTAATATTCTGCAAACTCAAACCTATATATTAAAATACACAGTTATTGCCGAACAAGACATTCAATATCAAAGCAGTATTGCAGTGACCGTTCATCCTGTGAATAATGCACCTGTTGTTTCAGTTGGTGGTATTATAATAAATGGAAACGTGATAATTCAGACTGTATTTGAAGAAAGAGCACAAACTTTAACCGGGTCATTTACTGATATTGACAGCGATAATCTGACTCATTTGTGGACACAAATTTCAGGTGTTCAAGCAATACTGACAAACGCTAATACTGCTACCAGTCAATTTATTGTGGATGATACAAACGTTAACGATACACTTGTTTTTAATTATCGTGTTACCGATGATCAAGGCCTTTTTAGTGATGCGCAAATTTCTTTTAACCTTGTTGCAGTGAATGATGACCCTATTATCAGTGCCGGTGACAATCAAATGATTAACAGCGACACTCAAGTTATTTTGACAGGCAGTGCGTCCGATATAGATGGTTTTATTACTTTACATCAGTGGACACAGTTAACTGGCCCTGAAGTTGAATTAACCAATTCAGCATCTGCAATGGCGAGTTTTAATTCAATTCAGTTTTTAACGCCAACTGAATTAACATTTCAATACATTGTAAGAGATGATCAAAATGCACAAGTATCGGATGAGGTCACTATTTTTATCGACATAATAAAAGACAACAGTGTTATTTATGCGGGTGTTAATCAAAACGTATATTCAAATGAACTTGTAAGTGTCAGTGCATTAATTGTTGATAATACAGTTAGTTTGGAATCATTTGTATTTAAGCAGAGAACCAATGCAGATCGTTTATTAGAGTTAAGTTTTACTGATGATCTAAATTTTACATTTATTGCACCTGATGTTTTTCAAGATTCAACTGAAAATTATATTTTTACCTTATTTGCCACGGATGGTTTTGGTGTGACACACACAAGCTCAGTTCAAATCCAAGTGTCTGCTTTGCCAATAGAACCCCCTATCATTAATGCTACATTTACTGAAATAATTTTAAACGACACAGGTCAAACCACTTGTTTAAAATCTGAAGACTGCACTACTAACATAGGGCAAGATGCACATTACGGACGTGATACACAGCTAAACTTAATTAAAACAGGATCGGGTTTAGCAGGGTTTGATTTCACAAAATTAGATGCAAGTGGTAATCCTCTGACAAGTAATACACAACTATTTAGTTGTGTAAAAGACAATTACACAGGTTTGATTTGGGAAGCAAAAACAGCAGCAACCAGTTTGCATAATGCAGATGATTTGTACACTTATTACCAACCATTAAGTGCATTTAATGCTGGTAGTGCGGGATTACAACAAACAGATAATAGTTGTTACCAATGGGATCAAACCACTCCAGCAAACCAATGTAATAGCCAGGCATTTATCAATAAAGTTAACGCAGAAGTATTATGTGGTTTTAACAATTGGCGTACTCCTACATTTAATGATTTATTATCCATTTTAAATTTTGAAAACGAATATTTATTTGATGAAAATTATTTTCCTAATACAAATATTAATCAACCATACCAAACAAGTAGTACTTACAACCAAGTAGTATTAGGAATTTGGACTCTGTATTTTTCAAGAAGCAGTGCAGCAATTAATAGCAGTCAACTCAATGGCAAAGTACAAAGTTTGCCACTTCGTTTAGTAAGATCTAATTAAGGACACCTATGCAACGTATATTTATAAGCTGCTTATTATTCTGTTATTTTAATATAGCTTGGGCACACAGTTGTAACGAATTATCTAAAAACACCGCTCCAACTGATCGTTTTGAAATAATGAATGATGGGGTAGTGATCGACAAAGCAACGGGCTTAATGTGGTCACGCTGTGCCTTAGGCCAATCTTGGGATGGCGTTCAATGTTTAAATTATGAAACTTCTTTTTTTTATTTAGAGGCAGTGGAACAAATAGAGTTATTAACCTTAGCGGGGTTTGATTCTTGGCGGATGCCCAATGTAAAAGAGCTTAGTTCAATTGTTGATCGTAATTGCAGGGAGCCTAGTGTTAATTTTGAAATTTTCCCTGGTATGCATAGTAGGCCTTATTGGACATCTACAAAATCAAATAACTACAATATATATGGTATCGATATGGCTAATGGTAATTTTTATCCAATGAGTGAAATTTACCAATCCCCAACATTATTTGTTCGTGATCATACACAATAACAACAGTATAAATATAAAATACGAGGTCATTTATCTTGGTGAAAAATCACGGCAAGATCTACCTCTAGCGGATTTATGTAGGTCGTGGTTTACCGTGTCAATCTAATATTATTCCAAATGATAGTTCTCTTCTGTTATTTATTTAACTAGGTGAGGTACACCATAAATTCGATTGTTATCTAGTCCTTGCCAACCCCTGCTAATCATTACCAACCCTTACCAGCCCCTTTATAAGTTGTGTTTTATAGGTACAAAGATATCGATAACTGAGTTAGTTTTGTTCCAGTTAAAACGATAATCATAACGTTCGTAATGTATCAGTGTTCTATTTGTATTGATAACAAAATCCGATAATGGAATAAATTGTTTATAAATTTGATAGATTGTTGACTTAATTAAAGCCATCGATCCTTTATGTTGAAAACAAACATAGTTACCTGAATGAATACTTTCATTTTCAAATCCATCAATTTTAATGTCAGACGAAATAGCAGCCATATAAAAATAGTTATTTCCTACTTTTTTTGTGATGTCGTATTTTACCCAATTGCTTCCTAATTTTATTTTATTATTTTTAAAGCAGCGTTAAATGTATTCCAGTGTATTGTAATTATGTGATAATTTTTAGTTTGTGATGTTGTTAGCTCAATAAATAATCCATAAACTTTGAAATCATTTAGTTTTACTGTTTTATAATCCACGTTATTCATCCATTAATTTTATTGAGAAATACTGGTAAAGCTAATAACACTTGTCAGTTTTAAGCTCAGTTGGTTTGTTTGGTTTTGTTAAATGAAAAATACACTTACAAAAATACATCAGAACTTACCTTTAAGTTCATAATTGTAGTGTAATCATCTTGCAGAACAATACAGAATATTACTAGAGCCTTACCATTTGATTACTGACTTACCACGATATAATCACACCTAATGTGATTGGAATAGACTTTAATATTTTCTTTAATAGGCTAGAGCCATTAGAATATTGTTTGTTATTACAATTAAACTTTTATTGATTTTTTGTTTTGAATATCTCATTAAGTACTGCTTCGATATTGTTTCTAATTTTGTAATCGAGCTGATAAAAGTCGATTATTTTGATGATTTAGAGCTATAATTATGATTAATATCGTTACTTAAGGTCAGGTATATTTGACTAATGTTAATGGATAAATCCTTTGAGTTAACTTTGTTGTGATTGATAATAATCGTTATTCAGTTTGATAAAAAATAACTGTGTGAAGTTGTCAATTCATTCATTATCATCAGTATTTGTTTTTAGATAGAAAAAACTCTATAAAAACAGAATATTTGATAATAATAAATAAGCAGAATAAATCATGTATTGTCGATTAATTTAATTTGAGGTAGTTATATCATGGAAATGGATAAATCAATTAATGTATTAGGTGAAACATTAGAGCTTTGTGGTGAGGACCCTGTGACTGGTTTTTACAGAGATGGAAAGTGTAATACATGTGACGACGATATTGGATCACATACTGTTTGTATTCAAGCTTCGCAACAGTTTCTTGAATATTCTCGTTTTAGAGGCAATGATTTATCAACTCCTCAGCCAGGATTTAACTTTAAAGGTGTACAGCCGGGTGATAGCTGGTGTCTTTGTGCAATCAGATGGTTGGAAGCTGTTGAGAATAACATGGCACCAAAAGTGTATTTACAACGAACACACGTTAAAGCCTTAAAGGTTGTGCCAATCGAACTACTAAAAAAATACGCAGCGGATTTAAATTAAAGTCAATGTTGAGCTTCGAGCTGTCTTCAATATTTGTAGGTTGTACTTTAGCGTCAAAACTAATATTAATGTTCAACCTGTCCTAGAATTTGTAAGTCGTGGTTTACAGTCTCAAAACTAATTTAATTTTAAGTATGTAGTCATTAAACTAGTTTTGAGCTTTATATAGATGAGTCCTATCCACATGATCCTCAACATAAACAGATTAACTATTTGATGTACCAACACTGGTTGCCACTACAGTTGTTGCAGCAAGAGCTTGCTGTGTTGTTATTTGACTTGATATTACAGATGTATTTTGATGTTCACTCGTTATAATACAAGTGCCATAACCTAGGCCTTTTAAAGGGTTCTCCCAGATAATAGAACCTTCAGCAGCACTTAAGCAACACAAGTGCCCCCCTGAGTATGCAAATACATTATCAGTTTCGTAATACACATTAGTGATAGTTGAGCTTTTAAGCTTGGTTTTCCAAATTTGCTCGCCTGTTTTTTTATTTAAACAAATAACGTGATTATTAATACCTAAAAATAATTTATCCATGACACCCTCCGTAAACTGGTTTTGTGTATAACATCCTATTAAACGGAAAAATTCATTTAATATCCGTTAGTTAATAGTAACACTATACGGCGCTACTTTTTATTTTCATATGGCTTTAGAGGCCGCTTAAAATCTTGACATCTTTAATAAGTTAAGATGTTAAACCTGACACTTAGCTTATTTATCAGTTTTAAAGTTAGTTTTGTTTTACAGCAACAATATCGGATGTTAATTGCCAAATATCACCTGTATCGAACAAGATACAAAGAAATGAAGCATACACTTTTATTTCTTTAGATTGTCCATTAAGTACAACTGACAATTTAACTGATTTAGCTGAAAAATCCCCGTATACCTTACCTCGAGAATATATATCATCGTCATTCTTTATAAATTCTAAAGCAACTAAAGTAGATTCTATTTCATCGATCGGTTTATCGAATTTAGCTATGTATTTAGGGAAAAATGTAAATTTAGGTTTTGAGCCTTTATGTTGTTTAAAAGGGATAACCTTATAAAGTACAGAAAATGAAAGTACCACTATTATTATAGTTTGTAATATTCCCATAATATAATCCATTGTTAGACTCCTTTAATAATCATGATTTTTGATGAGACGGAAAAAAATAATTTAAGATTATAAATAAAATCCGTCAGTTAGTTTGTATATGACACTATACCTAGTTACTTTTCATTTTCATACGGCTTTAGAAGTGTGGTGAATGTATTCTAAAATTGGGTCCTAAATGCTTTAAAAAACGTAATTAAAATCAATATCCCATAATAAGGTTTACTAATGAATTTAATAAAGTTGATACAATAATTCAGTTTACAATATTTGAACGAGTATATTGTTCTAAACAACTAATCACATGAATATTTAAAACCATTATTCATGTACTAAGTGCAATTGATATAATTATTAATATTACTTCTCTTTGATATAAAATCTCGTTTATAGGCAAAACAGCTGATTTTTTGTCCTTGTTGATTTTCTTATTATGTTTGTTTGTCCACTGTATATACGAGTAGGTTTTTGATAACTTCAACCAAGCTAACATTAATATTTACCTATCAATGTCAAATGTATTACGTCTACTGATGGTTTGATGAAATGGGAAGGAAGTTGGATTTAACTTGTGTGTAACAATGTAAAATATGAGGTTAACACCCATTATTTTCAATAATTAGTTTAAAGGGGAGGGAGCAAGAGCATTAGTTGAATGTTTTAATGCTTTTGGTTTTATTTCTAATAACCGATGACTTGTTTCGAAGTGAGAGATATTTAGTTGTTCGAAATGCCTTGATTAGAATATGTTTTATAGTGTCCATTTATTTTTTATTTGATAAAAGAGTTGAAAATCACAATCAACTCTTTTTTAAATGTTAATTAATAACTATAGCTTACATACTGTAATTTAATTTGAATTGAAGGCAATGACATTGAAACATCTTCAAAATCAGAATCTTTTAACTTGCTAGTTAAATAAGCTGCTTCTATTTGGAAATGGTCAAAAAATTGGTAACCACCACCAATTTTTAAAGATAAACCGGTAATAGGATCTGATTCAAAACCTGAGGATACATCAGTAACTTTAGCAGAAGTAAATCCGACACCAGCTAATACATAAGGAGAAGCCGTTACTTCTTGAATGAAATACGTACCTGCAATGGTATAGCTATTTGTTGTGAAAATCGATTCCACTTCGTTGTCCACAATTAATCCAATATCATAATCAATACTAACCAAAGTTTGACTATTAATTCCATAACCAAGTTTTACTTGGGTAGATATAATGCCTGTAGCATCTGCTGAAAAATCAACATCATCAACTGATACTCCTATTTTAGCGCCAAGATTTGTACCAAGACCAAAAGTTGTAAAAACTCCCATTCGATCAACTTCAGCACTTGCAAAGAATGAAGATGCTAAAAGAGCACTTCCTAAAAGAATTTTAAATTTCATCTTTTCCTATCCTATAGGTAATAGTTATTTTTCCAAATAATATCAGATTGAATTACATAAAAATACATATAAAGTAAATAATATTTACATAGTGGGTACATATTGGATATTTTGTAGACAGCTAGAATTGAGTGATTTTCTTCAACAATATTTAAAGTTAGGTTGAAATATATTGAGTTGGGTTTAATTTAAAAATTCCCGATATTGGTGTAATGTGATCGTCAATATGATATGGATTCATTAATGTTATTATTCGTATTATTTTTGATAAAAATAAAGACATTTAATTTAACTAGACGGTGGTTTTTATTTTTGTATATTCGGTTTTTTATCCAATGTCTTTCTTTACCTATAAATTAAACTTCGTTCTTAATTAATTGGCATATTTTTTTTGTTTTATCACAAGTGGATTCTGTGGATATATGCCCATTACTAAGTAAAAATTCTGATTCAATATCTCCGTCATTAAATACGGCTATCCCTAATATTTTAATTTTATAAATATCACCTGAGAATGGGTTTTTACCTTCTTTAAAACCTGTATAAATCAAATTGGGGATTTTTCCAATTATTGTTTTCCATTCATCCAATGAAATTGGATTTAATACAGATTCATCAATCTTTTCAGTTCTAGAAATATCAAATTCAGTGCATAAACTTCCAGAAAATGGCATCTCTTGTATTGCACTGCTCAGATATTCTAAAACCGTATAATTGGGGTCTTCTATCCCTAAAGGGTCATGAACCCATAGAAAGACTTTCGACCTATCACTATCTACATTTATGAAATAAAAATTTCCACAGCCATCACCATTCAAGAAAAATCGATTTTCAGTCCATCCTTCATTATCATTATCCCTCAATATAAGATTCAAAATACAAAGTGTTTTTACGTCAAACCCTTTAGAAATTTTACTATTATTTATGGTTTCTATATAACTGTTTGGAATCGTAAACCCCAACCTGTCCTGTAATTCTGATATTTCCATTATTATCCTATTCAACTTACCCCTGTCATCAACAGTAGATCTTATTGCATGGCTTAGTTATTTTTTTTTGCCAATTCACTCTTAATTGTTTTAACTGATTTACCACCTACAGCAATATTCTCATCGTTTTGCTCTCTGATTGAAACGATAAATAACTCTTTAGGGATACCTGTTATTTCGGCTGATACATCAGTTAATTTTTCTATTAACTTTTTTTTCACTTCTGCTGTAAGTTGACCAGATTCAAATGCTATAAACGGCATGTTTTTGCTCCTTAAAAAATGGGTATATTCTAAACGAAAAGGGGACAAGTTAGTTGTTTTACAATACTATTTTCGTAATGAAAGTAGCAAACAGCAAACAACTTGACCTCTCTACTTGCGATCTCTCTATTTACATGTCCAATATATTTTCTATTCTATTACATAAGGGGGTAAATTATAAAAAACGTAATAACATTTGTTTTAATGTTTCTAAATCGATAGGTTTACTTAAATGATCATCCATACCTGCTTTTAAACACAACTCTCGGTGTTCGTCCATAGCATGGGCTGTTATGGCTATAATAGGGGTGTGTAATAAACGATTTTCGTTAGTTTGGTTATTTTGGGTAGTGTGTTCAAACTCCCTTATCTGTTTTGTTGCTCCACAACCATCTAATAACGGCATTTCAAAGTCCATAAGAATTAGATCAAAACGCTCAAAAGAAGATTTATAAATGTCTACCACCTCAATACCATCTTGTACTACTGTTACATTAGCGCCCAGTTTCTTAATCATTGCCTTAATAACTAATTGATTAACTTGGTTGTCTTCAGCAACTAATATTTCTTTATTTAAAAATTGTTGTTTGACTTTAGGCTCTTCTTGGAATGTGATATCTACCGGTTTTTTTAAAATTGGTGTTTTATTTCTACTAATAATGCTGAACCAGAATGTGGATCCGCAGCCCAGTGTAGAGGTGACACCAATTTCACCACCTAATAACTCACTTAAAGACTTTGAAATACTTAAACCTAACCCTGTGCCACCAAACTTTCTGGTGGTTGAGCTATCCGCTTGGTTAAATGCACCGAATAATTTTTCTATATTATTTTTTGCAATACCAATACCCGTATCAATAATAGAAAAGCGCAGGGTATTATTATTTATTTTATTAGATAAACTTTCTACTTTTAAAATAATTTTTCCTTCACTTGTAAATTTTAATGCATTACCTATCAAGTTTATTAATATTTGTCTTAATCTAGTAGGGTCTGATTCAATATGTGAGGGAGTTTGTTCATTAATGTCTAATATTAAATTAATGTTTTTTCGATCTGCTTCAAATTTGAATAATGAAATAACCTCATTACAAATTAATTTCAAGTCAAAAACAATAAATTCTACTGATAATTTTCCTTCCTCTATTTTTGAAAAATCAAGAATGTCACTAATAATATTTAATAATGAATTTGAAGAGGTATGGATGGTTTCTATAAATTCTGTTTGTTCTGTGTTTAATGGTGTGAACTTTAATAATTCAGTTAATCCTAGAATACCATTCATAGGAGTTCTAATTTCATGGCTCATCGTTGCTAGAAAACGCCCTTTGGCAATGACCGCTTCTTCAGATAATAGATTTTTTGTTTCTAAATCGGACACTAATAACTGTATTTTTTGCTGATCAATTGTCCGTTCTGTATTTTGATGAATAATACGTATAGTCGATGCAATTTGAGTTGTAATCATGGCGCATGAAAATAAATCAAGTTCACGCGGGTATAATTCATAAACAACCCTGCCAAGTTGATGATCACCACTATATAAACTTTCAACTACGATAGTGTATCGTTCTTTGTTAGGTGCTAATTCGTTAGGGAATAAATATTTTGCATCATGGCCTTTTTTATTGATAAAGTTTTTAGTTTTAATATTTTTAAAAGTTAAAGTGGTGTCTATTGTTTTCGGAGCGGTCCATTTTTTGTTTTTTATATGTTTAATTGGTTTGGAATAACCTAACACAAAATAATTTTCAAGATTAATAAAGTGAAATAACTGCTGGTATCGTGCCCTTAGCCCATGAGAAATATCGTCAATATTTTTTGAGTCTGATATTTCTTCTACTATATCTTTTATAAAATGAATATTATCTCTAGAAGAAAGGTCTGATCCACTGACTAATACCTGCACTTTTAAAATTGCATATCTAACACGAAGTAAAATTAAACGTTTCGTTTGATTTTGATTTGACGTGCCACTATTTTCTTGCTCCAGTTGTTTGATTGCGGTAATCCATTGCTCGATACCTGATTCAATGTGGATGTCTTTTTTTATTCTGTTGTTTAGTGCAGTTAGATAGTTTTCTTCAAAATCGGCTACGCTGACATCGATTTCATTATGAGTGTTTTTTAATATTTCATTTGTTATTTTTATTAATAATTCGTAAGGTTGATATTTATTATTAATGTTATATTTTAATGAATTTAATTTTTCAAATGGAGAATATAATACGTTTGTAATTTTTTTTATTGACTGAACTAAACCTTTGTTATTATTACCAGATGATTGCCTTTTATTAAAAACGGTATCTAAAGTATAAAGTTTATCGCAGGGTTTATTTAATGCATGCCGAATAGCTAAATTGGTTGCAAGTGATCCCATTTGTAAAAAAGGTTGTGCAACGGTACTTAGTCGTGGTGTGCTAACTTTAGACGCTGCAGCATTATCAAAACCTGTAACTGATATTTGTTGTGGAACACGAATGTTTCTTTTGGCTAACTCATCTATTACCCCTAGTGCACAAAGATCATTTGAACAAATAATAGCTTGTGGTTTATTATTATTAGATAAAAATTGATCGATAGCAGGGCTAGCATCTGCACTATCAAAATCACCGTAATAAATATTGTCAGGGTTAATTTTAATATTAAATTTGCTTAATGTCTTTTTATACGCATCTAAACGCGATAATGCTTCTGGGTTATCTAAAGGCCCTGAAATGAATGCTAAATCTGAGTATTTATATTTTTTTATGAAAATTTCAATAAGTTGACTCAATCCACTTTCAGGATTGATTAAAATTGAAGATTGATTTCTAACAAAATTTGAAATATCGGCTCCAATACTAATGATTGGAATGGAAGTGAAATTCTCAACAATCGCTTCGAATTCGCTGACTGAGATATAATTGCTTAAAATCCCTGATAAGATTATCACCGCATCTAAGTTATCTGAATTGATATGATCATAGATTACCTGTTGGTGATGCTCATGTTTAAAGTTAGGACGACCAGGATGTCCGCCTAATAATATGATTAAATTCACATTAAGTTTTTCAGCAGTCGAATTTATGCTATCAATGATTTCATTGCTGTATGCGTCACTTAAAGATGCAACTTGAAGCCCAATATTGATTTTTTTAGTTGAACGCATATCTGATGTCTATTTAATTTGATTTTTGAGGAATTGAGCAATAAATAAGTGCGGTCAATTATAGGTAATATGGATAGGCATACAAGCAAAGACTGCATGTAATGACATGATATGTTTAATACATCTCTTTAAGGTGGTTATGTTGTATATTATGCTGTTATTGAACAGTGTACTGAAAAAGGAGAACTGAAAAGGAGTCAGGTAAGAAAAGGGGACGGTTAGTTGTTGCGCAATACTACTTTCGTAAGGAAAGTATCATGAATATAGTGTTTTGCCCCCTTTATATTATTGTTAAATATTTAAATTTATAATAAATTGTTTGACCTCTTTTGGGTTTCTTAAACGTATAAATTCAACATGCTTAACTTTCGGTGACTGCATTAATTCAGAATACCGAGACTTGTTTTTTTGGTAGTTTTTAAAAAACCAAACAAAGATCGACTTTTTTGACATGAACGATTTACAGAAAGACTCTTTGTTTCCTGTGCCTAACCATAATTCTTGTTTTGACATTAATCTAATCACGGTGCGTTTAAACAATTGCAATAGTGTTCTAAAAAATGAAAAATCAACCCATATGATTGTATCTGCATTTTCCCATTTTATGTCATTAGTACGGCTATAATTCCCATCTAGTACCCAAGAGTCGCCCGATACTGCTACCTTTACCTTTGGTATAAACTCATCGTCAGTTGCTTCAATCCAGTTTGGCTTCCAATAAAGCTGATCCATTTGAATATACGGACAGCCAATTTTATTAGCCAGAAGCTTAGAAAAAGTAGATTTCCCACTTCCAGTAGTTCCAATTACATTTATTTTTTTCATATTAAAAATTCGATTTCAGTTCTGCGAACATCGACCTAAGCGGTTGAGTCGTTGATACTGCCCCTTAGATTGTGGTGTTAGGTTATTTAGGAATAAGAAATGCATCTAATGATACTGCTTCAACATGGCAAACATCAGAATAAACGATAACCCCTTTGTTTTCCCAAACTTCATAACCGACCTTATTGATCTGAATGTCGTAAACACCAGCTCGCTCAGTTGCGCTAGCTATATAAAAGGTGTTATCACAGGGTAGTGTTTCAATCCAATCACCATCATCTAAATATTCTGCATCGCTAATTATATAGCTTAAATCACAAATTGAGACTGGCTCACCGCTTACATTATCATATAGACTAATTGTTAGCCCAAACCTAGCTTCCAAGGTGCATGTGGTTTTGGCATTGCAACCACTAAGAACACATACAAACATCAGAATATATAAATTGCGCATCAGAACTGCATTATTCTTTTTTATTGTGTTGAATTATTCGTTTAAGTGCTTAACGCGCTGTAGAAAAATTACCTTTTCACAACTCTTTTTGGTTTTAATGTAAATAGTATTAATTTTAAACAGTATATTCATTCTCAGAATATTTTTGAAACGTTATTTTTTTGAATTGTATTTTTTTGAATTGTATTTTTTGAGAATGTGCCTGTCGATTAATAAAAACCATACACTTAACAGAAAAGGAGAAAAGTTAGTTATTGCACAATACTATTTCGTAATAAAAGTATCATGAAATAAATGACTGCCCCCCTTTACCTGACCCTTTACCGATTGAAGGGCCTTGTATGCCTATTCGACAACAGTTGGTAAAAATGAAATATCAAGAAAATGCTTCTTTGGTTTTACCTTATCCACATATACAGTGAGATACTCATTCTTAATATAATCTGTTGGGTCAAACCACAAATTTTTACTTTTATAAATATAAAGTTTGTTTGATTCAGGATCTAACCATTCAGCAACAATACGGTATGGATTACGACCATTCACTTCTAAAGATTCATTAAGCTCAACGTTAGAAAACTTTGCTTCAACCTTTAGTCCATGTTCAACAAGATATTTTCCTTTTCTATTTTTTAGAATGCTAAATCCAAGAATAGCGAAACCAATAGATGAAAATATAACACCAAAAAATGCCAATATTATAGCCAACCCCCATAGAGAGAAAAAACCATTCATTCTTGCTTTATTTGGATTTGATTCTAAATATAAAACCTCTACATATTCACCTATTTGATAGGAAGGCGGATTTGAACTAACACTAGATTTAAACTCATAAGCCTTATCTTTTGAATCGGTGAAACGCACAACGGGGGCATAAGTAACAGAGTCATCAGAGTAGGATTCAACCAAATCGATTACTACAGCATCCCCTATAATCGCAGATTTAATGAAATTTGAAGTGGTTATGGCTGAGAACGCGGATCCTATGATAAATAAGATACCGATTATTGGAAAAAATATTTTGATTTTTGAAATGACTTTCATTTTGATTCCCTTAAAAAAAATTTAAATTATTAGTAAGAATTTATCAGGGTCATCTGGCATAACGCCAGCTTAACAGTGAAAAATTAATGTCGCTTATTTTTGCGTATCTTTGCAAAAAAAACAATATAATTTTGAATTCAATTATGAACTCTTGTTATGTTCCGATTAAATCCGTAGACATTATTTTCAATAATATTACCATTAAAATCAATATCTAACTTGCCAATTTGGTTAAAACCTAAATGCTGATAAAATTTGTTTGATGTATTTTCGGTCCAGGTATAAAGCCAAAACCTGCCACCATATCTTTGCTCAACTGCATAAAGAAGGCTTCGACCAATCCCTCGCCCTTTAAACTTGTTATGTACATACAGTTTATCAATTTCAAATCCATTTGTTTCATCTTTAAAACATGATTTTAAATTAATAAGTGCATAACCCTGAAGGGTGTCATCTATTTCACTCAGCAACAGCTTATAATTTGAGTTGTGTAATAGATCTAAAAAGTAGGACTCTGTAAACGTTGAAATTACGTATTTTGAATACTCTGTGCGAATACCTTCCACTGCATAAGTTTCTAACCAAACTTGTAATGACAATACAGCCAAATTGATACAGTCATCTTTTGTAGCTTCTCGAATCACAGAAATTCCTTAGGCACTTAACGAGGCTGTAGAAAAATTAACTTTTCACCGCTCTTTATGAATTTAATATAAATAGTATTAATTCAAGCAGTATATTCATTCTTAGAACACTTTTGAACTGTTATTTTTCTATTTTTGATAATGGATTAGTTTATTTGAGTGTCGCACCAATATTCTTTATTTAGTTTAAACTAATACTGCTGTATTTTTTATTATCGGAAAAAAATTACTGACTTTTTCATGGTTTTTATTTTTGTATATTCGTTTGTTTGTTTGTTTGTTCAGTGTCTTAACTTTCAAATCCGCCAAAGAAACAACACTGTAACCAATTCAGTTAATACCGATAATGGTTATCCACTAAAGTCTTGTCACCGAGTAACAATACACATTGAACCCAGCATTCAATTACTCATCAATTTTAGTTTCTAAATTAAATAAAGTACAATAAGCGGATAACTTGTTAGCGATTATGGAAGCCATATGATTTTAAATGAAAAGAGAGTAATTGATAAAATTCAAATATCACTCACATCAATAGGCGTTTTAGGTGTGATTATTTTTAGTTTCTGTATGTTCTTGACATTTTTAAGTGCAAGCACAGTTGAAAAATCCGCAATGGGGTTCGTTGAATATCAATTGAACAAAGAAATTAGAGAAAAATATGAAAGTTCAATTGAACACGAAATTGTAAATAAAGCTCAGTTTTTATTGGATAAATATGAAATCAAAGAAAAACAAATATTCAAAGACATAGAAAATGATTTACCGAGCATGATAGCCGAAGTTATCGCCCAAAACTGCAGTTGCCAAGAAAAGAAAGAAATAGCAGGATCAATCAAAGATCGATATTTAAATAAAATAAGTAAATTGTCTAAATCACAAGACCAGCTAAGGAAGATAGTTCAAGATAACTATACTGAAATTGTGCAAAATTTAAAAATGGATTTGAGAATATTTTCGGGATCAAATTTATTAATGTTCTTAATAGTATTATTGATAGCAATCATAAAAACAACGGGAATTAAGCGACTATTCCTTCCAGCAATCTTACTTACGATATCCACTATTATATCAATTTGTATCTATGTTTTCGGTCAAGACTGGTTTTACACCATTGTTTATAATGATTTTATGGGTATCAGCTATTTAATTTACATATCGGTAATATTCATATTACTAATGGACATTGTATTTAACGAAGCTCGGATATGCAGCATTATTTTGGATGCAATTGGCAATGCGATTTCCACTGTTGGTAATTTCATACCTTGTTGATAAATGTGTGTGTTTTAAAAATGATTACTGTATTTGAGTGTCAGACTAATATTCTGTATTTATTTTTCTTTAACATTGGTAAAGAGTTTAATTAAGAATACAAAAACAAATGATGCCAATAAGGATACTAGACAGTTACCTAGTATTGAAAATGGGCTTATATACCTGCCGTGATTTCTTAATTCTGGTTCAAGCTCCATTAGGAACCACTCGGATTCACCATGTGATGGAAAATATACTGGAAAAGGCAATCCGTAGGCAATACCTCCCATACAATAATTCCAAGGAATTGCGCTTAACATAATTGTTAATATGAATGAGTACAGTAATAATTTATTGATATTCAAATTTGTGCCTATATTTACAGCTAACGCCTGCCATCAACGGAGTCGGATTACATGGTCTTGTATGCTATTTCTCAATTTCGGGAATCCAGCCATTCAGATTTAAAGCACTCACAAGATTATTGATTCTCTTATTATTTGATTCAACTGGCTTATATGACTGAAATCTGTATCCTCGAGCTAGATATCGTTTGCCATCAACTAAAAATGCGTCATTCAACTTAATCAATGCCAGATTACCTTCAGACTCGATAATATAATTAATATCTAATCGGGTTCTAATATCCTCTAAAGAGTATTTTATCCATTTTGTTTCTCTCTCTCCTTCAGTTCTTTGTTTTTTAACCATCGTTGAGATAAGTTGTGCTTTATTCAAATCAAAATCAAGTTGCGCCATGATTTCTACGATGGCCTGAAAACTAACAACAAGTGTTTCATTTGACTCTAAACCTAATTCTTTAAGCTGGTCATTGGTTAATTCATCCGCTGACTCTTCTCCAGAAGATTCGTTAATCTCTTCCATCAACTGCCGGTATCTAAGCTCCGTCATGATCATCGGGTGAATCAATTTTACATCATTATTTTTCAATGCCTGAAAACTAAGCTCTATCAAATCAGTGCCTTCTGAAATATTAGGCTGAGCATTAATACCACAACTCATAAAACTGATCATTAAAATTGTGAACAATATAAATCTGTAAATTTTATTCATTACTTTATTTCTCATAGTATTATAAGGACATTCAATATAGCCTAACTTGACAACACCCAGTTCCAATCTATCATCTTATTAATTACAACATATTTCAAATGGATTGAATATGTTGTACGAAAAATAATTAATTATGGAATTATCATGACTCAGCCTAGAAATCGCCTTGTAAACTATACCGCCACTACTAAATATTTAATCACATGCCGCTGTGTACGCCGTGCTTTTTTATGTGGTAAAGATAACTACAGCGATCAAGATTATGAACATCGCCGTGGCTGGCTCGAAGATATTTTATTAACCCTTCCCACCATATTTGCCATTGATATTGCCTCATACGCCATCATGAGTAACCATTATCATTTAGTTATTAGCGTAGACACCCAAAAAACAGAGTCTTGGTCAAAGAATGAAATCATTAAACGCTGGCATACACTTTATAACGGTACTGTAATTTCTAAAGCTTTTGTACAAGGGGCAAAATTAAGTTCACTCGAAGAAAACTTGTTAGATGAGAGTGTAGAAATTTGGCGTGAGCGTTTAATGAATATTGGTTGGTTCATGAAAAACATTAACGAACCTATGGCCAGGCTCTCAAATATTGAAGATAACTGTACTGGTAAATTTTGGGAAAGCCGTTATAAGTCAAAAGCAATTTTAGATGAGGAGGGGTTATTAAGTGCGATGGTATATGTGGATTTAAACCCAGTTCGTGCTCAAATGGCAGACACACCTGAGGCATCTGAATTCACATCCATCAAAAAGCGAAGCGAAAGTTTTAAGACATCCAATCACTCTAACTCAGTAAAAGATCAGCCTGATGATTTATTGCCACTTTCCAAATATTGTAAAAAGCACATTCAAATATCAACAGAGTCGTATTTAGAGTTAGTTGACTGGTCCGGAAGGCAATTAGTTGAAGGGAAAAGAGGATCAATTAAATCAGAGTTACCAGACATTTTATCGCGAATTGATTTAACAGAAGATCAATTTATTAATGCTTCGATAAACATCAATAAAAGTTTTGCCAATTTAATTGGTAAGGCATCAAGTATCGATCAACACTTTTCTAAATTCGGACTAAAACGAGCTTGTGGTTGGGTAAAAGCGCTGCAAGTGCTCGGACTCTAAATCAAACCAGAGAATTATTAACTTAAATCCTTCCATACATTCTTGGTTGAATTACACATATCTGCAGTTTAATAAAACACACATTATTATCATTTCTATCACACTTCTTTATTTATTTTAAACAAACACTGCTGTATTTTTTATTATCAGAAAATAATTACTGACTTTTTTGTGATTTTCATTTTCTTATATTCGTTTGCATGTCCAATGTGTTTTTTCAACATATCTTGATAGTTCATCAATTTCTTGTTCATCTTTCATTTAAATTCCCTATCTCTCTTATTATTAGTGCCTAACGCCCGCCATCAACCGTGGGGCTTAATGTTTAGTTTTGGGCTGAAATTCGCGAATCGAATAGCCCGAAAATCACTATTAAGCGGAGTTGGATTGCATGGCCTTGTTTGGATAATATACCCATAATTCTTGATTAATTTAAAAACCAAGTCTAACAAGACACACATAAAGTGCACAAAACCAACAAGGTACAAATAATAAAACCATACAAGACAGTCACATTTCATATTTGATGCTCAACAAAGTAAATATACGGCTACACAAAAAAGAAAAAAAGGGGGGCAGTTTGTTGTTTCGCAATACTAGTTCAGTAAGAAAAGTATCATGAATCAAGCGACTTGATCCCTCTATTTTTGTGTGGGATGAGAGCTATACACTCTCGGCTACCTGATTATGTTTTCTTTAACTCTGAAGTTTGCTTAGTAGAATTTGATTTTAAGGATTTATAAAATTCAGTTTCTGAGACAACTATCCCCAAAGAAAATGCGGATATAAGCAAGCCAACAAGCCATGCCCAAAAGGACCACGGGACATAATGATAGAGCCACTTAAGTGTTACTTTATTTGGATATTCAATTTCTTTGAGCTGAAGATTATTTGATTCAATTTCAGGAGTTGGTATCTCAAGCTTTTTAATTGCTTGATTAACAACACCGATACACTCACCTAAAGCTTGGTGATGTGTTTCTCTGCCTATGTTATATGCTGATTTAACATGGCCTGACCAAAATTCGAATTTTTTACATAATGCATCGTCAAACTCTAATAAAGGAGAAACATCATCTGACCATGGTAAAAACTCGTCATAGTTTGCAAAAGCAGATGTGTCGCCTCTTTTTTTAGACAATGACCGAAGATTATTTAAAATATGATTATTCATTTAATCGATACTACCCCTGAAAACACAAGATCTTATTAGACGGAATGAATCGGTATTCCACATTCCCAATAAAACTTCTTGTTGTTTAAAGCCCACACTATACATTGCATTAGAAATATTTTAAATATTGATTTTAACTATTTTTTAAGGGGGAATTCCGAATCATTCGTTACTATTTATGGCGGTCTATATTTCTAAGTTGGATTTTAATTAAAATTATTTTATCGACACGTTAGTCTCAATTCATGCGAAATGCAGACATTAATGAACAAGTTAAACAAAGTTTTTCAATTTTAAAAATGACAAATACGGAATCCCCGGTATTTTTCATCCGCCTATTTTATTTTACGCGGAGCTGTGTTTTTGCTGGATTTACTATTTTTTTACTCTGATTTGCATTGCATAACACTTTAGTAGCAATAAATATCAACAAAACACATCCAAAAAAGGCGGATTAATCTGCGCAATACTAAGCGCAGAAACTAACAAGGCGTGCATAATAAAACCAACAAGACAGTCACATCTAACCCTGGATACTCGACAAAGCAAAAACCGTCTACACAAAAACTAAGCGAAGACACCCCGATGACCTAAAGGTCGACCTACATGTATCAATCAATTCCATCAATCAAAACCAAAGAGACGACCTAAAGGTCGACCTACGTATCAATCAATTCCACTCCATTCGACCAAGCCCTAACGACCTAAAAATCGACCCCCATGCAAATCAGCCATAAATAACCAAATCCAACCCTTCCAGTGATAACATTTCGTAACAATTCACCCGCTCTCACAGCCGACTCTTCACCCACAATCCAACCCACAAAAACAGCCACAATCAAACCCAGCAAACCCATTCCCCCGACGACCTAAAGGTCGACCTACAACCCAATAACCACAAGCTTCGCTCTATAGTCTACGTATTAACAAAATTCAATATCATTTACCTCATAAAAACGGTTATAATTGCGCTTTTTTTAAACAACTGATTATCCATGAGCGACGTTGAAATTCCAGTTGAATTACCTGCCGATAATATTGAGGTGAGTGATCAACAAATCACCCAACTTGAAAACAAAACTGGGCTTCGTTTAGACGATGCCAAGCAGGATGCGCACGCTCGTCAAACTGATATGCCTTTCGCTATAGTGGCAGGCAAAGAGATGATTCAGCTTCCACTGGATTTATTCATTCCGCCTGACTGCCTCGAAGTGTTTTTAGACAGCTTTGAAGGCCCATTGGATCTGTTGTTGTACCTCATTAAAAAACAAAACATTGATGTGCTTGAAATTAATGTATTTGAAATCACCAAACAATATATGAAATACGTGGATTTGATGCAGTCGGTTAACCTTGAGTTAGCCGGTGAATATCTGGTTATGGCGGCGATGTTAACCGAGATTAAATCACGTATTTTATTACCGCGTAATAGCGAAGACGAAGACGAAGATGACGGCAAAGACCCGCGTGCTGAGTTAATTCGTCGTTTACAAGAATACGAACAGTTCAAAACCGCCGCTACTAATATTCAAGAAATGCCTCGTACCGGGCGTGATCTGTTTGTGCGTGACGCGTCAAAAGTAGAATCCGACGCGCCATTGGTGCACCCCGATGTGGAAATGGAAGAAATCATGCGTGCGTTTAAATTTATTTTAGAACGGACCGAATTAGAGCAGGGGCACGATATTGCTTACGAAACCCTGTCTACGCGTGAACGTATGAGCCAAATATTAGCGCAATTACAAGGTAAAGCGTTTGTGCCGTATATTGCATTGTTTCCTTCAAGCGAAGGCAGATTAGGTGTGGTAGTGACTTTTTTGTCGATTATGGAATTGGCAAAAGAACAATTAATCGACATTGTACAAAATGAATTATTTGGTGCGATTCACGTAAAAGCAAAAGTTAAAATTGAAGACGACGGAGAGTTTGAATTATGAATGATAAAACCAATGAAGATTCACTCGATCTGATCGATGAAAAAAACCAAATTGAACAGCCAGATGAGACTGCGGTATTAGACGATCAAAAATCAGAAGAAAATAGTGCTGTTACTCTTGAAGAATCTCAACTTGAAGAAGTTCAAATTGAAGACTTTAACAACTCAGAAACCTCCACAGCGTTAGTGGATCAACAAGCAAAAGATGAAACGGATTTTATTATTGAAGAAATTCAGCATGAAGACAATGCAGACTTTGACGAGACAGACGAGACAGACGAATCTGAAAACTCAGCAACGTTAGACGATCAAAAATCAAAAGATGACGCTGACGTTAAAAAAGATAAAGGCCCTGGATTTTCATTACGGATGAATGAAGCCGAGGGTGACTTTGAGCAAATGCTTGAAGATTACGCCGAACCCGAGCTTGATGAACAAGATTTCGAAGAAGAACCTGAAGCCGAATTAAGGGGTAAGTTACCTTATGGTGGATTTGAGCCATCACGCTTAAAAAGTATGTTAGAAGGTATGATTTTCGCCGCAGGTAAAACCCTTACTTTAGGTGAGTTACAACGTTTATTTGAAGAACAAGAACGCCCAAGAAAAAAAGACATCAAATGATTATTGGCTGAGCCGA
>JALJPK010000049.1 GCA_022968985.1 Pseudomonadales bacterium | reverse complement strand
CCTTCTTTGTGTATACTTCGCGAAGCGAAACACAAAGAAGGCGGAGTGTTTTGCGTCGGTTTTAATTAGTTTTGTTAGGTTTATTTAGCTTTTTAACTCGGATCGAAGCTACAAAAAAATGAATACAAGTTTGTTGTTGCCCTACTATTTAAACCAGTTTACCAACATTAATAACATGGTAAATTTTAAACCTTAAACGTCATCCAAATCAATTCGAACTGAAAATAATCTTGACTGTCCTAACAATGTCTTGACAGTATTAAAATATCTTTTTGCATCAACAATTATACAATCCCTGCAATATCACAATGTTTTTTGAAACCTAACAATGTATTAGACGGAATATTTCTGCATTTCGCATTTTTAATAGTTTCCGTCTATTTATTTTAAAAGCACAATATACCTAATCTCAGCCATAATTCAATTTAATTCGATTACTATTTATTAGAGGGAAACACAGAGTGTTTCTTCATTATTTTAAGGTCATGATAAAAAAACATAGCAAATTGCAGAAACACGGAAAAATAGATAGCAAAAAAGAAATACAGAAAAAATCCATCTATCCAGAAATTAAATCATCAGTTTGTAAACTGTTTTCTAGAACTTAAATACTAAATCACTTTAAAAAACATTTTTACAGTTATTTTAATCACAATTCTTAGTACGAACCTACTGACTCCCAAAAGGTTAAATACAGAAATTTCAATTTTTATCATCCATCTATCCCTTTTTTTTATTTTTCCGCATTTCTACTGGAATTACTATTTTTCTGACCTAAACTGTATATGCAACCAGTTAAAATATAGGTAAATAAATATGCAAAATTCACCTTTTTTAATGAGTATCTATCGAAAAATGCACCAACGCGGTTATGCAAGGCGTACCATCGACACTTATTTGTACTGGATAAAATATTTCATTAACTTTAATAAACAGCAACATCCTTCACAATTACATAATTATGAAGTGAGTGACTTTTTGACTTTTTTATCAAACGAGCAACAGGTGACAGTAAACACACAAAAGACAGCACTAAACGCTTTAGTCTATTTATATAAACATATTCTAGATCTACCACTTTCAAAGGAGATTGGTTTCCAACGTTCTCAATCTCCGCAAAAACTACCTGTTGTATTAACCATGGATGAAATCAGGTTGTACCTGTAAAATTGATGTATGGTAGTGGTTTACGTCTAATGGAGCTATTACGTTTAAGAATTCAAGATATAGATTTCAATTATTCTTCAATACGAATCTGGAACGGCAAAGGTGGTAAACATAGGCAGGTCACATTAGCTCCTGAGTTACATGAAGAGTTGCAATCACAAATTAAAACCATGCAGAGTTATTTTGAACAAGATTTAAAAAACAAAGTATTCGCTGGAGTATTTTTACCCAACGCTTTAGCAAAAAAATTCCCTAATGCCTCAAGAGAGATTGAGTGGCAATTCTTGTTTGGAAGTGATCATTTAAGCGCTGAACCTGCAACTGGTTTAATTAGGCGTCACCATATTCATGAATCTAGTTTACAAAAAACTATAAAAAACACAGCTAAAAAATGTGCATTCAATAAATCGGTATCATCTCATACACTAAGACACTCATTTGCCACACATTTATTGGCGTCGGGTGCTGACATTCGTACGGTTCAAGAACAACTTGGGCATACTGACGTAAAAACCACTCAAATTTACACTCATGTTTTAAAACAAGGCGCAAACAGTGTTCGTAGTCCTTTTTCCAATTTATGAAATGTTAACGTGACGCCATATTCTCAACCCCTTATCATTTATAATGAATCACATATTAAAATTATTGATGTCATGCTGATCGGTTACAAAGGGCTGTATTATAAGGCTGAGAAATTGGTCATTGATAAATAACAAAGGTTTTATAAGGCTGAGCTCTATCAGGCTTATTTAATATGTTAGTGGAATTGAAATTTTTAAATTTCTAAAGTCATGATCAAACATTCGCTAATAAGTGTTTTTTTATTCGTATATTTGTTGATTGTTAGTTTGTGCTGATGATTCCGTAATAACCCTTATAGGATGTTTTATACGTTATAAGTGCAGTTATATTGCTTTTAGGGGTGATTATGTTGAATTGAGTTGTATTATTATTTAGTTGCTGTAATACTACTTATAAGAGTTTTATTGTAGTGAAATAGAGTTAAACAGTCTTTTAGGGTGGGTTATGGATCTAAACTTAATTACAGCACATGCCATCGCAGTGGAATTAGGCGATCGACTTAAGAGTGCTCGACTCAATGCCGATTTAACTCAGAAGGAGTTAGCTGAGAAAGCAGGGTTATCGATTAAAGCGGTGACAAATAGTGAAAAAGGTAAATCTACGCTTGAATCGATGATTGCGATATTAATCGCCCTTGAAATGACCAGCCAATTAGATTTATTTATTCCTAAACAAGACATATCCCCAATTCAGCTCGCTAAGCTTGCTGGTAAACAACGTAAACGCGCAACGGGTACTAAAAATATAAGCACAAAAAGAAAAGGGGCTTCGTCATGGTAAAAGAAGTGATCAGTGTAAAGTACAAACAATATGATGTGGGTGCACTGAGTTATGACAGCCAAACAAGAGTGGGTTATTTTGAATATTTACCTAGCTTTATTAAAACGGGTATTGAGCTGTCGCCAATAAAAATGCCATTAGCAAAAAAAATATATTCATTTCCCGACTTGGATTTTCAAACATTCAAAGGCTTGCCTGGTTTAATAGCTGACTCGTTACCCGATGATTTTGGTAATGCCGTTATGAACGCATGGATTGCAAGTAAGGGCCAATCTCCCGCTGACATTAGCGCTCTGCAACGATTACAATATACAGGTAAACGCGGTATGGGGGCTTTGAGTTATACGCCTGCCATTAAGCGCAAAAATCTAAATACTTCCCAGCCGATACTTATTGAATCATTAGTGGTTATTGCGCAGGATATATTAAATAAGCGTGAGCAATTTAACGTCAAGCTAAACAAATATGGCGAAGAAGATAGTGATACTATGATGTCGTTAATGTCTGTTGGTATGAGTGCTGGCGGAGCAAGACCAAAAGCGGTACTTGCATTTAATGACGATTTTAGCCAGGTTCGTTCAGGGCAAACGGATGCGCCAAGTGGATTCACTCATTATCTAATGAAGTTTGATGGCGTAAGTGAACATAACAAAAACGAGGAAGTATTTGGTGATCCACTTGGGTATGGTGCGATGGAATATGTGTACTATTTAATGGCCAAACAATGTGGTATTGACATGATGCCATGCCACTTACTTAACGAAGGGAATCGACGACACTTTATCACACAACGATTTGATCGTAACGGTAACGATAAAATACACGTACAGACACTCAACGCATTAGAGCATATTAGTTACAAAAAAATAGGCACTTATTCTTATGCTGAATTGTTTGCTACAGCAAGAAAACTAAAACTTTCTCCCGACGATGCCATACAGATATTCAAACGCATGGTATTTAATGTGGTATCTCGTAATCATGATGACCACGTCAAAAATTTTGGATTTATGCTCGATGAAACTAATCAATGGCAATTAGCGCCGGCATACGATTTGGCATATAGCTACAAACCAGACAGCCTATGGGTAAGTAAACATTGGATGACACTTAACGGCAAACAAGATCATTTCACAAGAGATGACTTTTATAGTTTTAAAACATTAAGCCCTATTTTTAATAAACGAAGAATTGATGAAATTTTAGATAATACTATCAACGTAGTATCAAAATGGCGTGAATTAGCGACTCAACAAAATGTTCCAAAATCACTTATCGACAAGATTGATAAAAATTTAAGACTTTCGATTTAAGTTGTTATTTGATTAAACCTATTGAATTTTATTCAGAGAAAGTTATTCAAAATATGTGAGTTTGTACTCGTAATTAACTAACTGATAACGACCGGGTTCAGGTGTCTGAACGAAGATATCTCGAAGAGCCCATGGGTATACGTGTTTCTGTTTTTAATGAAACGATGACCAGGTTAAACCTGTGTTAAAGAGTTTACCTAGCGAATTGCTTCCATGCCTTTTTTATCAATTACATGTAGTAGGCGACAAGCAACCTTTTCTGGATAAAATAAGTACTAATTACTCACCTATATAACGTTCAAGCTTTGACGAAAATAGACCGAGTCATAAATTTTTTTAAAAGCTGTTATCCCTCCTCTTTTTTATGTGACAACAATTAACGACTTTTGTGACAATATTAAAGGGCGTTAATCAGCCTTAATGTCAATTTAATGAAAAAACGAGGGTTTGCTGGCCTTCTAAGAATAATGGTTTTGTGAGGTGAGCGGTGTGCATTAATAAGGATTAATGTCGAATAGGATTCAGACTGTCTTCAGGTCGGAGGTTCGGATTGGAAGTGTAAATAATTATATAGAAAGCAGACATACATAACTTAGGGTTTAAACTTAACCCGTTGATTGAAATTTTAGATAATAGAGACGTGATTTTTTCTAAACAAAGAGCTGAAGCTGACAACCAGTGAAATACGAATACTCACTTTGAAATGGACAATTCCGATTAAAATAAGTGACGTGATAGGCAATTTTATTGAACTGGATAGGTAGTAATCTGATTCTGCAATAATTGATTTTAATATATGATAATCTATGCATGAATAGCGATTAATCATTATAAAGAATAGTTATCTTATCATTAAGTTGTTACCGGTATTAAATTGTATAGAAAAGTTAATATCATAAATAATAATTAAAGTAGAAAGAAGGATTGAATAATGTTTTCAAATATATTTTCAGTAAAAAATAGTAACACATTACTTTTTGAAATGTTTAAACAAATAAATGTAATTGACAAAGCTCTACCATCAAAAATTGAAGATTTTATATTAAATGGAAATGATCCAGATGTATTAATAACGATACGAAATATAAATAAAGAACAATTGGATTTATTAGAAATAAGTTTAGAATATTGTTATGTCGGTCTAATAAAAGGTGAACCTGTAAAATTAAGTAAGCAACATATTTTATATAGGGATGTATTGTTGAGCGGAATATTGATAGATCCAAATATTGCAAAACGATTTTGTTTAGTGTTTTGTGAATTTAGTAATAGTGATTATTATTATGGATTATCTAATAATAACATAGAGCATTGGATTAAAATATTTTCAAGAATAGCAAGTTACATCATTAAATATGAAAACTTTGATAAGAAGCAATATACAGGGAATTGGTTTTTTAATGTACTAGAAATATGTGAAGTTCCTAGAAAGGTTATATTTTTAATTTTCTTAGATGAATATTATTCCGATAAACATAATTTAAAAAATAGAGCGCATATTTTTAATACATTAAATTGGAAAGAGTTTTTAATTCAAGATGATTTTTATTCATATATTGAAGAGCTTCCAGATAAATCAAAATATATTTTAATGAATAAAATAAATCAAGATCAAGATATTAATGATTACATCACACTAGCTATTAATTTTTTAACAGATGATAGCAAATATGTAAGAAAAAACGCATTATCATTTTTATCACATATAAGTATGGAATTACTGATAGATCAATTAATAAAAACATTTAATACATTTTCAAAAATAGTAAAAAAAGAAATTTCTTCATTAATCATTACTCATGCCAGTGATGACTTATTAGTTGATTTTATAAAGATAACCGAAAAAGAAAACAAGGCCTTAAAAGAATTAATTACCCAATTAACATCAAGCAGAAAAGCATCAAAAGGAGGCGATGTAGCATTGGTTTTACCTACAATAACACCATTTCCTAAACTGAAACCAATTGCAGAATCAAGTATTCAAAAATTAATAGTTGCAGTTAATAATGAAATTAAAGAACGTAAAGAAAGTGTTAAGGAATCAGAGGAGGCTAACAAAAAATATGGATGGAATTCAACGGCTGCAGCAAGTATATATGGCTGGATTAAAGATGTTACTGAATCTGATGTAAGAGATACAATAAAATGTATTCAAACTAACCAAGGCACACCTCATAAAGAAGTTTTACGAGTTTTAGATAGTTCAGATATAGTTACTACAGACGAATTAAGTATTGAATATTTATTTAGAATATTAAAGCATATAAATCAAGATACAGGACTATTTGGTGGTTCATTTTCAAAATGGTTAAAAAACAATCCAAATCAATTAACTGATTTAAGACAATTAGTGCCTTTGTATGAGATGGCTAATATACCGTTGAGTTCAATCGCTGGAGAATTTTTAAAATGTTATTCGTGGGATGAATTTGAATTACCGCATATTGACGGAGTTAATTTTTGGGCGTTTTTCTATGAGTACCCCGAATTTTTAGATGAAGCGTTTGATCTAGAATATACATCTTATAGTATTTCACGTTCAATGCTTATGCTCTTAAATTTCCCTTCCATACCTGATAAGTATTTACTTGCTATATATACGCTTGCATTGAGTACTTCAAAATCGTTAGGTCCACAAGCACGTGAAACTTTAAACGATTATGGATTAAATACCGACCGCGTAATAGAAGCACTGCAATCTAATAAACAAGAAGAACGAATCGTTGCGGCAAACTGGTTAGCCGATATTAAGTGTAATGACGCAATACCGACATTTAAAATCGCTCTCAAAAAAGAGAAAAAAGAGACCGTAAAAGCAGCGATGTTGAGTGCATTGCATACACTTGGCGAATCAATTGATGATTACCTATCTCCTAAAATTCTGTTAGCTGAAGCGCAAGTAGGACTTAAAAAATCTCTACCCAAATCCATTGAATGGTTTCCATTCGATTCAATTCCAATACTGAAATGGAATAGCGGAAGTAAAGTAGAGCTCACCATTATAAAATGGTGGATCGTGTTATCGTTTAAATTAAAACAACCTGAAGGCAATCCCCTACTATCACTTTATATTGATCAACTCGACTCTGAATCAAAAGCAAAACTGGGTCATTATATTTTGCATATATTCATTGAAAAGGACATCGATGGTCCAAATGATGATGAAGCTAATAACTATGCATTAAACGAACAACAATCATTATTTGAAACTTATCAATATAGAGCTGGTTTTGATTGGGGGGAACAGTATAAAAATAAAACAATTTCAGACGCATACAAAGAACTTTTTAAACTTAAAAAGAGTGAGCTTTACGGCTCAACAATCTCTGCAAAAGGTATTTTATGTTTAGGTTCATATATAAATGCGGCAGATGCGGTGCAAATTTTAACTAAATACATGAAAGATCATTATAAGCGCAGGCATCAAATCGAAGCGTTAATAACGTCTTTTGCAAGTAATAATGATCCAATTGCTATTCAATTTTTACTATCCGTGGCTAGAAGAAATCGAACTAATTCTGTTCAGGAAAGGGCCAAAGCATTAATTGAAATGATTGCTAAGCGCAATAATTGGAGTCATGATGAACTATCAGATAGAACCATTCCTTCAGCCGGTTTTGAATTGAATGGCATTCAAATTATTGAGTTAGGTTCTAGAACAATTTCAGTGTACTTAACTGAAAAATTGAAAATTGAAATGAAAAATGAATCTGGAAAAGTGATTAAGTCTTTACCTGCGCCAAGAGAAGGTGACGATTTAGAACAAATTAAAGAAAGTAAAAAACAGTTTTCTAATATAAAGAAAGAACTTAAACAAGTCATCGATATTCAAATTAGTAGACTTCATGAAGCAATGTGCACAAATAGAGTTTGGACATATAGTGAATGGAATGAATATATCCTTCAACACCCAATTTTAACTCACGTTGCCCAAAAATTAATATGGATGGAGTCTAATAATGGCAATGACACATTATTTAGACCTACAGCAGAGCGAGATTTGATAGACATAGAGGATAACGATGTTGATATTCAAGATACATCAATTATTCAGTTGGCTCATGTCGGGTTATTTGATAGTTCAGGTATTAAAGCATGGTCTAAAACTTTAAAAGAGGAAAAGATCATACAGCCGTTTAAACAATTGGCATTACCAAATCATAAATTAAATAAATATGACTTAGAAAATACAAAACTTAATTATCATTTAGGTTGGGTAACAGACACATTTGTTGTAAGAAGTGTATTAACAAAATTAGGCTACAAACATGGTGAGGCAGAAGATGCTGGTTTTTTCACTCATTACTTCAAAGATTTTGAAGCGTTAAATATACGTGTCATTATAGAGTTTAGTGGTAATCATTTACCTGAAGAAAATATTCCAGCCATTGTTCATCATATAGCCTTTGTAAATCCCAATAAAAGAGGATGGATTGAAGAAAGCGAGCATATAAAAATTAGTGACGTTCAAAGGAGTTTAGTCCTTGAAGTTATGAAAGATTATGAAGCCTTAGCGAAAAAAGCACATTTTGATGAAAACTGGAAATCAATAAGCCCTTGGTAAAGGTATAATAATAAATTAATGACAACTACCTTGAAAGATATCGCAATTAAATTAAATAGGATTCAACATGCTTAAAAATATTTTTTCATCTAATAAAAAACAAAGTTTATTATGCAAAATGTTTGATGATTTAAATAGAGTAGAAGATAAGTTAACTGAAAAAACAGTCGCTTATCTTATAGATGGTGAAGATCCAGCTATCGTCACTAGAATAAGTACTCTGACAGATGCACAAATTCAAGAGGCTGGATTAGTATTTAATCAACATTACTATGGCGTTAAAAATGACATTAAACAACGCAATTTAAAAAATTATGATTTATTGATTACATTTTTATCTGAAAATGAAGTGAAAGACGCAGACATTATGCGTAGGCTTGGATTTGTTTTTGATGCATTAGTGAAAAGTAAATACTATGAACATTATGAATTTAACGATATACCAACATGGGTTAAAGGGTTTGTTCACGTAATAGGGCTGTATCATCAAGGAGGACACAATAGTAAAGTGACATGGCCTGAAAATTATACTGGACGGTGGTTTTATGACACATTAAAAAATAATGACGTATCGGATCTTGTATTTTTAGCAATAATGTTAGAGCGATCAAATAGTTATTGTACAAATATTAAGCTATTTGATTACTTAATTAATAAATTTAATTGGGATGATTTATTAAATAATGACATATTTCCGGATATGCTAAATAAGCTTCATTTTTCAGCAAAGATAACATTATCGAGTATATTGAACGACATTTGTGATTTAAATAATAACCTTAAGTTACTCACGTTATTAGTCACTGATAAAAGTAAGCAGGTTCGAAAACAAGCAGGCCCTTTACTTTCAATGGTAGGTATTGGAAAGTTTCTAGAATTTTCAACAACTGAATTTTT
This sequence comes from Pseudomonadales bacterium, assembly GCA_022968985.1. Taxonomy (GTDB): domain Bacteria; phylum Pseudomonadota; class Gammaproteobacteria; order Pseudomonadales; family Natronospirillaceae; genus Marinicellulosiphila. The sequence continues at coordinate 19,361 of JALJPK010000049.1, read as the reverse complement.
TAATTTTACAGTCAACCAACGAAAAGAATTGGCATCATTACTATTAATTCATGGTAATGATTCAACAGTAACTGAACTTGAAAAACTTGCTAAGCAAGAGAAAAGTAAATCGGTAAAAGAGTCAATTGAATCTGCTCTTTTAAATAAAAGTGCAGCGGCCTCAAATACTAATGAATTAATCATTCCAAATATTCCTGAGTTAATCAAAGAGTCATCTCTTGAAGATTCATTTCAATCAAATATTGAAAGCTTACTTATTGATTCAATAAAAAAGGCAAAAATTTCAGCGGATAATGAAATTATAAGCAATAAAGAAAATAATTATAAATATACCTGGGCGCAAAAAAATCTTAAAGATTTAAAGGGTATTTCAAAGAAAAATATAATTGACTACACGAAATTTGTTCAAGGTGAACAACTAAAAACAAGTGAATACTTGACTGATATTGTAGTAAGATCCAACATATTTAGCATCGAAAATCTTAGTATTTATCATATTATTCGAATCTTACAAAGAAGTTATTATTATGGTGGTGTTTGTCTAAGAAATAGAGTTTTTACTAAATGGTTAAACTCAAATCCAAATATCATAACTGACATTCGTCAATTAATACCTATATTAGAAAAATTTGATGTCAATAAAAGACAAATAGCCAGCTGGTATTTTAGTGATGATTGGAGTTTAAATGCTGAATTACCTGATATTGGCAATGTGTATTTTTGGCCGTTCTTTGCTGAAAATAAAGAGTTTCTTGATGAAGCATTCGCTTTAATTCCAAGTACAGGCAAATATCAGACATTTGATCCTAGTTGGGCAATGTCCATTTTATCTCACTTCCCTGTTATTCCAGAAAAATATATTCAGGTTTTATATGTTTATGCCCTTTCTTCATCTAAAACATATGGCCCTTATGCTAGACAAATTTTAGAAGGTTATGGCTTAGTTGAGAGCAGAGTAATCCAGGCATTAAAATCTAGCAAGCAAGATGAAAGAGGCATTGCTGCGCAATGGCTTGTAAAACTGGGCCATAAAGAAGCCATTACTGAATTAACCAGCGCACTTAAAAAAGAAAAAAGAGAAGCAACAAAAGCAATATTATTGAGTGCATTACACGATTTAGGAGAACCTATCGATCAGTATTTATCGGCAAAAGTTCTTTTATTGGAAGCAAAAAATGGATTAAAAAAAGCACTCCCCAAAGCAATTGAATGGTTTAATTTTGATTCATTACCCACTATTAAATGGATAAATGGAAAGAAAGTTGACCCTATTATTTTGAAATGGTGGATTGTATTAGCAACTAAATTAAAAGAACCTGAAGGTAATCCACTTATAAATCTTTACATTCAGCAATTGGATGAATTGAGTCAAAAAACGTTAGGAAACTATATTTTACAAATTTTTATTGGGCAAGACACTCAATGTCCAAGTGATGAAATTGCTAGTGATTATGCTGAAAATGCAAAACAATCTACTTTTGACAATTATCAAAATTGGGCAAAATCAGAATGGGGTCAACAATATAAAAATAAAACGATCCAAGATGCATATAATGATTTATTTAATCACAAAAAAAGTGAATATTTAGGATCAGCAATCAGTTCAAAAGGTTTTCTATGCTTAGCTTCTAATATGCAAGCTGTTGATGGCGTTCAATTAATAACTCGATATATGAAGGACCATTATACAAGGCGTCATCAAATTGAAGCGATTTTAATCGCAATTGCTCAAAACGATAATCCTATTGTTATACAATTATTGCTTTCAATAGCCCGTCGTCATAGAACAAATTCAGTGCAAATGAAGGCGAAAGAATTGGTTCTTCAAATTGCGAATCGAAATAACTGGACTCAAGACGAATTAGCTGACAGAACAATACCAACTGCTGGTTTTGAGCTTAACGGCATGCAAGAGCTAGAAATGGGTGCTCGAAAAATTACAATACGTTTAACTGATGACTTAAAACCTCAAATTATAAATGAGGATGGTAAAATTCTAAAAGCATTACCTACAGCAAGACAAAATGATGATGCTGATAAGGTAAAAGACTCTAAAAAACAGTTTTCAACAATTAAAAAAGAGTTAAAACAAGTTTCAGAACTGCAATTATCTCGGTTGTATGAATCTATGTGTGTTGAAAGGGTCTGGCCATTTTCAGAATGGGAGGAATTTTTATTAAACCATCCAGTAATGACACATTTTACTCAAAAATTAATATGGTTAATTAACCAAGATGGTAAAGATATTGCTTTTCGCCCTACTGCTGAAAGAGAAATTATTGATGCTCAAGATGACGAAGTTGAAATCCAAGATGATGCAACGGTTCGATTGGCACATATTGGGTCAATGAATACTGCGTCAATGAAACAATGGAACCAATTATTAAAAGAAGAAAAAATTAAACAACCTTTTAAACAATTCATATTACCTAAGCATCATCTATGTGATGCTGATTTAAAAAAGACAGAACTTGATTATCACCAAGGTTGGATTACGGATACTTTTTCAATACGTGGCGTATTAACTAAGCTTGGTTATAAACGTGGAGACGCTGAAGATGGAGGGTTTTTCTCTCACTATTATAAAGATTATTCATCTTTAAATATTCGAACCATCATAGAATTTAGTGGCAACTGTCTACCTGAAGAATTGTTACCTGCAGTATTATTTAAATTAGCGTTTGTTAACCCTACTAAAGGAGGTTGGTTCAGTGAAGAATCCTACAAGAAAATTGAAGATGTTCCTAATAATCTAGTCTTAGAAGCTATGAAAGATTATGAAATGGTTGCATCTAAAGGTAGTTATGATGAAAAATGGCAATCAAAAAATCCGTGGTAAATGTAAATAAAATCAATAAAAATTAGGAAAAAATATGCTTAGTAAAATATTTTCAAGTAATAATACAGAATCAATATTTCATAATATTTTCCAATATTTAAATATAGTTGATAATGAATACTCAAATAAGATAGTCGATTATCTTATAAACGGGAATAATCCAGATGTAATAAAAGACATTCAGAATATTAGCAATCAACAAATCGAAGAGTCTGGATTAAAATTAAAGCATTATTATCGAAGTGATTCTAAAATAAGTGAAGAGCACACAATAGAAACTAAAAAAAATCTAAAATATATTTTTGAATCTGAATATATGAATAATCCTGACATTATGTTTAGGCTTGGAATGGTTTTTGATGCAATTAAAAAGCAACGACATTGGAATAATTATTTTAGTAAAAATATTCCACAATGGGTAAATGGATTGATTCATGTTATAGACCAGTATCATAGCTCTAATTCAACAAAAGAAAAAAAATGGCCAGAAAATTATTCTGGTGATTGGTTCTATGAATTATTAGAAAAAAATCAAATACCGATGCATGACATTTTATCCCCTCTTTTAGAAAGAAGTAATACATATACGGGTCAAGCGCATGTATTTAAATATTTAATAACAACTTTAGATTGGTCTAAAATATTAGAAGATAATAAATTTCACCAATATTTAAATGGTTTGCATTACTCAGCAAAAATAACATTTTTATCAATTATGAATAATGTGTGTGATATAAATAAATTCTATTCATTATTTATCTTTCTATTGAGTGATAAAAGTAAGCAAGTTCGGAAGCAGGCAGGTAGCCTATTATCCAAAGTTGATATGGATGAATTTATAAAATATTCACTTTCCGAATTTAATAAATTTAATGCTAACCAAAGAAAAGAGCTAGCACTGTTACTTTTAGTGCATGGAAATGAATCAACAGCTAAAGAACTTACAATATTAGCTAGTAATGAAAAAAGTAAATCAGTAAAGGATGCCATAGAATCATCACTTTTAAATCGTAGTGCGGCAGATTCTGATACGAATGAGTTAGTGATGCCACCTATACCAGATACTTTAAAAGAACTCCCTTTGCCTAAATCTTTTAAATCTAATTTAGATAATGCATTAAAGCATTCATTAGAAAATGCAAAGAATCAAGCTAATAATGAAATTATAAGAAATAAAGAAAATGGTAAAAACTATAAATCATCGCAAGACAATTATAATAAGATAAAAAAAATATCAAAAGTAAATATTTCAGATTATGTGAAATATGTTGAAGGAGATGATATCACGCCATGTAAAAAACTATCTGACATTGTCGTAAAATCTCATATTATTGATTTTAATAAAATAGGTATTCAAAATCTAATTCGAATATTAAATGATAGTTATTATTACGGGGGAGTAAGTTTAAGAAATAGAATATTAATTAACTGGTTACATTTAAATCCAGAAATTATTTCTGATGTTAGACAATTCATTCCAATAATTGAAAAAGTAGGTCTTTCTAAAAGAAGAATAGCAAGTTGGTATTTTAGTGATTATTGGTATATAGACTCCCAATTACCATACAGTGATACCTTATGTTTCTGGCCTTTTTTTGCTGAAAATCAAGAGTTTCTTGACGAAGCATTATCATTGGATCAAAGTAGCGGAAATCTTCAAACATTTGATCCAGGATGGGCAATGTCTATCTTGTCACATTTCCCTGTAATACCAGAAAAATATCTGCAAGTTTTATATATGTATGCTCTTTCTTCATCTAAAACATATGCTCCCTATGCCCGAGAATTATTGGAAAATTACGGGTTTTCTGTAAATCGTGTAATAGAAGCTTTAAAATCAAGTAAACTAGATGAACGAATTGTCGCAGCACAATGGTTATTAAAAGTAGGTTATAAACCGTCTATTCCTGATTTAATAATTGCGCTCAAAAAAGAACAAAAAGAAACCGCAAAATCTATTTTATTGAATACATTATATGATTTTGGCGAGCCTATTGATGAGTATTTATCATCAAAAGCACTTCTAAAAGAGGCAGAAGGAGGATTAAAGAAAGCAATACCAAAAGCTTTAGAATGGTTTAACTTTAATACGTTGCCAATATTAAAGTGGAATAATGGAAAAAAAGTAAATCCCAAAATTTTAAGGTGGTGGATTGTACTAGCTTTTAAACTGAAGGAACCTGGTGGTAACCCACTTTTAAATTTATATATAAAACAATTAAATGATGATTGCCAAAAAAAAATAGGGTTGGCTATATTACAAATATTTATTGAGTATGATACTAAGTGTCCCACTGACGAAGTTGCACAAAAACATGCCGAACAAAGAAAACAATATGAATACGATTTCTATCAACGCTGGGCCAAAGAGGAGTGGGGGCAACAATATAAAGATAAAACTATCCAAGATGCTTATAATGAATTATTTAAAAGGAAAAAAAGAGAATATTTAGGCTCTGCAATTAGTGCAAAAGGTATTCTTTGTTTAGCCTCTAAAGCACAACCAGCTGATGCCGTTCAATTAATATCTAGATTCATGAAAGACCATCATACCAAAAGGCATCAAATTGAAGCTATGTTAATGGCAGTAGCCCAAAATGATGATCCGATTATTATTCAATTATTATTATCTATCGCTCGTCGCCATAGAACAAGGTCAGTCCAAGAAAAAGCAAAAGAATTAGTATTTCAGATTTCCAGTCGAAATAATTGGACTCAGGACGAGTTAGCAGATAGAACAATTCCAACAGCTGGTTTTGAGCTTAACGGTTTCCAAGAATTAGAAATGGGAAGCCGAAATATTACAATTCAATTAACTGATGATCTTAAGCCTCAAATATTAAATGAAGATGGTAAAATATTAAAATCGTTGCCCACGGCAAGACAAAACGATGATGCTGAAAAAGTAAAAGAATCGAAAAAATATTATTCGACAATAAAAAAAGAATTAAAACAAGTTTCAGAATTACAAATTTCACGGTTGTATGAATCTTTTTGTATTGCGAGAGTTTGGCCGTTTAATGAATGGGAGGAGTTTTTACTAAACCATCCTGTGATGACACACTTAACGCAAAAGTTAATTTGGATCGTTAATCAAAATGGAGAAGATTTAGTATTTCGACCTACCGCAGAACGAGAATTAATTGATGCGCAAGATGATGAGGTATTGATTCATAGCGGTGCAAGTATTCGAATAGCAAATGCAACGGCTATTGGAAATGATCAAGTAAATCTATGGGGTAAATTATTAAAAGAAGAGAAAATTAAACAACCATTTGATCAATTTAAACTACCAAACCACAGTATCAATAAAGAAGAGGAAATTAAAACTGAGCTTAATTATCATGAAGGCTGGGTCACAGATACTTATTCAATTCGTAATGTTTTAACTAAATTAGGTTATAAACGAGGTGATATTGGCGATGGTGGATTTTTCTCACAGTATTACAAAGACTATCCTTCCCTTAAGATTCGCGCAGTAATTGAGTTCAGTGGTAATTGTTTACCTGAAGAATTATTACCCGCAGTTTTGTATAAAATAGTATTTGTTGAGCTTAATCAAAGAGGTTGTATTTTAGAGGACTCTTACAAGAAAATTGAAGATATTCCAAGAAATTTAGTATTAGAGACTATGAAAGATTACGAACAAGTAGCATCAAAAGGTAGCTTTGATGAAAAATGGCAATCAAAAAGTCCGTGGTAAGTTTATTAAAAGAGGCGAATATGAGCAGTGTAATTAGAAGTTCAGTTGAATATCAGTACGCTAGTGAGCTAGAAATATTAAAAGAAAACGATAAAGGTATTTCTCCTCCGGGATGGTACTTATCAGCTATTTCAGTCAAGAAGTTTATTCTTGGTGATGATACTTTATCTATTTCCCGAAAATTTTATGGTGATGACGCATTAGTTGAACGAGCCATTGTTACATTAATGGGTTATCAAGCATTATTATTAGTGGGTGAACCTGGTACGGCTAAGTCATTATTATCTGAATTACTTTCAGCTGCCATTTGTGGGGATTCCCAAAAAATCATTCAAGGAACAGCAGGCACAACTGAAGATCATATTAAGTATGCCTGGAATTATGCGCTTTTATTATCTGACGGACCCTCTAAAAAATCATTGATTCCAACGGCTATTTTAAAAGCAATGCAAACAGGCAGTATTGCGAGGTTTGAAGAAATTACTCGCTGCCCTCAAGAAATACAGGATGCGATGATTTCATTATTGTCTGAAAAACAAATCATGATTCCTGAATTAAGTGAAGTCCAATCTGCACTTCCTGGTTTTAATATAATCGCAACAGCAAATTTACATGATAAAGGTGTAAATGAAATGTCGAGCGCTTTAAAGCGGCGTTTTAATTTTGAAACGGTTCTACCTATACGTGATAAAGAGCAAGAAAAAACCTTAATAATGCAGCAAGTATCAAGTCGACTACAGTCACAATCACTTGATGTAAAAATGGATAATAATCTTCTCGACATATTGGTAACGACATTCTCAGAACTACGAGGTAATAAAGAATCTGGAGTAAAATCACTCGATGCTGTTTTATCTACAGCAGAAGCTGTCAATATTGCTTATGCATGTACATTACAAACTTATTATGTTGGTACTAAACCAAATTCAGGGCAAATAGCGGAGCAAATGCAAGGGACAATCATAAAAGATAAAGTAGATGATCGAAAAAAATTAGCGCATTATCTTGATTTAGTAATAAGAGAGCGCGTTAAAAAGGACAAAAAATGGAAATCATTTTTAGATACGGGTAAATTATTGTGGATGAAAAGTTAGAAGCTCTGAATTCACAACGAAATCAATTTAATAATCAAGAACAAGTAATTTGGGTGCCAATTAGGCACCATAGTCCCGCCTGTTCTTATTATTTATTAGAAATATTAAACAAACATAACCCTGATATTATTTTAATTGAAGGGGCAATTGACTATACCTCTAAAATATCAGCAATAGTCAACGAAAAAACATTACCTCCCATTGCAATCTATAGTAAACATTTATTTTTTCCTTTATGTAATACGAGCCCTGAATACCAAGCATTAATGTGGGGGGAAAAAAACAACAAAGACATTCGTTTCATCGATTTGCCAATTGATAATAAAGCTGAATTAAATAAAGTTAGTGACACAAAGTTTTTAAGTGAACAAAATGAATCTCAACTGCAGCACAATGAATACGTAAATAATTTAGTTAAAAAGTTTGGCTGTAGAAGCTCTGATGAGTTATGGGAACGAATATTTGAATTAAAAAAATTCGATACTCCCGAGCAATTTTTTGAACAGGTATTTGATTACTGTGCCTCTTCGAGATTAACTTATAGTAATACAGCATTACTTGAATCAGGTGATATATCTCGTGAGTCATACATGAAATTACAGATTAGCGGCGCTGTAAAATCAGGAAAGAAGTGTTGTGTTATTACAGGAGGATTTCATACTCCCGCGTTATTAAATTATCAAGATGAAAAAGGAAAAGTTGACATTACCAATAAAGAAGAGTCAGAAACATGGCTCATTCGGTATAGTGACGATCGACTAGATGCATTAAATGGTTACAGTGCGGGTATGCAAGCCCCAATGTTTTATGATCGACTATTTCATTACCGAATGAATAAGGTTGACACTCATTTAAATTTATCTGATTTAGTCTTTAATTTTATTGATGATATAACCTGCCAATTAGAAGGCTTAACTCTAAATACCTTTGAAAAAATATCTTTATGTAATCAAATAATAGAATTATCGAGCCTTAGAAATAATGCATTTCCTGGATTATTTGATGTTAAAGATGCAATACAAAGTGTTCTCATTAAATGTGAAATAAATGATAAAAACCCAACTTTATTTATTGCTCATAAGCTTTTAGCAGGCAACCGTTTAGGTACAATTGGAGTTGATCAACCGACTATACCTCTAATATCGGATCTGTTTAATAAACTAAAAGTAGCAAAATTTAAATTAGATAATACTGTTTCAATTACTACAAAATTCAGTCTATATAATTTAAATGAGAACTCAAAACGCAGACATCATTTATTAAATCAGTGTTTATTCTTAGATATAGGGTTCGCTCAAAGAATATCTGGACCTAATTGGGAGCTGGGTTACGATCTTGAAAGGCTAACCGAAGAGTGGAAATATGCATGGACACCTTGGGTGGAAGCTAATTTAATTGATCAAAGCATAAGAGGTTCAGATTGGGATTCACTGATATTAAATCGTGTTAATGAAATTTCAGAAAAAGACGATGTCACATTGTCTGATATGCAGGGTTTATTCGTACAACTCACTTTAATGGGATGTTTGGATTTAGTATCTAACCTATGGCCTAACTTTTTAACAATGGTGCAAAGTTCTACTGATCCAAAAGAACTAGTCGATCTAATTCAATTATTGGTTCGCCTTACAAGGTATGAGTCAGGGTTATTAAATGAATATAAAGAACTTTATAAAAAACTGATATTAAATACTTGGAATCAATTATTGTTTAGTCTTCCTAGTATTGGAAAATTAGATCAAATCGATGCACTTAAAATTATAATCCAAACACAAGAAGTAACACGCGAATTAATAAAATTAGAAAAAATTGATTGGCGTCAAATATGGGAGAACCGCCTTAATTGGCTCATTGAACATGGCCAACTTACTGTTGCAATTAAATTTGCATGTAAAACTCTATTAGTTGAGCTTATTGATACTGATAATCCAAATCATGAACTTGAAAAAAACAAGTTAATTGTTTCATTAGAGAAACTTTTTGAGCTTCAAATTGAAGATGCTTATTACACACTTCAGGCTGTACTTATTGTTGCCCCCAACTGGTTTTTTGGTAAAGATGAAAAGTTACTATTATTGCTTAATGAGATGTTAAATAGATGGGATAATGACGTTTTTTTATCTTCACTCCCCGATTTAAGGTTTATATTTAGTCATATAGAACCTAAAAAATTAGAGCGGATTAGCCAGCGTATTTGTCAAATTAATGATTGGGAAAACGATTTAGAAGTATTTAACTCTAATATTTCGACACAAGAAATACTAGACGCTCAAGAATCATATCAAAAATTAATATCACACTTAGAAAAAGAGGGCTTAGAGCATTGGATCAAACATTAAAACAACGCTGGCGATTAGTATTAGGTCGATTTGCAGATAAAAACTTACCCAATAATATTTTATCTAAGAGTCAAAGAGATCAAGATCAAGCCTTAGAGCAACTATATAAGAAACAACTTGAAAAACAAGGGTTGCGGACCTCTGGTACCCTAGATGATTCTAATCTACAAGTATTTGAATGGTTGGACAAAACAGAAAAATTATTCCCTAGTTCGGTAAATGAAAAAATTCAAGCTCATGCAATTGAAGAATTTGGCATTAAACAAATTTTAAAAAATAAAAAAGCATTATCCAGAATGACCCCAAGTATTGGGTTATTGAAACAAATTTTATCTATACATAATGAAATTGAACCAAGTCTATTAATTGAAATAAAAATTATAATTCAAAAAGTTGTGGATGATCTCTTAACACAATTAAAACCTAAGTTTCAAAATAAATTCAGTGGAAGATTAAATAGACATCAAAGCTCACCCCAAGCGGTACTAGCAAATCTAGATTGGAAAAAAACCATTGAACGTAATTTAAAAAACTACGATAGAGAGAATAAAAAATTAATGTTACAAAGAGTCTATTTTAATTCTCGTAATCAAAAACACTTTCCGTGGAGGGTGATTCTTTGTATCGACCAAAGTGGTTCAATGATGGAGTCTATAATTTTTAGTTCCGTTATTGCGGGTATCCTTACTAAGTTGCCTATAATTGATTTAAAACTGGTGCTTTTTGATACTAATGTAATTGATTTATCAGAACAGGCGGATAATCCAGTAGAAGTGCTTTTAAGTGTGCAGTTAGGCGGTGGTACTCATATTTGTAAGGCATGGGAATATTGTGCTCAATTAGTTGAACAACCAAGTCGAACTGTAGTCGCGACTGTTTCTGATTTTTATGAAGGAGGCTCCCCAAATAAATTAGTCAATCAAGCATCAGAGATGATGGGTTGTGGAATTAAAATGATAGGTATGACAGCATTAACAGCAGATGCTCTTCCATTTTTTGATTCAGACATGACTCAACGCTTAAGTGCTCAAGGTATGAATATTACTTCCTTAACCCCTGATTCATTTGCCAACTGGCTTGCACAAACAATGGAGTTATGATGATGACTGAAGCAGAATTACAAGCTTATTCTAGCCCAGGACTTATAAGAAGAGCTAAGAAGTCATTAAGTAAATCTGACCTTAAGTTCACTGACACATCCTCAACTAACATCACTTTTATGTTCGAAGATCAAATAGGTGTTATTTACCTTAAAAACATAACTGAAAGTCAATGTGATTGTCCTGCAAGTGGAATATGTAAGCATATAATAGCTGCATTTATTGATTACTCATTACACAAATCTAGCGAAGAAATATTACTTAACCCTAATTTAGAGTTAGAAAACTATTTAATTCCGATATTTAATCAAGAGCAACTTACAAAGGTGAAAAATAAGGCGGCTTGGAGAAATGCCAATAAATTATTTAGTTCAGGTGAATTATACGAAAGTCACAAAGTCATTACTAAGTTTGATCATTGTATTGTTTTGTGGGGAACGAATAGTGCTGTAATAGGTAAAAGCAATGACGTAAACGCAATTGTTTTAGACAATGATTCTGGGCTAGATAAAAAATTAATATCGGCACTACTTATTGAAATGAATCAAGGTCGAGAAATTGAATGGCCTATCTGGTTAATTGAAGAAAATATAAAAATAATAAATGAAAAAAAAGAAAATCTATTAACAATTAAGTTGCAAATAAAACAGATATTAAAGAACCTTATATTAATAGGTCCAGTTAATTTAGAATCCACTAATTTAATAGACTTAACAAATTTAATTCCAAAATTACGTACGCTTGGCTTACGCTATATTTCAAATACAATAAAAGCTTTAAATGAGCAAGTGGCTCTTAGATCTGAAAATAAAGGAACGGATCACAATATTATAATTATTAATTTAATAGCTAATATATATAAGCAATGTGATGCCTCTTTAGATCTAATCGTATCGGATAATAAAACTATCAAGTCCTTAAAATTATTTTGTATTGGAGCTCACCAATGGGAAACGGATAGTGGTATGTGTGGATTAACAATTGTATTTCAATCGGATACTGGGGTAATTCATCACACTACGATCAGCAGACCAATCAACACTGCAGGTTTTTCAATATCTGAAACTTGGAGGACATATCAGTTATGGGAAAATTCGCCAATAATAAACCAGCTGATCGGAAAATCGTTTCAATTAAATAATATTGAATTTAATCAATGGGGTGGGATTTCACTTAAAAAAGACACTAAGTACGTAAAAATTGAAGATAACATAATTAACAATACTCCAATAATTGATTGGCAAGAGCTTAAAGAAATAGAAAATTACGGCTATGCAATACTTAAACCTAATAAATGGATAGGGTGTGAATTTGATGAGAAATTACAGGAATTACGTCTATTAATAGAAGACAAACAAGGATTTGTTTTGACTATATGCCAGCCTTATAATAAATCCTCAGAGCATAGAATAACGACATTGATTGAACTTTGGCAAAATAAACCTGAATATATAGTTGTACGTCACCGTTTTTACCAATCAGAGCATATTTTTGAACCAGTGATAGTATTTCGAAAAAATTGGATATCACTTGATTTTGAAAGTGAGATTAAAGTAAAAAAAGGTTTATTTAAACGAATTGTTGATAAAATATCAAATCACAACACTCACCTTCCAATTCAGAAAAAAGAAGGCTTAGATTTAATATTGCTACGCATACAAGACTTATTATGTGAATACCCTGTAATAGAAGAATTTGAACTGAAAAAGATTCAAGAGCAATTAAATCTATTTGGTTTAAACCAATTATCAAATATGTTGTTTTGTATTAAAAATGATCAAACAGAGTATTTAAAACTATGTTATTTAATTGAGCGTTTGAAAATCGAAAGAGCTAAGTGGCCAATTTATTAATCACAGAATATTAATTACTCATTTGTACATATCAATGTGATTTTTAATAGAAAATAACTCTGATATTGTCTAATTATTTAAATATGAGTGAATTAATCTTTAATTCACTCATCAATAATACTGAATATTTCTACCATGGACTCATTGATTCCCAACTTTCATCATAGCTCGCCTTTTTTGCTATCGCTTCATAATCTTTCATTGCCTCAACTAATATACTTCTGGGTATATCATTAATTTTTATATAATTCCTTTCATCCACCCAACCACGTTTAGATGGTTTTACAAAGGCAATATGATAAATAATTGCGGGCATTTTATCTTCGGGTAAATTATTACCACTAAAACTAATAGTTAAACGCAAATTTAATGAAGAAAAGTCTTTGTAATAATGATTAAAAAAACTTCCGTCTTCAGGTTCACCATGTTTGTATCCTAATTTTGTTAATACACTTCTTATCACAAAAGTATCCGTCACCCAACCTAGATGATAATCAAGTTTATTACTTTCAAAATCTGTATTGCTCAGCTCATGGTTTGGTGAAGTTAACTGCTTAAAGGGCTGAGTAATTTTTTCTTCTTTTAAAATTTTAGTCCATGCTTTTATAAGTGATTCATCTAACATGCCCGCATAAGCTAATTGTATTGTTGAATTATTTTGAATTTCTACCTCATTATCATTAATATCGATTAGCTCACCCTCAGCTGTTGGGCGAAAGAAAGTATCTGTACTATTAATAGAAGCAACCCAAATCAATTTTTGAACCACATGCGTTAATATTGGATGTTGTAGAATATATTTATACCATTCATTATATGGCCAAACTCGATTAGTACACATAGATTCGTAAAACCTATTAATTTGAAAATCAAGAACTTGCTTTAATTCTTTTTTAATATTAGAAAATTGTTTTTTTACTTCTTTGAATTGAACTAAATCATCGTCTTCTTTTACAGGGGGTAACGATTTAATTACTTTTCCAGTTTCATTCATAATGACAATTTTTAATTTTTCAGTCAAATTCACCGTTATTATTCTTGAACCTAATTCTAAAACTTGCTCACCATCTAATTCAAAACCCGCGGTAGGTATAGTCCTATCCGCCAATTCATCTTGAGTCCAGCCGTTACGTTCAGCAATTACTTCAATTAAACTTGTTGCTTTTTCTTTAATTATATTTGTTCGATTCCCTCTCGCAACTGATAATAAAAATTGAATTGCAATCGGTTCATTATTGTTGGAAAACACGGTTAATAATGCTTCAATTTGGTGTCTACGTTTGTAATTCTCTTTCATATAACTAGATAATAATGGTATAGCTACTTCCGCTTTAATGTATGAACCTAGGCATAGAATGCCTTTCGCAGAAATTGCCGAACCCAAAAACTCACTCTTTTTACTTTTATATAATTCATTAAAAGCATTTTCAATTGTTTTATTTTTAAAGCGTTCCCCCGATTCTAATCCAGCTCTATATTTATAATGCTTAAATAATGATTGCTGTCCTTTTAATGCGTATTCTTTAGCCTCTTCATCACTTGGGCATTTGGTATCTTTATCAATAAAGATGTGAAATATATAATTCCCTAGTATTTCTTTCGATTCAACATCTAACCGGTCAATATATAAAGATATAAGTGGATTGCCTTCCGGTTGTTTTAATTTAAAGGATAATACTATCCACCATTTTAAAATGCAGGGCTCTACATCTTCACCAGTATTCCATTTTAGTTTGGGTATTGAGTCAAAAGGGAACCATTCTATGGACTTATGTATTGTTTTATTCAGTCCTTCTTGCGCTTCTGACAATAAAATCTCTGAGGAAAGGTATTCATCAATAGGCTCACCAATTGAATGTAGTGCACTAAGCATGGACGCTTTTACTGTCTCTTTGGTTTCTTTTTTTAATACAGACTTAAGTGTCTGTATCGCATCCTCACATTGAATATCCCCCAACCAATTTGCCGCAATAATACGTTCATCTTGTTTATCCGAGTAAAGTGCTTTAACGACTCTTTCGTTTACTAATCCATACTGATTTAAAGTAGACCTTGCTAAGGTACCTAATGAGTTAGTGGAACTTAATGAAATTGCATATATAATTTGTATAAAAGCCTCAGGAATTGATGGGAATTCTAAAACCATCAACATAGCTCGCGGTATACTATAATCAGAGAACCACCCTAATTCACTATAATATGTCTCAAAGGTATAAGATAAAAACTCTGGATGCTCAGCAAAAAAAGGCCAATAGTTTACACCTTCAATATTGGGAAGCTCTTCAATAGAATCACGGTCTTTGTGTAAGTATGGGTTTGCTATACCATCCAATGACATACCTGCTTCATTAAATAGCGGCACAAGCTGTCTAAGGTCTAATAATTGATTAGGGTTACTCTTTAACCATTTTTTAAAAAAACCACCATTCAAATCAAAATGTCGTTTGTTTTTCATAATTCTAAAAATGTATTCAATACTTAACTCATTAGTTGTCATGATTTCAGATTTTATTAAAATTGATAAAATATTTTCATCTAGATCCTCAACCCCTGATTCAATACATTCCAAAAATTTTCTAATTTCTGATTCTGAGATATCTTTTACATCATCATATAAGCATTGAGTATATTTTGTATCCCATCCAAATTTTTTATTTCTTATTTCTTCAACCTTAATATCATTTTTACGTTCTTTTATTACTACATTCACAGCATTAATTAATCGTATAGCAGTGGTTTCTTTTATAGGCTTAATTTTTGGAAACGAAGGTATAGGAGGCAATACTAGTTCTTTTGTTTTTTCTTTAGATGCTTCTCTATTTGAAATAAGATTTAAAGCATGATTTTTTACTGATTTTAATTTCTCCAATTTAATTATTTTAGAAAACCTTATAATAACTTCATCGTTATCTAATGAAACAATTAAAACTGAAAATCCTTTCTTTATTTCTGCTGGATAACTATCGAATTTTGATAATAACACATCAATAATTTCATTTATATTTTCCTGAGAAATTAAACATACTGAAATTTCTCTAACCAGTGCATCATCATCAGTAAGAAATTTAATTATAAGATTCACATTTTTATTTAAGTCAATTAATTTTGGTATATAGTCAATTAAAAATATTTTGGACTGTTTATTTAAATCAACAAGGGATAAATAAATATCTTCTTGAATAATATATTTTTTCCAGTCTAATGTATTAAATATGTGAGCTTTATTTTCCAAGTTCTTTTTATTGGTATATTGAGGATTTAAAATTAGTGAAAGTGAAATTTTTAATGGGATATCATTTTCTTCTAATACTTTAAAAAACCAATTACCTGTATATAAATATTTATTACTGTGATCATATTTAGTAATTTTATTGACAAGGCTATGAAGTGTTTTCACCCACCTTGGGGTATCTTTACAATCAAAATTTGTGTATACAACATTTCCATTAAACAAACATACCACAATACAAAATCTTTTCCCTACCACAGGTTCAATTAGAATATCGGACAATAATAAATCTTTAAATATAATACTATTCTCTTTTTCTCTTATACCTTCATTATACTTATATCCATTTACAATGTTGGACAAATTAAGCCCGGCAAACTCTAATTGATCACTAGTTAAACTTTTCAAAGTTAATAATATGTCAGAGCATTCACCGTTTAAAATATACTTTCCTATTTTTTCTGGAAAACTAGGTTCTATTTCAGACAAATATTTAAATAAATCCATTAGCAATGTATGGCTATTTTTAAATGATAATACGTTTGAAGTCACTTTGAGTCCTTATTTAAAACAATGAATAATGATAATATTGATGAAAAAAATATTCTGGTGATACTCTATACAATTATTAGATAAATAACATAGATATTATCCCAAAAATTGTACTAATGTTTGATAAATGCAACATACTGTGCGACTCTTCCATCAAAGTGAGTCCCCTTCATTCTCCTTCTTTTAGTTGCAAACTTTAACACTCTTAACTTAATAAATCTAAAGTGACACTCACTTTTATAACAAATTAAACTGATACCTTATATTTACATTTCATTATTAATTTTATTGACACATAAATTATAGAATTTTTATAATAACCGTCTATACCATTCTAAAGTTTCTTTTTCATCCGAAACTAACTCACCTGTTTCTAAGTCGATACACAACCCGTGGGATAAAGTTGAACCAGATGGAGTTATTCCAGCGGCTAAAAATGCCTTTTCTTTTTTCTTCATTCGAAGCCATTGTGAAATATCGGATATACCTATTAATACATTCAGTAAAAACAAAAATAGAGTTAGCCCCGCTAAAGCTAGAAATACAATTACTGGTATAGGCATGGGGTCTAATAAAAAATTCGACATGGTGAGACACCCTTATTCTTAATGGATGTATTATTGGTTAAATTGTATTAACTGAATAATTTAAAGAATTCTACCTTAGCAAACGTACATTCTTTATCAAGCTAGATGGTTGGTTGTTGCTCAACTTTAACAAAACAACACATAAAGGACGAAAATAACAGTTTTACTTAACCAATTTATTTTAGAGGTAAAAGTAAACGTTCACAGGATTATCGAGATGGGTTGAAATAAAAAAGACCACTTAATAGTGGTCTTTTTTTGGTTGCTGGGAAAAGTTAATTGATCAATTATTGATCAGCGACTCTGATCCCAAGAATTTTCTTTTTTATTATTGTACATTTTTAATAATTGTCCATCATGATATCCAAATATTAAAAAGTGGAAGTCACTATTGGTTATTGCTCAAAAATGAAAAGGTCAAAGGAAATGGCTGAACACTTTTTATACCTGATCAAACGAGCCTGTCAATTTACTTTCGTTAAACCCACAATTAATTTATTTAATTGTGGGGTTATCAATAACATCATTTTTTTAAAATCCGGATAAACTGAGGTCTTAAAAATTCTTCTAGCGGTGTTTTCAATATTGATGATTCGGGCGATTTATGAAGTTCTATTTTTCCATAACCTAACTGAAAAAAGCGGAATCGATTGTTTGGTCTGTTTTGTATTTTTTCGTTGTAATTCATTTTCCCAATTGCCAATCCGCTTAATAGCATATTTAGAAATGTAAGGATTCTTATTGTTACTGAGTGCTATTAATCTAGATTTAGCGTCTAAAGTTGCTATATCTGCTAATGCCCAGGTACATTTTCGAGATAAACTAAACTCGTCATCAAAATCAAGATACTTATATTTGATTGTTGCTGTTTCGAATAAAACATCAACAGACGATGGGCTTTTTAATTCCTGCAGTGCATTCACTATATCTTCATGACAATAATGCCAAGGCAACAAAAGCATTTTATTTAAGCAATCAACGTACTTGATTTTCATCCCACTTTTCCAGGCGCAATTTAATGCATCCTCTAATTGATCTGGATTCCCAGTATTCATTGATTTTTTTAATTTTCTTAATGTATTATTAAACATTGTAAATATACGGTCCAAGTTCTTAATACTTCGCATATATAACGAAGCTTGTAGGGGGCGTTATTGCATCCATTGTTTTAGTCATAATAACGTACAATTTTGTACGAGTCAGCTTTAATTTATGAACTACAAATAGCCCAGTATTCTAATTTTATATTGGCTAATATACTAAAAATTTCTAGAGTGTTTTCCATTCGGACAATTTTCTAAAGCCTGATCGCCAGTATCATATACAGCAAATGGACGCTGTTCAGCGCCTTTTGCAGTAGAATAAACAAGGCAGTCTGCATTAACGATCATTATGTATTTAACTTTTTTGCTTTAAATTAAAATCTTGATGCAAGAAGCAATAATAAATTCAAACTAAAAAAACTATCATTCAAACATACGCTTACGATTCACCATTTGTTGCACTGTATAGGCCATAAATAAACAACCTCCAGCTACAATGACATATACCATACCGTCATCGCCTAATAAGTCGATAAATATACCAATCATAATCAGTCCAAATATACCACCAAGGGCATCCATTAGTGTGTAACTCATATTACTCGACAATTGATCTTCACTGTTAAATCTCTCGCCAATAACAGTTAAACCAATGGCGTAAATACCCCCCATACAACCACCCCATACAAATAATAAACACAGTGCAAAAATATAGTTCGTAAATACTGCTAGAGATAAAAATACTGCGCAAACCACCGCCATAAAAACACAAAGTAAAACCATACTTTGACGATGGATAAAACTTGCACACAGACTGATTAACAACCCTAAAATAACACTGCCCATCATAAATGCAGTCATTAAAAATAGTGCTTGCCCGTCATCCAGCCCACTTTTCTTTCCATATAATGTCAGAAAATTTGGTAACCCGTAAAAACTCACACCACCGACTAACGCCGAAAACAAGATCAGTTTTGCATGGCGAAATATAAAGCCGATACGAATTTTACCTCCCACTTTAA
>JALJPK010000048.1 GCA_022968985.1 Pseudomonadales bacterium | reverse complement strand
ATATGCACCTGTGCTCCTGATGAAATCCCTCAAGATTTGATCAATCAATTAAATGAAGGTGGTCGACTGGTCATTCCAGTGGGGGATCAAACCAAACAAGACTTATGGTTAGTTGAAAAAACCAGAACAGGCGTAAGCAAAACATTAGTTGAGCCAACGTTTTTTGTACCTTTAAAAAGTGGAGTCGTTCGTGTCGATAAATATTAAACAAAGCATTGTAATCGCAGCAAAAGCCTTAGTTATGGGCGCAGCTGATACCGTACCTGGTGTTTCAGGTGGCACAATTGCCATATTAACAGGCATTTATCAGCGTTTAATCTTAATGATTACTTCGTTTGATCACATTTGGTTTAAATTAGTATTCACTGGCAAATTCAAACAAGCCATCAACAAAATTGACTGGGCCTTTTTAATCCCATTTTTTATTGGTATTGGCTCAGGGGTGCTATTACTTGCCAAAGTGGTCGACTATTTACTTGAATATTATCCTCCTGTTATTTGGGCGGGGTTTTGTGGTTTATTAATCATTTCATCTTTTTATCTTTTAAAACAATATGCGCGCAAACGCCCATTTGAATGGATTTTGTTTGTAAGTGGAATTGTTTTTGCAACATGGTTGTCGTTTCAATCGGGCATTTCTTTAGACTTTAATAACCCTCTGCACTTGTTTTTAGCAGGCTCTATTGCCATTTGTGCGATGATATTACCGGGTATTTCAGGTTCATTTATATTATTACTTTTGGGTTTATACGAACCTGTTATTGAGCGCGTTGCGAATCCTTCACAACTATTAGAGTTGTGGCCATTTATGCTGGGTGCTTTGTTTGGTATCTTGAGTTTTTCACATTTATTAAAATGGTTATTAAATAAATTTGAACATTTGCTGATGATGTTACTCACAGGATTCATCATTGGTGCATTAGTAAAAGTTTGGCCTTGGCAATTTACAGCGCCACATAGCTTAAACACCACCTGGTATTTACCACAACAATATGCAGAAGTGACCCAAACTGATCACTTTTTATTCAGCAGTATCATTAGTTGTCTATTAACCATGTCCATCGTTTTTGCAATTAGTTATTACTTTGCCATTAAGTCAAACAAAAAAACAAATTAAAACAGTACTCTTTAGACAAATAAGTTTTTTGAAAATTTATTTTCAGATCATTTATTAATATAGAGTACATTACGGAAAATAGGAGAAGTCACATGCGGAAAAAAAACAGCAAAAATTCTTCAAAAAATTGGCGCACAAATTCCGCTCATGTAGCAATTTGTTCGTGTGTGTATCTGTTGTTACAAAGTTGCATAAATATGCCGGCTTATCATTCGTTAGATGACCCATTTAAAGCCAGGCAGTGGTACGCCAATACCCATGGATTAGACAAACCTGTCATTAAAGAAATTGAAGTAGTGCCTAACACTTCAAATCAAGCAACAATCATAAATAAACCTAATCAATTAAACTTAGAAGTGGATAACAACCAGCAATACACCGTTAAAAAAAGTGATACGCTTTTTTCAATTGCTTATCGTTTTGAAATTGATTATCGAAAATTAGCCAGTGCAAACCATATTAAATCACCATTTATCATTTTTCCTGGGCAAATTTTGGATTTAAATGCAGCTAATTTAATTGAAGATTCTCAAGTGGATATTGATATTACTGTGGTGAACTTACCGACTGATTTCATTGCACCAATTGAAGTGATTACAACAGCAAAAGTTGAACAAACAATCAAACCCATAATTGCATCAAAACCCGTAGTGTCAATAAACACACCCTCCAAAAACAACAGTAGTCAAAATACCGTCAAAAAACCAACCCCTCCCAAAACCCCAGCTAAAGAGACATCCGGATGGTTTTGGCCATCAAACGGTAATATAGTGCGAACGTTTAGTACTACAAATGACATCAACAAAGGTATTGATATTAAGGGCGTAAAGGGGGAATCTGTACTGGCTGCTGCGACGGGCACAATCGTTTTTGTAGGAGCTGGCCCACTTGGTTATGGCCAGTTATTAATCGTCCAGCATGACAATCAATGGCTCAGTGCTTACAGCAATTTAGAAAAAATTGTCGTAAAAGAGAAACAAATTGTTAAAGCAAGTGAAGTTATTGCCGAAATAGGTAATGACCGCAGCGGAAATTCAATATTACATTTTGAAATTCGTCGTTTAGGTAAGCCAGTGGATCCTATGTTGTATTTGCCAAAATTAGAATAAAGCAAATCGGCATAGGGAAAATCGAACACCAACAAGAAGTATTACTTTTTGTTTAACTCGGAAATAAGACTATGCCAGCAACAAGGGAACGTGACAATAAGTCAGAATCATACGCTCAATTAAACGGCCAGATTTTTGATGAAAATAGAACGGCGAAAACTGATGATAACTACAGTAAAGGATCAACTCGATCATCTAAAGTCGAAAAAATTGCCCGAGATGATAGTGAAGGAGTCTCCAGAAATTTAGATGCCACTCAGCTCTATCTAAATGAAATCGGATTCTCTCCATTATTAACACCACAAGAAGAAGTGTACTTTGCTCGCCTAGCCCTAAAAGGCGACGAAGCTGGCCGTAAACGTATGATAGAAAGTAACTTACGCTTAGTGGTTAAAATTGCACGACGTTACGTAAACCGAGGCTTAACGTTGTTAGATTTAATCGAAGAAGGCAACCTAGGTCTAATTCGAGCAGTAGAAAAATTTGACCCCGAACGCGGTTTTAGATTTTCAACCTACGCCACATGGTGGATTCGCCAAACCATCGAACGTGCGATTATGAATCAAACTCGCACCATCCGTTTACCTATTCACGTAGTAAAAGAATTAAACGTATATTTACGAGCGTCACGTGAATTAACTCAAAAACTGGATCACGAACCCACTCCTGAAGAAATTGCTGAGTTATTAGAAAAACCCGTTGCCGATGTAAAACGTATGTTAGGTTTAAACGAACGTGTGGCTTCCGTTGATACACCTTTAGGTCCAAATTCAGATAAATCATTATTAGATACCATTGCAGATGATCATATCAATGACCCTGCTGACGTATTACAAGATGCAGATTTACGTGACAATATCAGTCATTGGATTGATGAATTAAGTGAAAAACAACGTGAAGTATTATCTCGTCGTTTTGGTTTACGAGGTTACGAAACCAGCACATTAGAAGAAGTAGGACGAGAAATTGGTTTAACAAGAGAGCGTGTTCGTCAAATTCAAGTTGAAGCGTTAAAACGTTTACGTGATGTAATGGAAAAACAAGGCCTTTCGAGCAGCTCAATTTTCTCACAGGTTTAAGTTATAAACTGAAAAGAAGCGTTAAAACAACTATCTGATGTGACATGATGAAAAAACAAGGTTTATCATGCCGTTCTATTTTCTCACAGGTTTAAATCTTAAACTCAATAGATGTAATTTTAAAAAACCAGCACTTGCTGGTTTTTTTATGTTTATATATTCATTTAGCCAATACTATTTTTAATATATTATTACCATCAAACCAATATGATATTGAATTTTTCAGATCATAAATATATAAATCCTCATTTTCGGAAAGTTTACGTTCTTGCGGGATTAATTGATTTAACTTTGCGTAACTATCTCCCACACTTAAACCATTTTCATCAACAAACACTTGTGAATAAATGATAATTGAATTTAAAAACCCACCTTCCTTTTTTGCTGTTACTTCAAAATGTTTATAATAATATTTATTATATGCAGGACCCGAGTCAGTCACATAGTTGGGCTGCCCGTAAATTTCAAATACAGCATCCACTTTTTTTAGATCCATATTCAAATATTCCAGTGATACCAATGAACTTTGATATTTCATGGAAGTACAACTGACAGTCATAGCGACAATAAAAATTAGCACAACATTTTTTAAAACCATTTTACACCTTTAGCCCTTCAAAAATTTAATAATTAAATACAAATACTACGTACAACAAATATCGTTATCCATCTTTCAAACCGATTAAGTATTATACGAATAAAAATCCCAATTACTTTTTTTAGTATTCATTGAATCATACAGTTTTTGAGCTGGCTTGTTTTGAGGGGACGTTACCCATTGTAGTCTTGTCGCATTATTTGATGCCGCATATTGATGACAATACTCAATAAGTTTCCTGCCGACACCCTTGCCTCTACTATCAGTTTTTGTATATAAGTCATTCAGTATTGCCACTTTAGAGGTAATACTCGAAGCGTAAGAAAAATAGACAGTCGCAAAACCCACAACCACCCCATTATCTCGATAAATAAATTGACAACCCGCTGAGTTAGACTCACCAAACTGAGAGAAAAATATTTTATTTTTAGAATCCGATATATCAGACACATTATAAAATTGTTGATAAGCACGAATTAATGGCAATACTTCATCAATATTATGTTTAGATACTATTTCAATCACTTTAAACCTCTTTTTTCAATTACATTTAAATTATTAATAACCAAATAATTTTTAACTATCGTTAAATTATTAAAATAAATAAGACAGCCAATAATACAGAACAACTGGATTCTTCTGTATATCAATTTTGTTATTACACATTATAAATAAAGTATATTATTTATTATTTTATAAGTAATTGAATAAATTTAATTACACTCATAACTAAATAATAGACAACAACATTTTTACACTCATAATAATAAGTAATACAGCAAACAGTTTTTTTAATAGATTAACAGGTAAGTTATGCGATGCTTTTACACCCAACGGGGCGCTTAAAAAACTACTTAACGAAATAAATATAAATGCGGGTATATTAACAAAACCAATCGTATCAGCAGTTATAACACTGACAAACCAGCCATTAATTAAATAACCCAATGTACCTGCCAATGCTATCGGTAAACCTATTGCCGCCGATGTACCAATTGCTTGTTTAATTGCTATATTTCTAGATACTAAATACGGCACCGTTAACGATCCTCCACCAATAGAGACTAATGCAGATATAACACCAATAATAAATGCGTAAATTATCATCCCTGATTTTTTAGACTTAACTCTTAACATTTCTATTTCTGTTTTCAGTTTCAGTTTTGGTTTTGGTTTTGGTTTTGGTTTTGGTTTTTTTAATAGTTTTAATGCGACCATCAACATAAACAATGTGAAAAAAATTGCTAAATACAGAACATTCAAAAAGGGAACTAAAAAAGTTGCAAATAAAGTCCCTATAATAATTGGTAAAGACATTACCTTTACAATATTCCAAATAACAGTTTGTTTTTTATGCTGTGCGCGTAAACTTGCAAACGAAGTAATAATGATACAAGCCATCGAAGTTCCAAGAGCTAAATGCAAAACTTGATCAACAACTACACCCTGCTTTAAAAATATAACGGTTAATATTGGCACTAAAATACCGCCACCACCCACACCTAATAATCCTGCAACAAAACCCACCACAGAGCCTAATACTAAAAACGTAATTACCCACTCAAGCTCTAACATCTAAACCCTTAAATTAACCAATATCACTTTTCTCAGAATATGTAACTGTCTAGATAATTATCAAATTTGTGATCATTTTAAACGTAGTTTTTTGATCTATACGTGTCATCAATTTGATTATTTACTAAATAGTTACGTAAAATGAATGATAAATAAAAAGAGTATTGTTAACATATCGACATTAAGACTACCTTTGTTGATTTTATGCCAAACTTAAAAATAGTCAGCCCATCAAAAGAAAGTGAACAACCTTTAAACAATCCAATAACTGTTGTTAAACGATCACTAAACATCAATACAACGGTTAAGAAACACAGCCACAGTTGGGGCCAATTTGTGTACGCACATAAGGGGGTTTTAAGTGTGGTCACTGCAGATGAACAATATATTGTGCCACCAGAGCAGGCGGTGTGGTTATTACCGCACATTGAGCATGAAGTGAGTGCAATCAGTGACACCGAGCTTACAAGCTTCTATGTTGATAACACATTACTCCATCAGCTGCCTGCAAAAAACACGGTATTAGAAGTGAACGATTTTTTAAAAGCATTAATTTTAGAAGCAAATAACATCGATGAAAATTATCAATGGAAAAGTACCGATGGGCGTTTATTACAACTAATTATGGACAGGCTGGCAATCGCCCCAAAGGTGATATTACAACTACCCACACCTAAAGATCCTAGACTATTAAAAATGCTCACAATCATTCAAAACAATCCGGCAACTGGTTATAACCTAAAACAATGGGGCACAATAGTAGGTGCGTCTACCCGATCCTTGTCTCGTTTATTTAAAAGTGAAACAGGTTTGAGTTATAGGCAATGGCGACAGCGTTTAAATGTACAAATAGCCATTAGCCAACTATCTACAGATCAAACAATAACAAGTATTTCCCTGAACCTAGGTTACGAATCGGCAGCTGCATTTACACATATGTTTAAACAAAACACCGGAAAAACCCCTAGTTTTTATCGTAACAAGATTTAAAATAACTCCAAACCAATTTTTGAATATTAGTGGCTATTGGTTGTGCTATCTGCAATACCAATTGGTTATTATTTTCTATTCTAACAGGTAAACCCAATGGACTTTCATTTAATAGGGTGACATAAAAAACACAAGCGACTAAATACGATCCAATTTCATTGGCATGTTCGCCATCTTGATCGTAAATGTTTATTTGCGGATACTGTTTTATAAATTCCTGCCAAATAATACCCACGGGGCATAATACAGCATTCACTTGTTTAGTTAATTCTAAATAGGCGTCCGTCATTTGTTGTTGATTTTCTAATTTGTTTTTTTCAGACCAGGTTAAATACGTAACCGGGATTGTTTTCGTTTGTTTAATAAATTCATTAATTTCTAAACCATCTTTTAATAAACTTTTTTGTCCACCCGTAAAAGGATGCGCCACTTGTTGTAATACAACATAGTGATAATTACCATATAAAATATTAAAACGCACTTCGGGTTCAGTTTTATGTTCTTCCAACGACTTCCCACCATGGGCAATCATTACTGGGTCGATAATATCGGTGTTTTTATTAGTTAATGTGAAATACCTCAATATATAAGGCATATCGTTATAATAGGTATGGCTATTTCCGATGAATAAAACTCTTTTAATTTTTCTGTTCAATTTGTTTTTCCTTTTAATTAATGGGTGAAAAATTACATTTAGAGTCACTTATGCGATGGAGGACACGAGCATTAATCAGATTTAATGATTAAGCTCAGCACTGCCATCCGAATTAACAATCACTGCTTTATATCTATCCGGACTATCATATGTAAATCCAAGCCTGCACCCTGATAATTTTTGAGCGTGCCTCTCTAAGTATTTTAAGTCCAGTCCATTATTTGATGCAAAAGTTAATGCAATTATCATTGACTCTTGCTCTGAGATATTACAGTTCGATTCTTTTATATATTCATTAATTTGAAAACCAACAAAATATAAAATTATTAAACTCAGTGGTAGAAATTGAAATATATTTCTATTTTTACCGATAACAAAGTAGATAATGCAGTGAAAAGTACAAAAAATAATCCCTATAATAAAAAATACAGGTATAAAAATAACGCTAGCACCACCTGCACCAACACCCAGAATTGCGAAAACAATACCAAAAAGTAATCCACCCATTGCCCATAAAATTAATAATTTTAAAACTGAAATCATAACAACACCTTAAATTTCCATTCAAATAATACTCGCTAATCAGTAAGAAACTCCGATACCTTTTTCATCTTTTATTTCATTTAGAATTACCGTTAATAACTAAATAATTATCACTAACACTACCCAACTCATGATTTTTGAAAAACTCAATTAATTCAGGAAAAAACAAATCGAAATCCGCTTTTAAATTACTGAATTCACGCTCAACTAACACAATGTAATTTAACGCTGAGTCCTTCGCTTTTATTCGAGCTGACAATCGATTATCAATTCTTCTTAAAGATTCAACAAACCCTTCAAACTCAATGTATTTACCCAAATAACCGGACCCTACTAGCTTGTTTATTATTAACTTAGTTTGGCTAGGGTAATTATCAGACACCTTTAAAGCAGCCACATTAAATGTTTGCAAAAACTCTGATTGTGATTCAACAGCATAAGTATCCCAATTCAACGCCAAAAAATGATCGTATAACAGATCAATTATCACACCTTTTAAATAACCTTTTTCACCTAGTCTAGATTTGCTTTTTGAAACAATTGGGTGGGCATCCGTGAATATATCAATGGCTTTGTGCATTTTCATCCCATGACCCATTGAGTCACTGGCACCTTCCCACAACTTGCCTTTTAACGGATCCGCAAGAAAATTACCCAGTTGATACTCAACATCTCTTTTGGACAATAATAAATGGGCTAACCAATTCATAAGACTCTCCTATTGTTTTTATGTATCATTAAGTTATACAAATTTTTCAATTAAATATGACAATAGCACCCTCGTATAGGTGCATTTTTTGTAACTACGTAATTAAAAAATAGCCATAACTGAATCATTAGTAAAGTGTCCTTCAGCGTCATAATAAAATTTAATAACCCAAGCTGAATCTTTATGCCCTTTATCATTTTCATTTACCAATAAAAACACAATTCTCTCATCAACTTTATTTATTGTTACAACATCATTATTATTAAATTTTTCTTCATTAAGTGTTGCAACTATATACATTAATTATTCAATATTTAAATTTAATGACTTTGTATTAAATACTTTATCCATACCTAAAATTAGAGACACAGCAATTAATATTATTATTACTATATTTTTCATAAGAAAACCTTAAGGACTAATAAACATACCCAATTAGACAACAGCTAATTACAACATAATTAAAATGGATTAAATATATTGTTCGGAAAAGTATTAATTATGGAATCACAATGACTTAAGCTAGAAATCGTCTTGTAAACTATACCGCAACTATTAAATATTCAATTAAATGTAGTTGTGTTTAATGTGTTTTTCGTACGTAATTTAGTCGCCCCTCATTGCTTAATCGAACATATTAAACCAATAAGAATGAAATTTCGTCTAACCCTATTACTTTTGATATCGATAATTGCTCCTGCATTACTATAATATACAACATCCATTTGACGGTAAATATCAAACCTACGAAATAATAAAAACGGATATAACAAAGGGTATAAAAAACAGCTAACTAGTGAGATTTAACCCTTTTAATCACCTAGAAAAACTTCAATTTAGTCATTTAAAATCAAGCAAATCCGTCACCAAATCATTGCCAAACTACAAACTGACTACCGTTCATAAATAACAACACCTCTCGTTACAATCGGCCCCTATACTCAACGGCCTCAAATCGCTATAATATGGGCCTTTTTTACTATGGCTGCTAGCTTGATTAACAGCTTAGAAGTCACATTATTATTTTAACTAGGTCGTTATGATCCCATCAGATGTTCAAGTTCGAGCCCGCGTTGCTTTAAAAGTGGGTAAACAAAGTAGTATTGATGCTGATATCGTGAGTTTTCAGGGTTTTGCCGACCATGAGGAACATGTTGCTTTAATATTCAAAAGTGCAGATAACACATTAGATTGCCCGTTAGTACGTATTCACTCCGAATGCCTAACGGGTGATGTATTTCATTCTTCACGTTGCGATTGTGGTGAACAGTTGGATGAAGCCATTGAAACCATGGCGGTTGAAGGCGGTATTATTCTGTATCTACGCCAAGAAGGTCGTGGTATTGGTTTGTATAACAAGATCGATGCCTATGTTTTACAAAGCCAAGGTTTAAATACTTATGAAGCCAACCAAAAGTTGGGTTTTGAAGATGATATGCGTGAATTTCAATGCGCCATTGATATGTTAAACGCCTTAAAAGTACAACAAATTGATCTGTTAACCAACAATCCTAAAAAAGCCGATATATTTAAAGACAGCGGCATTTCTCTTAATAACATTCGCCAAACTAATTTGCATTTAAAAAGCGACAATCAGTCGTACTTAAAAGCCAAAAAAGATTTTGGCCATAAAATCAATTTGTAATATGCGAACCATAATTTTTGAAGAGCAAACCTTAGCTTTTGGTGATGATCAAAGTGTCCTCGAAGCCTTAGAAAATAAAGGTTTTTTGGTGCCGAGTCGTTGGCGTCAGGGTAATTGCCATAGCTGTGTTTTACATTGTAATGAGTTTGAATACAGTCACCCCACTAATTTAAGTGCGCCTGATAACAGCGTGTACGGATTAGACGACAAACAAAAATCCATGGGTTTGTTTTTGTCTTGCCAATGTAAAGGCTCTGAAATATTAGCCGACTCAACATTAAACATGCAACTTGCCAAACTTGATGTAAATAGCGCCAATGTGATTGAAAAAAAATCACTGAGTGATCGTATTTTCAGTATTAAATTTGTTTGTAATACCAAGTGGCAAGCCGGTCAGTTTGTGAATATTCACACACCTTTTGGCGAGCGCAGTTATTCAATTGCTAGCATCGTAGATGAAGGTGTGATTGAGTTACATATTAGCAAAAAGCTAAATGGCAAAGTCAGTAATTATTTATTTAACAACGCAACCGTAGGCAGTAAATTTACAATATCCAATGCCAACGGCGATTGTTTTTATCATCCGTTTATTTCAAAAAAACCATTATTATTGATTGGCACCGGTTCGGGTTTAGCACCGCTTGTAGGTATTTTAAAACAAGCGATTAAAAGCAAACACGAAGAAGACATTCATTTGTATATTGCGCAAGGTGAACCGCAGTTGCATTATTATCAAAAACAGTTAAATCGTTTAGATAAAAAACAAAACAATTTAACTATTCATTATGTCTGTCGTAGAAACTCAGATAATATTGAATTAGAAAACAACATGCGGGTGGGTGAATTAGAAGACATTATCAAAAACGATTTTGAAAACTTACAGCCTTTTGCTGCGTTTATTTGTGGTTCACCACAGATGGTTCGTAACATGCAAATTCAATGTATTATGAATCGAATGGATCGAAGTAATATTCGAGTGGATCCATTTGAAGACAATTCATACGAACCATAACTATCAACATTAAATACGAACAATAATCTGTAGGTCAGTGGCTTGCCCTGACTGGTAATATTTTAGTTTTTTCGGAATAAATTCCGACCTACATTGATATCGAAATAATAATGAATAAAGATAACATTTATCAGCAAGCTCAAAACCAAGTGGCTGATTTTAGTTTTGATAAAAAAGTCGCCAATGTATTCCCCGATATGATTCAACGATCGGTTCCGGGATACTCACATGTTATTTCTATGATTGGTTTATTAGCTGGTAAATACGCACAGCCCAATTCAAACCTTTACGACTTAGGTTGTTCGTTAGGTGCAGTGACCGCAGCGATGCGTCACAACGTAAACCAAACCGGCTGCAAAGTAATAGCGGTTGATAACTCTCAAGCGATGCTGGATAAATGTGAAGTGAGCATCAACAGCGAAGAGTCGATGTTACCCGCAAAGTTTGTGTTAGCCGATATTTCAACTATTGATATTAAAAACGCCAGTGTGGTGGTTTTAAATTTCACGTTGCAATTTATTGCATTAGAAAAAAGACAGGCACTGCTTAATAAAATTTACCAGGGCATGCCAAGTGGTGGTGTGTTAATTATTTCTGAAAAATTGCATTTTGATGATGTCTCGTTAAATGAATTAATGATTGAAAACCATCATCAATTTAAACGCGCCAACGGATACAGCGATTTAGAAATTGCCCAAAAACGCAGCGCCATTGAAAACGTATTAATACCTGAAACATGGCAAACCCACGAAAACCGTTTAAAAGAAATCGGTTTTGCCCATCCGCATATTTGGTTTCAAAGCCTTAACTTTTGCTCCTACATGGCCATAAAATGATTCAATTCCAATCTTTTCTAGATCACCTTCCGCCAGAATACGACAAATACAAAGACCGTTTAACTCAAGCCATCGAACATAAAATGGCCACGCATAATGACGGCAACTTACGCCGTTTTATGAAGTTATTAGATAATCCGTTCAAGCAAAATACTAGCCATAAGATGTTAGATCAATCGTGGGTGAGTGTGGGTAAAAGCTCTGATTTAGATGCTGAGCAAGGTAAACAACTAGACAGCTATATTCAAGGATTAATGCCTTGGAGAAAAGGCCCGTTTGAATTATTTGAAAATAAAATAGACACCGAATGGCGCTCAGATTTTAAATGGGATCGTATCATCGACAAACTCGGTGATTTAAAACACATGAATATATTAGATGTAGGTTGTGGTAATGGATACCATTGTTTACGTATGAAAGCGGCGGGGGCTAAAACTGTAATGGGTATTGACCCTGCGTGGTTATCGGTTTGCCAATTTCAATTGATTAATCATTTCTTACAAGAGCCAACAGTGAGCGTTTTGCCGTTTACGCTTGAAGAGTTGCCACAAGATTTAAAATTGTTTGATATGACATTTTCAATGGGTGTCTTATACCATAGACGTTCGCCGTTGGATCATATCGCACATTTACACAGCACTTTAAATGCGGGTGGTACGTTAGTATTAGAAACCATGGTCATTGATGGGCAGCTTGGTGAAGTATTAGTGCCAGAAGGCCGATACGCACAGATGAACAATATTTGGTTTTTACCTAGTGTGCCGACATTAATAAGCTGGTGTAAAAAAATGGGTTTTGAAGACGTACAGTGTATTGAAATAAACCAGACATCCACATCCGAACAACGCAGCACGCAGTTTAAACCCGGTACGTCGTTACAAGATTACCTTGATCCTACAAACCCGAACTTAACAATAGAAGGCCACCCTGCACCTAAGCGCGCAACCATCATTGCTAAAAAAGCAAAAGGCCGATTAAAACGTTATGCTTGAGATATTTTTTGAGTCCAGCTTATTATTTATCATTGCGTTTGTGTCCAATACTTTATCGGCATTAGCTGGTGGTGGCGCAGGGTTAATTCAATTACCTGCGCTTTTATTTTTAGGGTTATCTTTTCAAACAGCTTTGGCCACACATAAAATTGCTTCAGTATTTTTAGGGCTTGGTGCAAGTGTTGCGCATTTTCGAGCTGGACACCTAACAAAAACCTTAAGCCTATTAATGTTGTGTTTTGGTTTACCTGGGGTGATTTTAGGCGCTTATGTGATCGTTAAAATAGACGAACAATTAGCGCAATTATTATTAGGTTTATTGACAATTGGTTTAGGAATTTTCTCCATTATCAAACCACAACTAGGTTTAGTTGCTAATTTGAAAAATCAGAATTTTAAAGGTTTTTTATTAGGGGGATTAGGATTATTCTTTTTAGGATTTTTAAACGGATCATTAACAAGTGGTACCGGTTTATTTGTTACCCTTTGGTTAGTGTCATGGTTTGGTTTAAGTTATAAACAAGCCGTGGCGTTTTCATTAATATTGGTAGGTATATTCTGGAATGTCAGTGGTGCTATAACGTTAGCGCTCACCACTGAACCTAAATATAGCTGGTTACCTGCTTTAATATTAGGCTCCTTAATAGGTGGTTACACAGGCGCTAGACTCTCACAAATTAAAAACAATCAATTTATAAAACGTTGTTTTGAAGTGGTAACTATTTTAACTGGTTTTGCTTTGATTGTTAAAGTGCTTTTAAATTGATTAAACAATAAATTATTACATTCCAAATTGGACAGACTATGAACATTACCTGGAAACAAAACAACAATACATTCACTTACGAAAGTATTGAAAAAACCGAATACCCTGTTTCTGACACAGTGAACTTTTGTGTGGAAAAAGCCAGTGCATTATTAGACAAATCAATATCCGATGAATCACAATTCTTTTTAGTTGAGTGGAATAAAACAAAATGCGAATTAACTATTAGTGTGACTGATCAAACTAAAACAAAAGATTCTGATTATGTGGTGTCTTGTCATTTTGTAGAATTAGAAAAAATCGCTAACGCTGATAATGAAGTGGAGTGGATTGAAAATATACAGTTTGCTGCGAGTAATTATTTAACCACCGATGCTGATTTTTTAAGGTTTTCGTTGATTGCTTTATTTACAAGTGAACAACGTGATTATTGCAGAATGTTATAAATTCACTTTGTTATTAATTTTATTATTTACCCGTAGTCATTTCGTTTATTTAGAAATGTATAACGGGTAAAATCTAATTACATTTTGTATTAAACCTCAAAATAAACTCCATTATAAAAATTTCTTTTTATTTCTTATATTCTTGTCTACAGACTAACGAAATTGCTAGTTACTAGGTATTAGTTTATATGATGTGTAAAGCCTACATCCTAACCCTCCCTTTGCCTACACTTTTACCCCCCTTTTTTAGATCACCATTTTAACAAAACCTTACCATTCCCTCCTATGTTTTATATGTTTTTACATAGATTTTTAACAAAAAAAGATTTACTATTCGAGAATGGATTTCTCCATAAATAGTGGTCTATTTACTGCTGTTATTCTTTGTAATCAAATGTGATTTTTATTTGGTTTAACTCACGTTCTAATTAAAATAAGTGACATTATGTACGCAGTTATTTTTAAAGCAAAAATTAAAAATTTGACTCTGAATACAGTCAAACAGCCAAAATATTACGTGATCGTGCTATAAACGAATTTGGTTGTACTGAATTTATTTCAACCTGTGAAAACAATATGGAGATTGCGATTTCGTATTGGCCTGATCTAGAAAGTATTAAAAATTGGAAACAAGATCCGGATCATCAACAGGCCAAGAAAAATGGGTTGGGAAATTGGTATGAGTCTTGTGATATTGAAGTGGTCGAAGTATTAAGAAAGTATCACTCAACCCTTTAACATTATAAATAATACGATTTTAGATTCCTTTCTATTTGTTTATTTCTAGTTGTTGATAGCCTAAAGATCTCACATTAATACATTGTATTAACTCAAAAAAAATCGACTTAGGTTTAATCCCTGTCGCTTTTTTCTATTCTACTTTAAGCTAATAATTCAAAATTACAGTAGAAATACTTCTAGCGGGAATATCTAATTCAACCATTTTCCCATTCATTAAAATGTCCATTTTTTTACGAATATTAAACTGCGAGGTATTAAAATAGTCGGCCGATTTAACGGCGACTGCCAAACCAATACTAACCGAGTTTTTGTCACTGTCGTTTCGATTTAGAATAACTAATATGATTTGACCGTCTTTTTGATACGCAGTTACATCTAAATTTAAATCAGCATTTGTTGTGGTTGTTTTAACGCGTAACGCACCGGGTCTGACATATTTTGAATAATGTGAAAATGCCCAACCACGTTTTAAAATATCACCTTCGGTTGTTCCATGATTACCATAACGCGAGCCGTCACCCATAAATGAAAAATAACGTTTCGCTAACCACCAAATATAAGCATTCCAGTCTTTCTGCATCGATTGATGCACCGAAAACATCACCTGATCTAATGTTTCATTCCAAACATCAATATCAGTGGCATCCCCCCAAATAGTATCAACACCACTGACTAAATCAGCGTCATGAATAAACCATTCGGTCATCCAAACTGATTTGCCTTTTTCAACAGCTAATGGGTAAGGCTCAAAGAACCCAGAATTTTCAGCATAAAATAAATGCCCACCCACAATATCCATTTTTTCCACGGCAATATCATCATTTAATATTGGGTCGGTAAATGCTGGATTAAACCTTATTGATTCTCCTACTAATACTTTGGTGTTATTACTAAAATCAACATTGTCGCGCACAAAATCAGAAAGCTCTTCACCTGTCCAAGAGCAAGATTCAACATTAGCACTCGCACTGGAATCCGGTTCGTTTTGAATTGAGATCACATCAATTTTTATGTTTTTCTCAGCCATAAAAAGCACAAAGTCATTAAGATGTTCTGCGTAAGCATCATATTTAAGTGGGGATAACTTCCCACCATTAACTGTTTGATTATTGTCTTTCATTGATGCTGGTGGCGACCAAGGAGACCCCATAATGCTTAAGTCTTCACTATAATTAGAAGCAACAGCCAGCATATCGGCATAATCCCCCCACTTTTCTGCTTGAGGTGAAATGCTTGTTCGTAAAATAGATAATCCTATTTCTGCGTCACCTGTTCCAACTAGTTGTTTTGTTTGTTCGTCCGTCCAAGGTGAAGAGTACCAAATTGGAGTAGTTGCTCCAAAACCATCTATAAATTGATGAGTAATCTGTGTATCAATGTTAATATCGAAATTAATTGGTGCAGGTAAAACGTCTTCAATCTCACCTGTTACCGCAAGGTCATCCACAAAATAACTAGCACTATGATCAGGTGATTCAATGGATATCCACATTTTACTCACCAAACCTTGGGCGTAATAATTAAATGTGCTGTGTAATAATGTCCAGCCATCTGTAGTCATTTTTGTTAAAGCGATGGTGTCAACGTTTTCTCCTGAGGCATCTGAATAATGAAGTGTCATAGTGGCGTAAGTTGGTTCACCACTGGCAAGTTTCACCCACGCATAAATTTCATAATCATTACCTTGGGTTAAATTCTGTTCAAAGTTAAAAAGCACGCCTTCTCTTAACTTACCGTTATTAGTTACTAGAACCGAGGTTTGACCACTATTAGCTTCACCGTTATTTTCGATGTCACTTAATTCAATATCTGCGTTGCGGCTCTCCCAGTTCATTAATCCACTTTCTACATCACCGTTTATGACCCGACTGTTAACGACAGGAACAAATGACATATGTTCAAGCACCAATATACTTTTTGTGATAATTGAAGTGTCTTTACCATCAGATAAACTTAAAGTGGCAATGTATAAACCTGCTTTTTCATATTGATGTGCAACCGACGACAATCTTGATTCACTGCCATCACCTAATAACCAATGATAAGAAATCTCATCATTATCACTATCGTTGATATTAATTGAATCAAATTTCACATAATTATTTTGTTGATTTCGAACTAATATGGCACCACTTGGCGCATTATTGTCTTCATTAATGCTAAATCTTAATTCTCCTGTTGAAGAAACCAGACCAGCACTATCAGTGACAACTAATTCATAAAAATGAATACCCGGTTCAAACTCTTTGGAAACCATCGGTATTTCATCTGACAGTAATTCTCCATTCACAATCCATTGAAAATCCAAACGCTGAT
The DNA here is from genome assembly GCA_022968985.1 of Pseudomonadales bacterium. Lineage (GTDB taxonomy): Bacteria > Pseudomonadota > Gammaproteobacteria > Pseudomonadales > Natronospirillaceae > Marinicellulosiphila. The sequence continues at coordinate 13,008 of JALJPK010000048.1, read as the reverse complement.
GATTATCAGCATCGTCTATTGTTGCAGAAGCATCGAAATAAGCGATTTCACCCAAGCTGGATACATTATGGTTAATCATCGGTGGGCGATTATCTGAGTCAATATCAGTAATATTAAAAATTGTGGGATCAGAAAGAGTGCTTTCACCTTGATTGTCGGTAATTTTTAAAGTTAAGAAGTTTAATCCATTATGTAAAACTTCAGCAGAATCAGTAGCCGACTCGCTAATTAACTGATTATCTAAAAACCATTGATACGAAACTATCTGTCCGTCAATATCAATTGAACCTTTACCATCAAAGGTTAATGTAGTGCCTTGTACACTGGAGCTAATAAAAGCATTTGGCGCTTGATTAATATCAACGATTAAATCTGTTTGAGTATCGGTTTTTATCTCTGTTTTTGTTTGCGTTTGTGTAGTTGGCGGAACTTCACCTTCACGTATACAACCTGAAATTAAAACAGAAACACAAAGGCCAATAGGCAAAAATAGATTAAATTTCATATTAAGGGCTCTCCAGAAAGCCTAATATCAATGATCAACAACTACAAAAGCATTAATTTACTCAATCAAATAGAAAACAAGAGTGGGTTAATTATATTCTTTAGATTTATTTATACATTATGTAAAAAAAGTGTACTTCCCAGCAAGCTTTATAATGTAACGAATTCAAAGATTGGGATGTATTGGACATAAATAAGGGGTAGATACGACAACTATTCAATTGTTATGCAACAAGTTATGCAATTAATATGTAAAAATGTGAACTTACCACATAAAATAAGTAATCGCGCCGAACTATATACATGACTTAACTAAGGATAATAACACTGCATTATTGATAAGCTTTAACAATATTACAAAAAAGAGACACACATAAAAATTATGATGGGGGGGAAATTAGTAAAAAATAGACACTTAACCTACAGGCTGTACATAAAATGTAACACGTATTAGTGTTTTAGTTTGAACTCAGAACATTATTATCAATTAATCTAAATTTAAGGAAAATACACTGAGATTTAACCCATGTAATATCCAAAACATCATAATTAAGTATAAAGGCCACTAATACTCAAACCATAAAGGCTAATGTGAGAAATAAACCATCCATACTGTAATTGGAATTTCATAGTTAGTTTAGCAATTAATGTATGGACAACATTTGTGTTAGACTTAAATTCGGCTAAAAGTTTAGACAAAATAATTAACAAGGAATTAAGTGTCTCTTTTGTTAAATAATACATTCATACAAAATACTTATTAGGAATTCTCCATGAAATTATTGGCTTTATTGGCTTTGGTTGTTGTTTTATTTATCGTGACTCGCCCAAACACATTACCTATAAGCAATTTAAATGTTCATGACATGAATACTGATTCAATTGACTCTGCAAATATTGGTGAATGTTTATCTGATAAATGTTTAATCATTTACGTTGCGCCTTGGTGTCCAATTTGCCACAAAATCACACCCACAATAATAGCCTTAGTCAACGAAATGAAAGCAGAAGGGATTCAAGTTGATGTAGTGGTTGGTAAAGACAAACCAAATGCTGTGCTTGAGTATGCTGAACATTTCCCTTTCCCTGTTGCGTTAGATGCCAACGGGCGATATTTTTATGCTGCTGATATTGAAGCTGTTCCATATTTTGTAGCTATTAATTATGACGGTGAAATTCTAAATGAAATGTATGGCGGATACCAAAGTGTGAGTGCATTAAGAAATAAATTAGAAATTTAACGAAGTAACGCTTAATTACACTCAGTTTAACTGCCAAGCGTTAGCCATACCGATTGCCAGCTTATTATAATCAGTCTGTTTTGCCTGCTCATTCCTTTGTTTACAATATACTGGATCATCATTAAATATTGACTGAGCTAAATATCTACCTGATTGAATAATACCCGTGGTTTTTTTAAGTCTTTTTTCAGTAAAACTCTGAAAAATATCACTTAAATTTTGTTTAGATGTTTTATTTATTATTAATTCAGACAAAACCCAAGCGTCTTCTAATGCCTGACAAGCACCTTGCCCAGAGGTTGGTAATGCTGCATGTGCACTGTCCCCCATTAATAACACATTACGTTTAAACCAAATATCTATTGGGTTATGATCATATACGAAGATTTTTTTAATACTATTTTCATCAGAATGATTAATTACTGTTTGAACGATATCAGGAAATGATAACAACATTTCAAATAACGTTTGTTTTTGATTAACACTTTGACTATTACTGGTTTGCTTTTTAATATTTTTTTCGACCAGCCCCGCCGCCCAATAACATTGGTTTTTTGAAATGGGCACAATACCAAAACGTTTCCCTACTCCCCAAAAATCCTGAACCGTTGTTGCATCTATGTTTTCATCTAAATTAGCAATTCCAATCCAATTACTAAACCCACTATACACTGCTGTATTTTCAGAATTTACGTATTTTCGTGCCTGTGAATTCATACGTCCATCACAACCTAAAATTAAATCAGCTGTTTTTGATTGTCCATTTTCAAATAACACATTGGCTAACATTAAATCTGTATCATCATTAATTGATTTAACATTATAATTAAAATGAAATTGAATATTTAATGAACTGGCTTTTTCATAAAGTATATTAATAAGATCCTTTCTTAAAATCGCAACACTTGGTTCATTCATCTGTAAATTAATAGTATTAATATCAATTACACCAAGTAATTCATTTTTATTATTATATCGATGCATAGCCGTTAAGACAGAACCTAATTTTTCAATTTTTTTATGTAACCCCAACTTTTTTAGCACAAACATTGCGTTAGGCCAGCAAACTACACCTGCACCTAATGTATTAATAGATTTTGAACGCTCATACACCGATACACTAAACCCATTTAGTTTTAAAAATATCGCTGTAGTCAAACCTGAAATACCCGCACCTAAAATTATTGTATTCATATTATCTTTTTCACTTTTTTTTGAAAATATCTATTTATAGTCCATGGACTATAAATAGATATTTTAAGTATTATTATTTCTTAATTAAATATCAATCTTATTTAGTATTCTATGTAGATTAGTAATATCCGTTTGAGTTAAGTTTTTCATACAATTCATAGCTTTATCCATATTGATTTTGCCTTTACACATTTGTTTGATGCCTGCGTTTGTAATTTTTATATAAACAATTCTTTGGTCATCATCATGCTTTATTTTTTTTATCCATTTCTTATCTGATAATTTATTTAATAACCGTGACACATTTGAATTAGGATCAAGCATGTTAGCTTTAATTTCATTTACAGTTGCTTGTTGATTATCCGATTCATAGGCAATATTTAATACTTTAAGCTGCTGAGCGGTTATATCTAATGGTGCTAGTTGTTTGGTTATTTCATGTGAAATACGTTGTGCAGTTTGAATAAATGAAATGGTAACTTGATGCTGCATAATCTATTTTTATAACTAAAAACAATAATATATAGTCCATGGATCATATATGCAATGAATTATTTTTGTTTTAACTGTTAAATGTAATATTTAGTATATTAATTTTGAATAATCAAACTAATAGATAATCGTATACAGATAAGGTTCAATTGTTAAAAAAAATGACAATTAAATGTTATTTTGGAAGGGGTTTTTAGCTCTAACAATATTGATGGGGATTGTAGTTGAAGCAACACTATTTAAAATATTTCAACGTGTTGTGCGATATTTTTTTGTTTTAGGTATCATTATTAACGATTTTAATTGAGTGGAGTGGATTGTATTTTCACAAACCACTCAACGAAATACAGATTTGGGTTAGATATTAATAATATTTTAAAATTTAATATTAGTAATTTTTACAAATTATTTAAAAACTATAACCCATTTTTAATTCAAATGCTGGGCCAATTTTACTGCTAGATTCCCCATCATCAAGTGAAGATGAATCATCTACTAAACTAAATAAACCAGGATTGGTTAAACCCACCCCCAATTTAAATACATAATTTGAATACTGCACTTTTGCACCACCCATCACATACAATAAAGGTATGACGGTTAATGTTGGGTTATTTTTTTGTTTAATAAAACCTAATGAAGCACCAGAGGCCACATAAAAAAAGTTCACTGCATTATATTCAACTCTTGTTCCTATAAAACTAACTGATGTGTCTGACTGTTTGCCTAAACCTATTGTGGGGCCCCATTTAACATGTCCTGAACCACTGTTTATTAATACATTTAATGTATTAAATTTGAATCCACTGACCGCACTCAAAAAAGGTGAGGTATTCACTTCTAATGCATATGAGTTTAGTGCGCTAACACTTATAATAAACATGAATATAAAACGGTATAATTTTTTCATTGTTGAATGTCTCTTAACAATTATCTTTTATTGTTAATCTAATGTTTGTTTGTATCTAAAAATAGCCGCTGTTCCAACAACTAATATAAATATTCCTAATGCAATTAAATCACTTTGCACATCTTGTAACTGTGATCCTTTAAGCATAATACCACGGATAATTCGTAGAAAATGTGTTAAAGGCAACACTTCACCAATTGTTTGTGCCCATTGTGGCATTCCGCGAAACGGAAACATAAATCCTGATAACAATAATGAAGGTAAAAAGAAGAAAAAAGTTAACTGCATAGCCTGCATTTGTGAGTGAGCAATAGTTGAAAACGTAAACCCTAAACACAGGTTTGCAAAAATAAAAATGGCCACACACAAGCCTAAAAAACTAACTGAACCCTCAAATGGCACATTAAACAGTAAATTAGCTGCTATCAGTATCACAAAGGTTTGCACTGCACCAACACCAATATACGGTGTTATTTTACCGATCATCACTTCAAAAGGCCTTGCAGGCATAGCTAATAAATTTTCCATAGTGCCTTGTTCGGTTTCACGAGTCATCGCCATGGAGGTAATCATCACCATAGTCATAGTAATAATCACACCTAATAATCCCGGCACAATATTATATTGGGTTATACCCTCGGGGTTGTATTTTGGGTGAACTATTAACGAATAAGGTGAGGGTCGACTTTGCAAATAGGCCAAACTGCCTTTAAATTCTTCACGCAATGCTCGATTAAAAATAGTATTCAAAAAACTAATAGCCCCCGAAGATGCAGCCGGGTCTGTGGCATCGGCTACTATTAATATTTCAGGACGTTCACCTTTGATTAAGTTCTGGGTAAACCCTTTTGGGATATACAGCACAAACGCTACTTTACCTTGAGCTAATAATAACTGGGCTTGTTGATGATCTAATTCACTGTATTTTAAATCAAAATATTGTGAATGCGTCATGGCGTTTATTAGCGTTCGTACAATAGGGCTTTGCTCTTCAGCGACAATGGCAGTAGGTAAATGTTTGGGGTTTGAGTTAATTGCAAAACCAAAAATTATTAATTGCATGATTGGAATGGCAAACATAAACGCAAAGGTCATTTTATCCCGGCGCATTTGAATTAACTCTTTCATGAAGATAGCAAATATTCTACTTAACGAGCCCATTAAACAAACCCTCTTTTATCACCACCCGTTCTTTGGGTTAATGCAATAAATACATCTTCCAAACTAGGTGGTACTTCTTGCCAATCAATGGTTTTAATACCGAGTTTAGTTTGCGCTTGTTGAATACCTTGTTTTAATAAATCTATATTGTGTCCACTAACATGTAATGCCGAGCCAAAATAAGAGGCTTGTTCAACAAACTCAAATGTTTTTAACTCATGCATTAATGCACGCACCCCTTCACCGGTCCCTTTTATCGTATACAAATCTGATTGAGCTATAATTTCTTTTACACTGCCTTTTATAATTAACTCACCATAAGCTAAATACGCAATTTGATCACAACGCTGCGCTTCATCCATATAATGAGTCGACACCAACACAGTCATTCCATCCATACTTAAACGATGAATTTCATCCCAAAAATCTCGCCTTGCTTGTGGATCAACCCCTGCAGTTGGCTCATCAAGTAATAATATTTTAGGTTTATGCATAGTGACTGCTGCCAATGCTAAACGTTGTTTCCAACCACCAGATAACGCACCGGCTAATTGTTTTTGCCGATCGAATAACCCTAATTTTATAAGGGTGTCATTAATTACTTTTCGTTTATTTTTTATTTGATACAGTCTTGCCACAAACTCTAAGTTTTCACGTATCGTTAAATCGTTCCAAAAGGAAAATTTCTGTGTCATATAACCTGTTTGACGACGAATCGTTGTCGCTTGTTTTTGAATGTCTAACCCCAAACAAGTACCACTGCCTTCATCGGCATGTAACAAACCACAAATCATACGAATAACAGTTGTTTTACCTGAGCCATTTGGCCCTAAAAAACCCCACACTTCGCCTTTTTTTAATTGTAAATCAACCCCATTGACTGCCACTTTTTTAGAAAAACGTTTCACCAATCCTTTTACATCAATAACGTATTGCTGATTCATTTCATTCGCCTCGCTTTTGGCTGCTTCATGACTCATGGCTATTTTATCGCTCATGGCGGTCTTCTTATTTAGTTAACGTAATATCAACAGGTAAACCTAGCGGTAATTGAACAATTAAAGCTTTATTTTCGAAAATGGCTTCAAGTTTAAATACCATTTTTTCACGAGAGTTTTTTGAATAAATTACAGGTGGAGTAAATTGGGCGCTAGTAGCTATGTAACTAATTTTTGCTTCAAAAGGTTGTGTAAAACCATCTGCATATACATAAATACTTTTACCTAATTGCATTTGACTTAACATCGTTTGTTGCACAAAAAACTTAACAGTTAATTCGTTATTAGGTATCAACGCTAATAACGGTTGGCCTGCTTTAATATTTTCGCCCTGTTCAAAATAGACATCAAACACCTTACCTGCAAAATGCGATTGTATTGAGTGTTGCGACAACGTCCATTGTAATTGTAAAAGTTGTTGTTCAATGATTAGTACATTGGCTTTTGCGCTATTTATTACCCCATCACGCGCAGGCAAATTAGCGGCACGTATTTTTGCTTTAAATGTATTTACTTTTGCCTGTGCACTTTCAAATTCAGCGTTTATTACATCAACAAAAGATTGTGCTATTAAACCTTGTTTTAATAATTTAATTGTTCGATCTAATTCTTTTTGTTTTAAATCCATAATCGTTTCTGACTCATTTAACTGCGCTTTTAACGAATCAATTTCATCTTTACGTAAACCATTTTGGCTGTCAGCAAGCATTGATTTTGCTTGTATAATACGAGCTTTTACTTCTTTAATTTTCAATTGAATTAAATCACGACCTAATTCAAATACCACATCACCTTGTGATATTTCATCCCCGGGCTTTACATATTGTTTTATAATTAATCCGCTTTGTAACGAACTGACATAACGATAATCGGCCTCGATATAACCCACAAATTTAGCTTCGATTTTTTGTTGTTGGCAACTCTGTAATAATACAAAAACGCTCACTAACGGCGCTAGAAATAACAATCTAAACAATGTCTTATTTCTTTCGTAAGTATTCATGGGAACTGCTCCATTGGTGAAGAAATACCGTTTATCAATATATTGATATTAGTGCTGAATAATTTTTGTTTATTTAATTGTTGATTATTTAATTACTTATTAGTCAGCTGGCTCAAAAACGCTTTTTTAAATAGCTAAAAAAATCATCGGAGCAATAACTAAACGAATGAAACTGAATTCTTTTAAGAAAAACCAAGTGCCATTTCGAGAATAAAAACGACACGAAGTGTTTTAGACTCATCAGAACTCACAAACTGTGGGTTTGACTGTTATTATTTTAATTTGGTTTATCAAATTAATTAACTGGTTAGTTATAAATAATAGTTTAGAGTGATCAAAAAACAACCAACCCTAAATAAGAATTTCAGTTACATATACCTGCTGGCAATTAGTTGTTTCTCCTTGGTTTATCTATCCAGATAATAAATGCGTACAATTTTTAACTCATACATTAAAAAGCTATGTTTCAAAATTGTGTTGCTGTCGCTGCAACAACTTGAATTCAAACAGTTTTTTAGCCTCTGGCTTAATTAATGTGGTTATTAGAGATTGTTTAACACAGGGTCGGATTTGTTATTTACTTGATAATACACAGAGTATTTTGAGGTTTGATAAACCTACTTACGCTTTATAAAGTAGCACTAAAGCATAGTTAGGTAGTCGAGGTATTATTACCAGCTGCAACAACAATTTAAAACATAACCAATTAATTAACATTCGAACAACACTTCTAGCGTAATTCTGAACGTATTTAAAATAAATATAATGGCTTATAACTGTTATTTTTGGTAAATTCACCCTCATTGGAAACAATAAAAACCGATTCCATTATTTCTTAAATACAAACATTAATTATTTGGATATTAATGTTAAAGGAGCAAGTCATGAATATTAAAAATTTATTAGCAGGTTCTCTATTAATAGGTGGTCAATTTGCCTTAAGCGGGTGTTTTGTTGAACCTGAAGTTACCCCCCCCACTGACAGTTTTGAGCAAAAACAAGCAACTGGCCTAACTCATGCCAAATCGTTTACTGCCAATATGCAAGATGATATAACCGCAATCATTGACGTAGAAGATGATGTTGTTAATTTTTATACTCATTTAGAGCAAGACGCTGAAAATATCAATAACTTAGCCCTTGAATCACATTTTAAGGTCATTGCACAAGCCACCATTTTAACCGCACAATATTTAGAGCCTGCTGTAGTATTTAATGATATTGGCACTGAAAGTTACGCGTTAGATTTTTCTTTATTACCTCAAAGCGCTTCTATTGAAAGCTACAATACAGGTGATTTAGAATCTATTTTTTCCGGTGGTAGTGATGAGTATATTTGTACAACGTTTACTGGTGACTCTTCAGGTAATGTTTTTGATGATAGTGGTTACCTAGTAGATGAAAGCCGTGTCTACCGTAGCTCAGATGGATATATAAATGAAATTGATGATAACTACTTAGATAGCCAATCACAGTCTTACAATTCGTCGACTCAAAGTTATTCATTAGATTATGCAGATATTTGCAGTTGGGAAAATACTAATAGCAATGAATATGGTTTTGCAAACTCATTCACTGGTGATTTTTCTTTTAATCCAAATACTAATATTCTAAGTGTAACTAACGCACAAACACAAATCACCAATACTGGATACTTAAATAATTCTTCAACATATGCGCAAGAAGTTGATGTAATTAGTACGGTTACTTTTAGTTATTCAATCAAATTACCTTCATTTGATTCTAATGGTCAATTCAGCATCGCACTAACTGACTTTAGTTCATCAGATGAATATTCTAATAGCATAACTGTTGATAATTTGTACTTCAATTTAGATGCGGGTTCTGGTTTTAGTAATTATGATTTAATCGTTTATGAAGATACCGTTGAAGCTGAAACTGAGCGTCTTGTTAATTCAGTTACGTCTTTTGCAATTGGCTTAGATAACATCGAAGCTAATTTAAATGGTTTAAAAGTATATGGTTCTGGTTCATTATCTGTTTCAGGTCTTGAGATGAATTTAGATAATTATGGAGAGGAACTTAAATTAAACAAAATAGGTGAATTTGAATTAAGTATTTCAGGTGGCATTGAAAATAGTTATGGTGAGGCAATTGAAGCTAGCGCTAATTTTACAACCTATTTCACTTATGAAGGTAATAACTTAGCACCTACTACAGTGATGTCTAATCTTCACTTAGAAGCAATGTTTTATGAAAACAGACCTTTTTCTCCCACTGTCTCTGCCATATTCGATATAGCCTTAACACTTCAGTTTAATGATAATATTGATGATTACGATAATGTCTGTGTTAGTGAGCAATACAATCCAGCTACTGGATATTATGAATATAATGATTGCGCCAATAACGAGATTCTAGATTATATTGAATCATTGCATATAAAAGCCGATTATCAATTAATTATTGACGGCAATACTTATGAGTTTGGTACTGAGCTTGCTTTAGATGTTGAAAATGAAACCGTTGATTTTTCAATATCACAAACAAAAGGTGGTGTTAAGACTCAACTTATTCTTCACGGATCAACTGATACAGAAATATCCGACGACGGTTTATTAGAAATTGGTGTGATTAAAAGTAACACCATTGTTGTTGGTGATATCGTATTAGATGTCGAAGAAGGTACTATTTTCGTAAACTTCACTGACGGCACAACTTCTACAATGTTTGATGCAGATGATATGGCTCAATTAATTGATCTATGATTAGTTAATTAATATTGTTTATTCACTGTAAACATCTTTAAACAGTTACATCTTTAAGGGCAGATTTTTAATCTGCCCTTTTTTACATCCACTCAAAATGAATATTCATTCGTTTGGGTAAAATCAACCTCGTATAATTATTAATTTCATCTCTTATAACTCTGTAATATAGAAATCATGATTTTATGTCATATTCACTTTGCCAACATTTAGCCATTCATTACTGTAAAAATTTGTAAATCAACAATTAATCACTACTTTTTATTAGTCTATAAAGGTAATTATTATGAATGATAAAAATCTATCATTTTTGCTCATTGATGACTTTTCCCCAGTACGTAAAGTAATCAAAAACAGTCTAAACAAACTCGGTTACGACAATATGACACTTGCAACAAATGGGTTAGAAGGCAAAAAATTAATAATAGAAAAGAAATTTGATTGTATTATTAGCGATTGGAATATGCCGGTTATGTCAGGGATAGCGCTATTACAGTTTGTTCGTGCCACGCAAAAACGCAGCCAGCTTAAGCTTATGTTAGTGACCACGAAATAGAACGTCATATGGTAGTTCAGGCCATTGAGTCAGGGGGTTCCGAATTTTTAATCAAACCTTTTTCAGTAGTCACTTTCCAAGAAAAATTAAAACAAGCACTCAAACAGAAAAAACAAAAAATAATTAATCCTGCTCAAATTAATTCTAGCCCAAATACCAGCTCTTTATTGGCCTCTAAAAAACCAGTTCAAAGTAATGTTAAACCAACCATTTTAATTGTGGATGATGAAGCGAGCAATATTGATGTATTAGCTGGTATTTTAAAATAGTTATCAAATAAAATTAGCCTAAAATGACAAAAGCCTTTGACGAAAAAACCGCTTACTCTCAGCCTATGACTCATAACATGTCAACTTGATTGTTAGCAATTACAACCTACAATTAATTATGTATGTAATGTATCTAGTCACTCGTTTAAGAGGCAAAACATGTTTAACAAAATATTCGGATCAATTTTAATTAAATTTAATATAATGGCAATTACATTTATTACTATTTTATTGGCAATTTCAACCTTTACCGAATTTAAAATTGCTGAAAAACAATGGCATGAAGTGTGGGAAAATAGTTTATTTAATTCATCGAATTCCTTATCAATTTCGTTGCCTTCGGCATTATGGAATTTTCAAGAAGATGATATTAACGCTATTTTACAAGCGACTGTTAATAATAATGATATTGATAGTATATTTATTCAAGAAAAAGAAAAAACCAGTTACGGTGTTGTTCAAGATACAAATTTAGAATATATATCCTCAACAGAATTACCCGAGTTTTTAGATCCCAATACAACAAAAACGATCGATTTATATCACCCAGATGCAGGAGACGAAGTAATTGCAACTGTTGTGATTCTTACTAATTCAACATCACTAGACAATGCACTTCTTTTAATTATTCAAAGCTCTATTATTAAAATAATTATTTTAGATTTAATAATGGCCGCAATAATCTATTTATTCGTAAAATTAATTATTATTAACCCTATTAAAGAAATAGCCAATACATTAAAAGATATCAGCCAAGGGGAAGGAGATCTAACCAATCGAATTGAGATCAAAAGCCGTAATGAAATTGGTTATCTTGGTATTTATTTTAATCTTTTTATTGAAAAATTACATAAATCCATGACCCAAGTTGATACTGTGGCAATTACCGTCAATGAATTAGCGGGTGATCTACAAGAACTATCCAATGACAGTAAAGACATAGTATCAAAACAAGATCAAGAAATGGACATGGTAGCAGCGGCGATAACACAAATGAGCGCCACTGCAAACGAAGTTTCCAACAACACCACTATAGTGGCTGAATCGGCGCATAATGCTAGTCAATCAGCCAGTGAAGGCCGTGCATTAGTCACTCAAGCAGTTGAGATTATTTCAGATTTGTCTAATCAAATAGATGAAGCCACCACTGCCACTTCATCTTTATCCAGTGAAGTGGGTAATATTGTTAGTGTCTTAAATGTAATTAAAGGTATTGCAGAGCAGACAAATTTACTGGCATTAAACGCAGCTATTGAAGCAGCACGTGCTGGTGAACAGGGACGAGGTTTTGCTGTAGTAGCCGATGAAGTACGTGCATTAGCGGCACGAACTCAAGACAGCACAGTTGAAATTCAAAAAATGATTGAAAACTTGGAATCTAGTACCGCCAAAAGTGTCAAAATCATTACAAGCGGAAAAGAGCTAGGCATTAAATCAGTAGAGAAAGTAAACTTAGTGAATCAATCACTTCAAGACGTATTTAAGTCAATTGAAGCCATTACTGATATGACCGATCAAATTGCATCATCGGTAAAAGAACAAACTCATGTTAGTGAAGAAATCTCAGTTAATGTAAACCACTTATCCGACTTATCTAGTACAACGTTTCAGAAAGTAGAAAGCAGTGCCGTTAAAAGTACTGAAGTACACGATCAAGCGGATCATTTATTAGGGTTATTAAAACAATTTAAATTATAGATTTTCAATCTAATTTTATTGATTCATTAAATTGATAATTAAATCCGAGTTAAGTTTTTAATTATTTTTTTAATTTTGAATATAATAAATACATATTCACTATTTTTTATATTATTAATTATTGTGGAAGTTTAAATTATTTTGTCGTACATCCCTGTCAAGGATCACTTATCACTACAATTTTACCCAAAAAAAATGGTATCAACCCAATAATATCTATCGTTTTTATTTTATTCATTTAAATACTCCTAAT
>JALJPK010000047.1 GCA_022968985.1 Pseudomonadales bacterium | reverse complement strand
TTAAAATTAACCCTGACGTCCCCAGATCTAAACGATGACATAACTGTGCAGTAGGAAAATCTTTAACAATACGATAATGTACAGAATCATAATTTAATGGGTTTTTACCAGACAAACTCAATAATCCAGAGGGTTTTTCAATCACTAGTATATCATCATCGCAATATAACAGCTTTATTAGTGCGTGGCATTTTGGGGCGACAAAATCATCCATTACGATTGTATTGTTCATATTTATCAGTATTATTAATTTAAAATGCTATTTTCCCTATTTTACAAAAATATGCAATAAATTCAGCAGTTTAATCTGCTAGTACTAAACTTAGATAAACGTGTTTGGAATCCACTATGATTTGGTTGAAAAACCTCTTGAACATTGGCATTAATGGTAATGACGACGCTTTAAATTTTGCCATAAAAATGTTTAATATTGCGGCACTAATATTGGCAGTTAGCTGTGCGTTTTATAGCATTATTTTTTATTCAATGGGGTATCAGTTCCTAGGAATTTTCATAGCTGTTAATTCTGGATTGTATTTTTCAAGTTTAATGTTATCAAAAAAAGGATTTTTTCTTTCCGCTCGACTAATTTTAATTCATTGTTTTAATCTTGGCGCAGGTTTTATGGTGATTGCGGTGGGTTATGACAGTGGATTAAGTTATTTATTTTTTTTCATAATATCAGCAAGTAATTTTTTCATAATTAGCAAAGAAAACTGGTTAAGAATTTATAGTATTTTTTTACCACTTGTTTTGTTACTGATCTCAATCATTTTTCAAGATACATTTATAGCCTTATTTAGTATTCCAAAAATTCTATCAATGGCGATGATCTTCACCATTTCATTCTTTTTTATATGCACCGAGTTTTTCCAATTTATTTTACACAACGGACATATTGAAGAATTAAAACAATCTCGTGAAGATGCTGAACGACTAGCTAACATTAAAGGGGATTTTCTCTCAACAATTAGTCATGAAATTTTAACGCCTATTAATGCAATTGCTTCAATGGCACATCTAATGTCTGATACAACCATTTCAAAAGAAGACAATAAAAAATACAGCCAACTATTAAGTACTAACTGCGATCATCTATTAAGCATTATTGAAAATATATTAGATTACAGTCAAATTCAAGACAAACAAAGTATTGTATTAACATTAGAAAAACATCTATTAATTGATACATTTAAAAAACTGCATAATAATTTCGAAACAAAATGCACAGAAAAAAACTTAACTTTAGAAGTTGCAATTGATCCAAATTTAAATAATCAATCCGGTTATTATGATGAAAAACGTTTTTATCAAAGCCTAAGTTATATTTTGGACAACGCCATTAAATTCACCCATGAAGGCCATGTCAAAATCGACGTTAAAGTGATATCAAAACTAAGTAACAAAACCAGTATTAACGTATGTATCTCAGACACCGGCATTGGTATTGACCCTTCGCAAATAGAAGCATTAAGCAAACCTTTTTCTCAGATAGACACCAGTTTAACTAGAAAATTTTCTGGCATTGGAATGGGTCTAGCTTTAAGTCAAAAAATACTAAAAAGCATGGGTAGCAATTTAATAATAGAAAGCGAACTCAACAAAGGCAGTAATTTTTCATTTGACTTCACAATGTTTACAGCAAATAAATCGTTTAATTTAAAATCGATAAATTTAAGTGGCAAGATAGGATTATTAGTTGAAGACAATCCCGTTAACATTCAAATCATGAAATTACTTTTAGCTAAATGGAATATGCAATTAGACATTGTTAATGACGGTTTACAGGCTGTAAATTTACTTAAAAAACAACAGTCGAACTATCACATTATATTTATGGATTTACACATGCCTGTAATGGATGGTATTGAGTCCACCCAATTAATTAGAAGTAACAATCTTTTTGCAGGGCCAATTATTGCAGTTTCTGCTGAAACTCAAGCTAAAATAATAAATTCATTACCCGAAAAAGGGTTTAATGATTTTCTTGCAAAACCTATCTCTCCTAAATCATTAATGAATAAATTATCTAAGTATTTATAACATGATAGATTTTTATTCAAATCAATCCATTAGTTTGAACAACCTAAATGTGTTTAATATCAACACTCGTAACAACATGGTTATTTCACCTAATCAATTTAACTACCCAATACTTATTAACTCATCAACTGTGATATTCCTTTAAATATTGGACACAAAAAAACCAGTTAAAAACTGGCTTTATTAATTGGTGTTGATTTAAACATCACTAAAATAATGATTCTAATTTAGCAATATCATGTGACCAAAAATCTTGACTGGATTGATCGAATATTTTCATAAAGTCTTCATTGGCTTTTTGAGCTTGTTGCATCCACTGCCCTAAATTAGGCAAACCCAGTTGCTCTAATTCTTGATTAAACCCATCTAAAAACTCTAACAGTTGGGCCATACCGGGCTGCTTATTTAGATCAATCATTTTTTCAGTATCAGGTTGCATTTGTTTGTATTGTTCAACCCCATAATTAGGCTGCATAGTTGGTTTTATATACGTAGTGGATTGAGTGGTTGAAGTCATACTTCTAAGATTTAAATTCAGATCCATTAAAGACGTATCATTGATATTTAATTTTGAAGCCAAATCAAAGGCTTGCTCCATATTACCACTATAAAATTCTTGGCTTAATTTTGAAATATCATTAAACAGCGATTTAATGTCTTCTAACTCTTCTTCGTTTAAATCCCCCACTACATCCAAACGAAATTGTTTCATATCCATTTGAGACAAGTCCATGCCATAGACATTTTCACGACCTTTAATATGATGTGATTGATTAAATAACAATCGTACAGTATCGCCTTCTAGGGTCTTCACTTCCAAAGCAAAATGCTTTTGTTCTTTATGCACAAAACTCGATTCTATTTTATTAAATGCTTGAACTTGTTTTTGTTGATCAATACGCTCAAATAACATCACTTGAGCGTCATTTATTTTAGTATCTAAACCATCATCCATTTGCCCAAATGCTTTAAGGATATCTTTTGCTTCGGCAAATCCTGCGGCAATACCATCCTTGGCTTGTTGCCATAACACCTCTTTGTCTTCGTCATTACCTTTTGATCGAAGCATCACTTTAGAGGCAAGTTGGTCATACAAAGTTTCCACTAGCGCATCCACATCAAACGTTTTTGAAACCGCCTGTTGCTCTTTCACATCCGTTTTTCCCGTTTTATCAAGTGTCTCCTGCTTTTCTACTGTTTTTTCCTTGATACCAGGATGGTTGTCATGATGAGCAAAAACCGGTGTAGCGTAATGCTGTGAAAAATTTGTGTGACCTAATTGAGAAATCATGGGTTTTTCCAATTTGTTCTAGTTTCACTTCTTTATCGGCTTGTTTTTGCATAACTTAAGTATTTTATTCATTATTTATTGGACAATTGTCATTAATCATCTAAAAGAATGAATTTAGACTTCTATTCCCCTTTCACCTTCAGTAAAATTAACCCTCTTTTGATTTGAGTGATAATGTGCCAAAGCTTCGTGAAAACTTACCACATTTAACCGTTGCCTCTGTTATTTTTAAAAACGGGCAATTTTTATTAGTTGAAGAGATTAAGTTTGGTAAATCGGTTTTTAATCAACCTGCCGGTCACGTTGAAGCGGGTGAAAGCTTAATAGAAGCCTGTGTTCGCGAAACACTAGAAGAAACCGGTTACTTAGTTGAACCTATGGCGCTTTTAGGGTTCTATCGTTATTATGCAAAAGCCAATAAAACCCATTATATGCGTTGCACCATCATCGCAACAGTAATTGAAAAACAGACCGAGCAACTTGATCCAGACATTAAAGCCGCACATTGGCTAAACTTAGATCAAATCAACAATTTAAACCAACAACAAGCACTGCGAAGCCCGTTAGTTCTAAGCAACATAAAAGACTATTTAGCGGGCCGATCATTTGACATAAAGGCCATTGATGAACAATTCTGAACCCACAACAAATAATCCTATGAAAGTTATTGTCGGCATGTCCGGCGGTGTTGATTCTTCTGTTAGCGCTTATTTATTAATGCAACAAGGTTATCAAGTTGAAGGCCTGTTCATGAAAAATTGGGATGAAGACGATGGCACCGAATACTGCACCGCAAAAGATGATTTAGCCGATGCACAAGCGGTATGTGATACATTGGGAATTACATTACACCAAGCTAACTTTGCCAGTGAATATTGGGACAATGTATTTGAGCTTTTCTTACATGAATACAAAGAAGGTCGTACACCCAACCCTGATATTTTATGTAATAAAGAAATTAAATTTAAAGTCTTCATAGAATACGCCAAACATTTAGGCGCACAAAAAATTGCTACCGGGCATTATTGCCGTTTAAAACATGACGATGATCAAACCTATTTACTTCGCGGAATAGACACCAATAAAGATCAAAGTTATTTCTTACACGCCGTACATCAAGACCAATTAGCACAAACACTGTTTCCTGTTGGTGAATTAGAAAAACCAGAAGTGCGCAGAATTGCAGAAGAGCAAAATCTTATTACACACAATAAAAAAGACAGTACGGGTATTTGTTTTATTGGTGAACGTCGTTTTAAAGATTTTTTACAACAGTATTTACCTGCTAAACCCGGCAATATTGAAGCTCCTAATGGTGATGTAATTGGTAAACACACTGGATTAATGTATTACACATTAGGACAACGCCAAGGTTTGCAAATTGGTGGATTAAAAAATTACCCAGAAGCACCTTGGTTTGTAGGTAAAAAAGACTTACAGCGTAACGTATTAACGGCCGTGCAAGCAGGCAGTGATCAAATGCTGTATTCTCATAGCTTAACATTAAGTGAAATTGACTGGGTAAAAGGTGAAAAACCAAATTTACCCCTGACATTAACCTGCAAACATCGTTATCGTCAGCCCGATCAAAAATGTGTTATTGATTTTATTGATGGGCAATATGTTGTGAAATTTGGCGAACTTCAACGTGCTGTTACACCAGGTCAATCTGCCGTATTTTTCATTGATGAAATTTGTTTAGGTGGTGGAGTGATTGAACAATTTATTCAATAAATAAACATTTTCAGTTTATATCCAAACAAAATGCAGGATGTTCTGAATAGTTATTAAATAGATAAATAACTTACTATTAATTATACAAAATTAAAGAGAATATATGTCAAACGAACGTGCCCTAGCCTTAGCTGGTGTGTTTCAAAGCGCTTATTTAGTCGAGCGCTTAGCAACAACTGGAAAAATGGATGATTTAATGTGTGAACAAATCAGCAAAGGTTTATTAAATATGAATCCAGAACACACAATGGATATTTATGGTGGGGTCGAAAATTTGTCTGAAGGTATCAAACAAATTCAACTGCATTTAGGTAATGGGGAATCTCATGGTCATATTATGAAATACGCTATGAGTTTGCTGCATATTGAAAGTAAAATTCGTAACGACAAAACACGATTTAATGAAATTTCTAAAAATATCAATCAGGTTCAAAACCAAGCGGATTATTTTGCTAGCCTAACTCATGAATCAGTGATTGCAGGGCTTGCCAAAACCTACAAAGACTCCATAAGTTCGTTAAGTTTTAGTATAAAAGTATTAGGTAATAGTGAGTATTTACGTGATGAGCGTATTGCAGATAAAATACGCGCCACCTTATTATTTGGAGTAAGAAGCGCCATTTTATGGCATCAACTTGGTGGTCATCGCTGGCACTTTCTGTTTTATCGCGCCAGTATGGTCAAACAAGTTCAAGCCTTAAGATAGATTAAACTATTTAGATTTAGACTTAAATTTATATGTCATGGTAATGTTAAAGCATAGGGATCATGCTTTAAACAATCGATTAAAAATGACTTAAACACTTTCAGTTTTTTATTAAATTTCACTTCTTGATGACACACCACCCAAAGTGGTAAATGACCAACTTCCAACCCATCAAACAACGCAATCATATTATGTTTGTGCCCCAATATTTTGTGGGTAACACCAATACCACAACCAGCCTGAATCATTTGAATTTGCATCAACAAATGATCACAGCGAAATGCAAAATTGGCTGAAGTGACATTTAATCCTTTTTGTTTAAACCCTTCAATCATTTGTAAATCTTTATCAAAACCAATTAATTTGTGATTTATTAATATATCGTTAAAATCCTTGGGGTGATGATGCTCTTTTAAATACTCAGGGCTAGCAAAAAGACAAAGAGGTAACTCCCCTACTTTTTGAGCAATTAAATCAGGTGAAGTGGGTTGGTACATTCTAAGGGCTAAATCGGCCTCACGTTTACTTAAACTGCTGGATTGATTTGTAATCACTAACTCAATTTGAATTTCGGGATACAATTTTGAAAATGCACTAATAATTTTTGGTAATGTATAAAACCCAATCACTTCATTGACGCTGATTCTAATCGATCCTTTTAAGCTTTCATCGCGCCCATTTAACTGACGTAATAAACCATCTTGATTGACTTGCATCTTTAAAGCCTGCTCATAAACAGTATGCGCTTTATCAGTTAAAGTTAACCCTTGTGGGGTTCTATGAAATAATAACGTATCAATGTGTTTTTCAAAATGTTGAATTTGACGACTTATCGTTGGCTGAGATTGATTTAAACGTTTGGCTGCTTTAGAGAAACTGCCCTCTTGCGCCACTACTACAAATATTTGAAGCCACTGCCAGTTTAACTCGTTATTCATATTCACAGACCTTTTAACGTTTGATGAGGACTAAGACAATTAATTCGATTCTTAAATCAGTTCAGGATCAGTAGGTTCAGGTTAAACAAACTCACAATATTTGCCCCTGAAAAAGCAGTATATATTTTATTGATTAAAAAAATAAAGTTAATTAGTTAAAGACAAGAACAATAAGACTATAATTTAATTTGAATTTAGACTTATGTATGTCTTATTATGAGCCTCCTACCATTTAAACTCTAAGGTGTAATATGAAATATTTAATAACTAGCTTATTAATGCTAATTAGCATGAGTGCTTTTTCTGCAGATATAACTGGAAAGTGGAAATCAATAGACGACGAAACAGGCAAAGCTAAATCAATCATTGAAATTTGGTTCGACGGTAAAAGATATCAAGGCAAAATTGTTAAACTTTTAAGCTCAGCAGAAGTAAACCCTTTATGTACTGAATGTAAAGGCAGCTTAAAAGACCAGCCTATTATCGGTATGCAAATAATCACGGATGCTAAAAAATCAGGCAAAAAATATAAAAAAGGCGAGATTCTAGATCCAAGTGAAGGCAAATCTTATTCTTTGGTTATGCAATTACAAGGCGATGACAAACTAAAAGTTCGTGGATATATTGGTTTTGCTTTATTAGGTAGAACTCAATACTGGTATCGTGTGGTTGATACTGATACAGACGACACAATTCAAACAAAATAAAAGTAAAAAACCATTGTATCTAATCAGCATATTCCGTAACTGTTCAGATTGCGGCCAAATTTTCGTAGTTCGAGGCAAAAAATGTGAGTTTACATGTGTAAATGATCATTTTTAAACAAAGAAATACGTAAATTTGAGCGTGAGCTGAATAATTACAAACTATTTAAATTGATTTATGAACTAATGAATGTAAATCCTTGTTCTAAAATCTTGTAATTAACAGTTAAAGAAACAGGACAAAGATTTATGTTTGATGTTAAAGACGTACTGGCTAAACTATCCATCCAAGAAAAAATCTCGTTATTATGTGGTGATCAAACATGGCAACTAACCGGGTTTGAAAAGCATAATGTGCCCAGCATTATATTAACCGACGGGCCACATGGTGTACGCCTTGAAGACAAATCCGCCACAACGCCATTCACCTTTTTACCCGCCACCGTATACCCAGCCGAAGCCGCTATGGCCGCGACCTTTAATACCGATTTAATCCATCAAGTGGGTCAAAGTATCGCAAAAGAATGCCATTTTTATAATGTCAGTGTGTTATTGGGCCCTGGAGTAAATGGTAAACGCTCACCTCTAGCAGGTCGTAACTTTGAATATTATTCCGAAGACCCGTATTTATCAGGCCACATTGCTGCAGCGTTTATTAATGGTGTGCAATCAGAAGGTGTCGGCACGTCGTTAAAACACTTTGCTGGTAACGAACAAGAAACTCGCCGTTTTTTAATTAACAGTGTTATTAGTCAACGTGCATTACATGAAATTTATTTACGCCCTTTTGAAATTGCAGTCAAACAAGCCAATCCTTGGACATTAATGGGGGCATACAATGCGGTTAATGGCAGTCCAGCTTGTCAAAACAGCTATTTACTTCAAGACGTATTACGCGAGCAATGGCAATATGAAGGCGCTGTGATGTCTGACTGGGGCGCGACTCGTGACAAACTAGAAGCACACAATAACGGTTTAGATTTTGAAATGCCGGGGCCTGGAAAACAAAATGAATTCTTATTTGAGCAATTTAAATTAGGTAACATCAGCCAACAAACAATTGATACTCGTGCTTTAAATGTTTTGAATTTAATTAAAAAAGCAACTGAGGGCAAACAGCAGATCACAAAGATAAATTGGCAACAACATAATAAATTAAGTGAACAAGTTGCAAAAGAGTCCATCGTATTATTAAAAAATGACAACCACTGCCTGCCCTTAAGTAAAAATATAAACGTTGCAGTGATTGGTCAATTTGCAAAAGACTCGAGATTTCAAGGTGGCGGTAGCTCATCTATGACAGCCAAAATGGTGACACATGCATTACCTGAACTTGAAAAAGTAGCCAACATTACTTTTGCTCAAGGTTACATCGAAGAAAACGTAACAACCACACAATTAGCCGAAGCCGTAGCTGCTTGTAAAAATAAAGACGCTGTGATTTTATTTGTTGGCACCACCGACGCTATTGAAACAGAAGGATTTGATCGAACCGATTTATTGTTACCTAAAGATCATTTAAAACTGATTGATGCAGTATTAGAGGCCAATTCAAATACAATTATTGTATTAAACTGTGGCAGCGTGGTCGACTTACAATCGTTTGTAAATAAAACCCCAGCCATCGTAATGAATTGGTTTAATGGACAGGCATCAGGCAGCGCTATTACCGATATGTTATTTGGTAAAATATCCCCTAGCGGTAAACTATCAGAAAGTTTCCCTATTTGTTTGGAGCATAATCCAAGTTTTGATTGTTTCCCTGGCGGAAAAAATGATGTGGAATACAAAGAAGAAACACTGGTGGGTTATCGCTATTACGATACCAAAAAATTACCCGTGCAATTCCCGTTTGGTCACGGATTAAGTTACAGCAACTTTGAATATTCAGATTTAGAAATCGATATTACTCAAAACTCAGTAACTGTTACCGTTAAAAATACAGGACAGATTCAAGCAAAAGAAACCATTCAAATCTATATTCACCCGATTAAATCGTATTTATTACGCCCCGAACAAGAATTAAAAGGCTTTGTCAAAACAGATTTGGCTCCAAATGAATCTAAAACCGTTACGATTGTTTTATGTGACCGTGCGTTTGAGCACTATGTGCCGCACTTAAATAGATACGCTTGTGAAGCGGGGTTATACGAAATTCGTGCCTCATCATCAAGTCGAGATATTCGACTGACTCAAACAGTTAATATTCAATCCAACGACCCTGTAAAAATCAAACCGACTCAAAAAGACACAGTATTTGAATGGTTTGAAGATGAACGTACTTTTGCAGACATAGACGAACTATTAAAACTTTTAGAAATACAACCAGGGCATTTTTTCTGGGGCATATTAAAAAGCCTACCGATTGAACACGCTATGCAAATGATCAACAACATGACTTTAAGTGATGAAATAAGAGCAAAATGCAAAGAGATTATATCTAGGCATGATTGAGTTAGACTTTAAGGTTAATAGTTGAAGATTGAAGCCCAGATATTCTGGGTTTTTTTATGCTTAAACAACACACATTTAAACTCATAAATAACGGATAAGGCATACCCAACAATTAATTAGATTTTTGGAATTATTGAACAATAGGCTTTAATTTTGAAGGTATCGAGTAGTGATAAATTCTGATTCAGCAAAAACTCGAAGCCAGAATATTTAACACGTATTAAAGTAATTCTGAATTTTATGCTGATAAAATGGATTAAAAGTTTGTTATACATGTCCTTTGTAGTTCTTCTGTGGCCTAAAGTATTGTGAAGCAAGTAACTTGAAACCCTATTCTTCATTTAAAAAAGGTTAAAATAGTTTTTCAACGACTCTGCCCCTTTTGAATTGGACCCGTTAAATTGCAAAAAAAAACCCAGAAATCTGAGCGTTTTAATAAACAGGATTCAATAATTATAAAATTATATGAGGTACATATCGACTCATATCTTGAGTAATAATATTTTCATCTTCACGAATGGAAATACCTGCCGCTTGATTATCCACCAACCAACTGCCAATTAATGTGTAACTTTCACCGAATTTAGGTAATGGATAAAATGCTTGATAAATGAACCCTTCTTCACCGTATGGACCATCGGAATTGGAAATTTCTTCTTCATTTTCTAAAATAGAAATATTCGAACCTTCACGAGAAAATATCGGTTTTTTGACTAACTTTTTAATATCCTGGGCTAAATGTAATTCATCCTCAAAAAATGCAGGTAATAAATTTGGATGATCGGGAAACATTTTCCACAACATCGGAAGCAACGCCTTATTAGATAAAATGCTTTTCCAAGGCGGTTCTAACCAAGTTGTTTTTTCATTTAATAATTGTTGGCCAAATTCCTCACGAAACATAAATTCCCAAGGATATAACTTAAACATCCAATCGATTATTTGATCATTTAAATCGGTAAATTCATTTTCTTGTGAGACACCTATATCTTCAATAAATACAAAATGATTGATAATTCCCGCTTCAGTTGCACAATCCTGTAAATACTGAACCGTACCTCTGTCTTCATCGGTGTCTTTACAACATGCAAAAAACAATTTTTTATCAGGATTTAAATACTTTAATTCTTTAAACCGATTCACTAATTTTTCTTGTAGTGAATTAAATTGATCTGACTTTCTGGATAATTTACCAGCATCTACTTGTTGTTCTAACCATAACCATTGCCAAAATCCAGTTTCATATATACTCGTTGGTGTATCCGCATTATTTTCTAAAAATTTTGCCGGATCTACGCCATTATAAGCAAAATCAAAACGAGAATATAAACTTGGTTCTTGTTTTTCCCATGAGGTGCGAATCAACGGCCAATAATTTTTAGGGATACAAAACCTTTGCATCAAATGGTCATCGGCCACTACAGCCGCAACAACTTTTAAACACATTTGATGAATTTCTTCAGTTGGTTCCTCGATGTCTTTTTCTATTTGCTCCAAACTGAACTGATAATAGGCGGACTCGTCCCAATATTTCTTTCCATACATCGTATGAAATTTAAAACCAAATTCATCGGCGGTTTTTTGCCAATTTAATCTTTCTTCTATTGGGACACGAATCATTTAACCACCCCAACTGCTTCGAGACTTGGTTGTCCCCCAGCTGGATTTAGCCGACGCACTTGATCCAAATCCACCACGAGAAACTGTTGTAGTTGCTTTAGGTTTTGATTTTCTCACATCACTTTTATTGACATGTACATATTTATTATTTCTTGAACCAATTGACGTTCCGTCACTTAAAACGTAATTATTTCTTAAGCCACTATTTGAACCAGAATACCCATAAACAGGGTTATAATTATTGCCCCCCATTAAATTACCAATTAAATAACCCGCCATTAATGGTATAAAAAAACCACTGGAATTACTGCGATAACACTGGCTCGAGCCAAAATCTTGCTCACAAGAATTACGTGAATTATATCTTGGTGCTGTTTTTGCAGATTCGACTAACGCTTGTTTATAAGCTATTTCACATTGATCTAACGTTAACTCGGTATTTTCAGCGCAATCTTCAGCAGTATTAGCAACATAAGCTTCTTCTTTTCCACCCCCACAGGAAGCTAAAAATAATGAAGCACCCGCAATTGCTAAAACGATGGGTCTTATCGTAGGTGTTATTTCTGTATATTTTCGAAAACTCTGTAAATTTATATGTTTAGTTTTTTTCATGATGCATCCTTAATATGTCATACAAGCAGCATTTAACAGACCAACCGAAATACTAACCGCTGCTAACATAATCCCGGCACTAACTTCGTCATTCTCAATTCGGCTGACAATTTTTGGCATAAATACAAAACGCACAATTAAGAATGCTAGGGTTTGTGCCACCAAAGCAACCACACTCCAGATCACAAAATCCAATATTGAAATTGAGTTTGTGATTGTCCCTGAAATCGCTATTGCAAAACCAATAACCGCCCCACCTAAACCAAGAGCAGCTGCAGTATTTTTATTTTCTTTAATTAGTTTCCATTCGTCATGCGGGGTAATCATCGTGTAGATAATTTTAAATAACACCATAAGTACTAGTGAAATTGAAAAGTAGGCAGCAAAGCTTAAAAGTTCTGAGATATCCATGAGGACTCCTTATTTATTAACCGTTTATATGAATTTGAGATGGGGATAATGACATACCTGTACTGATAACGAAACTACGAGTTAATGTCCCGTTTTCTTCTTGACACTCTTCAGCGGATAAAAATAATGCTTCATAATCTTCATTGCCAATTTCACGCTCAAATAACATAGTGAATTGATCGGTACTGTCATAATCATTTATGTCTTCAGAAGTATGATCATAATTTTTTTCCTGCATGACAACTGGGTTATGATAGTCACTGGCAGAGGTCCATACACGCTGATAAGTATTGCCAGCTAATTCATATTCACTCACTCCAATTTTTTCATTTAACAATTCATCCCAGATGTTTTGACTACCAATATCTAAGGTATCGTAATAATGAAATAGTTTCACGTCGACAATATTCTGCTCTTCTTTTCCACCTTCACAAATTACCTGTAAAAATGCTTCATCATCCGTATAAAAACGAAAAATATGAGTCCCATCTAAATTAACATACCCAACATCATTAATAATTTGAGTGTTATTACATTGTTTTATAGTCAATTTCGGCAATATTAATTTTAAATGCAGCGAATCAATTTCAAAACTGGTGCCTACTGCCAAACCCATAATACTGGGTAAAAAAGATGTATCCACTTCTTTGTTTTTCTTAAATAATGAATTAAAAAATCCCATTTTATACCTTCTTATTTATTGTTTTCTAAATGTTTATCACTGATTCTATGTTCAGCAATATAAAATAACACATCACCTTGATTTATATTGCAATCTAACGATGGGTTTAATTTGATTTTTTCTTCACCTTTAAACTTTATTCCAATTATTGTGGCGTTTGAATTACGTTTAAAGTTTTGAAACAATTTTGAAAAATCTAATACATCGGTTTTATTATACAAATAACTATATTGAGTCATCCCTTGTGTATTATCTAATAATTCTTTATGCAATTGACTTGAATCAGGGTCCGTTGAAGATTTCGCTAACATTTCTACAGAAACAGAAGGAACAATTTCAATTTTCGGGCAATATTCATTTAATAATGCTTCAATCGAATCATCCTGAATGTAGGCTGTTTTATAACAACCTGGGTTGATTGTATTACAAAATAAAGCAGTGCTTAATGTCAAATCATCACTAGTGGTATCAATAATAATACTTTTTGCTTTATCCAAATTTAATTGTTTGGCCATTTGATGATTTGAGAATGAAGATACTTTTGCAAAATGAATTAAACCAGGGAAAGGATTTTCCATATCATACATAGTACACAATACAATCTGTCTATTTTGCTGTTTAGGTTGTAACAACTCAATTAATCTTGCTGTCCTTAATGCCTGATAACCAATAATAACAATATGGTTTTCTAAATTAATCATATTTAAGCCTCTTTTTTTACGTATTATAATATTGCCAATAAACATACCGAATTTAGTTATCAGTAATGCAAATATACTCAACCCAACTGGAATCACCCAAAGCATAACGACCAACTTGCCAAATGGCGTCACTGGCGACATATCACCATAACCCACTGTAGAAGCAGTCACCATAATCCAATAGAAAAAATTATTTAATTCAATCAGTTCAGATTCTTGACACAGATAAAGTAAGAAATAGGAAATACAAAAATATAAAAGGGAGACAATTATAATTGCAGAGGTATTAGTGGAGAGAACAAGCGCCGAAAGAACTCGGCGCATTTTATAAAAAGACAAATGTTATCCTTTCTTTTTCGCTAGAAGTTGCGCTAGTTTATCACTACCACTAGTTGTACCTCCAGACTTAATCCCTGCATTTTTTAATTTTTTCTCTAAATCTGAACCAGACTCTTCACCGGCTAGCTCTTCAGCTGCATCCAACTCTGCACTACGCTGAGCTTGTTTCGCTTTAATGCGTTCCAATGAATCCAAAGCGGTTTTAACTTTACTGGTTGCACCACTATGATGACTTGAAACAGAAGCTTGGGCTTTTTGTACAGATGCCGTTGCTTTCACCTGGTCAATTTGCTGCTCCATTTTACGAACATTTGATTTTGCTTTTTTAATGTTCGTTTTAAGGGCTTTTTCAGATTTCAAGAAACTATCTAAAAACGATTGCTCAGTCTCAGCGCTATGTTCAAGCTCCTCCACTTTTTCGGCACATTCAATTGCTAGCTCATCGTTACCCTGCTCACTTGCTGCAATAGCATGCTGAGTATAGGTGTCGACATCTGCATTAATTGAATTAACTTTTTGTTCGGCAAGTTTACGTTTTGCCATTATTTTGGTTAAATTGATATCACAAGATTGTAATTCTTTTTTAGAATCGCGCATTTCTTGATCTAAAATTCGAATGGCTTGTGTATCAGCTACAGCCTCAAGGCCTTCATTGGTGGCACCACGTAATGCGGTCCATAATCTTCTTAAGCTCATACTACTGACTCCTCTTTTAAAAATTCATTATACATATCTAAAAAGTCCCCAACGTTTGCGAACAATGCTTCGATTTCTTCCAACACAACAGACTCTTTGCTATTGATCGACAACGAACCAAATGCAACATAAAAATCTTCATCACCAATTTGGTGAATACAGATTGTTGTTAGAGGCATCAGTTGATGGGTACGTAAAATTAAATCATTTAACTTTGCACTATCTTTCACTGCTGATGCAGGAAATAATGCTGTTTCAACAAGAAGCTGTTCACTTCCTGCATAAATGAATGCATCAAAACCTTCATCATTAGAAACACTTAGGCAATCTCCTTCGCTTTCTATCAACCAGTTTTGATTTTTTTCTAATAATGTTTTTAAAGTACTGTGACTCCAGTTCATGTTTTTTACTCTCATAATTAATATTTGTGGAACATCTGCAACAAATGTAGCATTATTTCTAAATAAATCAACAAAACTTCCAAATTTAATGACTTATGTCTATAATAATGTGAAACATCCGTCACAAATAGGTTTTTTATGCATCAAGATCAAAGTATACGCAACAAAGTTGCTTTAAAGGCTTATAAACAGTCCATCAGCCGATATATACGCTCCGCTATGGTACTAAAAGGAATTAAATATGACAAACTCACCAAGCTTTTAAGCGATATTGGTATTGAATTAAGCAGCGACAACTTACGCAGTAAAGTTAGTAAAGGTCTGTTCTCTGCCGACTTATTAGTCGCGATTATTGACGTGCTTGAAGTTGAACAACAAGCACTTCCTGAAATTTTAAAACAGGTTAAACAATAAAATCCAGGTTATCTATTTAGTATTTCCTATAACTATCTCGATTTTATTGCCTTTTGCGTCAATAATTAATCGATCAATCTAAACTATAACCACCTTCTACTGACCAAGCTTGCTGGAAATATTGATATATATTCAGACTATTAAGTCTATTTATTTTAATGTCTGCATAATTACGATAAAAATGCACAGGGAATTCAAAAGACGCGTCAATTAAAGACTTGGTCACCCACTGTACTTGTGGAAGTTGATGCTCACTTTGTTTAATTTTTTGTTTGGCTGAATTTGCTTTTGGTAATGCAATACTCCATCCCCATTGACCAAAAGTAGGAACATTTTGTTGATATTGTTGCACCGAATTAAAACCCGCTGACTTTAATGTTTTACCAATTGAGACAAAAACAGATTTTGCATGATAAGGCGAATTACTCTGTACCACCATAACACCGTCACTCATTAATAATTCTTTAAGTGTCTTATAAAATTCCTGTGTATATAATTTATTTAAATCTGGATGACTCGGATCAGGTAAATCCACCACAATAACATCAAATCGATTATTATTTTTAAGCAACTTTTTACTATATATAAATGCATCTTGATTAATTAAAGTGACAACTTCATGACTTAAACTTTGTTGAGTTAATTCACTTATATTTTCTGCTAGAGATTTTGGCATATATATTTCAGGGGTTTGAAACAATTCAAGTAATTCTTTATCCAAATCAACAAGTGTTACCGATTTAGGTTTCCATTTTAATATTTCACGTAATGCTAACCCGTCCCCACCACCAATAACTAAAACATGTTCCGTTCTAGCTGCGACTAAAAAAGCAGGATGCACCAACATTTCATGGTAAATATATTCATCCATGGATGAAAACTGCAGATTTCCATTAATGTAAAAATCGATTACTGAACCTTTTTCTTGTGAAATAAAATGCTCGGTAAATACTAAATTCTGATGCTCAGTATGCTGTTGATACACCACTTCATTTTGATACAACATATTCTGCATTCGATCATGCCAATTCCCACCAAAGTAAAAAATGACAACAATCATAAACGCCAATACCACATGCGCAAAAATTAATTTTTTAAAACCCGTAATCCGCGATTTAAAACGCAATATAAATACTAACCCCGCCACAAGATTTAATGATGCAGTGATTGCCGCAGCTTGATTAATTTCTAGTTTTAACATTAAAAGAACCCATAATGCAGCACCAACACCTGCTCCAATATAATCCGCTCCGTAAATAGTCCCAGTATTATGTTCGATATGTTTTTCATAATAATGTTCACGAATACGAGCTATTAATGGAATTTCCATACCAATCAAAAAACCCAATAGGAAGCCAAACACATAAGGCAATGTCATGCTGATTTTATACAATACCGAGGTCAACCCTTCTGAAAACAAAACAGTCACCTCAATCCCATAATGCTCAGATAACACTTGTGGTAGTTCATGACTATAACCAATTAAGGCAGAGATAATTAATACAGTAGTAGCACCCAACAAAGCCACAGTCACTTCAAGCCATGCAAATGTTTTATAACTATCCTTAAATCGACGCGCGTAAAAAGAACCACAACCCATCGACACAATCATAATCCCTATAATTGAATATATAGCCGATTCCATCGAGCCTAAAATTCGCCCTGCATAATGAGAAAGTAGATACTCATAAATCAATCCACAACCAGCAAGAACAGCCATAATGGATATAATAATAATATCATTAATAATTAAATGCGGGCGTTTTGCAGTGGATGACATACACAAATCCTTAACAGGTGAAATATTTAAAATTTAATAGTATATCAGATAAGCAATTAAGATTTACGACATCTAAATTTCATATTGTTTTAAAAATTATTAACTTCAGAATAAAGAAAAAACCTGACTACGTAAACACACAGGATAAAATTGACTAATTTTTTGAAATTTGTAACATTTTCCATATTTTAGTCAGATCTTTTAAGTTTTTTTGCATTGTGAAGCAAGCGGTTTGCCGCCAATTCTTCATTTAAAAAAAGATAAAATAGTTTTTCAACGACTCTGACCCTTTGAAATTACTTGCCAAATTTGCAACTTCCATTTACCGTTTGCTAAACAAATAATTGCCAACTATTGCTGTAGTTGTATCATTTACTAACACTAACCCCACACAACCGTGGATGTCTTTGTAGTATCTTTTAAATCGATACGCTTGTGAAGCGGGGGAATACGAAATTCGCGGCTCATCATCGAGTCGTGATATTCGATTGACTCAAACAATTAACATCCAATCAAACGACCCTGTAAAAATCAAACCCACACAAAAAGACACAGTATTTGAATGGTTTGAAGATGAACGTACCTTTTCAGACATAGACGAATTATTAAAACTATTAGAAATACAGCCTGGACATTTTTTCTGGGGCATACTGAAAAGCCTACCAATAGAACACGCAATACACGTGATCGACAACATGACTATTAGTGATGAAATAAGAGTAAAATGCAAAGAGATTATATCTAGGCATGATTGAGTTGAAATTGCAGCTCAGAGATTAATAGATACAAATTAAAACCCAGATATTTTGGGCTGTTTTATGTATAAACAAAAAACAACTAATTTCATAAATAAGTCAGTCAAAATTATTAATTGGGACTGGGATTTTGGATTTTGGATTTTGGATTTTGGATTTTGGATTTTTTGAACTTTAGACTCTAATTCTGAGGGTGTCGAGTAGTGATAAAATCGATTAAAAGATTGTTATGCATGCCCTTTTTAGTTTTTCAACGACTCTGACCCTTTGAAATTTAAAGCCGTTTCATTGGGGAATTAGAGCCACGTTAATTACATAGTTATTAAACGAAGGTGTGCCACAGCAACTGGCGGATCACGCGGATATTAAGACGACACTGAGTTATTATAATACTAGACAGGCTAGTCAGTTGGAGGCTGTAAATTTGTTGGGGTGATTATTTTTCGATATTGAGCAGCTTATATTTAGTTTTTATTTTAATAATTTCACCGCGCCCATATTCTTCATTTTTAAAAATTCTAAAAAGTTTATACTTAATTAATAGTCTATCGAGTTCATTAATTTCTACTCGCTTTTGATCTTTGAATTTAGAATTCCTGTAACAAGTTGAGTAATATGTAAAAATTGATCTTGACTCTTTAGTCAATATACTTTTAATGATCTCAATATACAAAACCTCAAATTCTGAAGATTCTGAACTTACAGAGCCTTTGACATAATATGGATTTTTTGATTCTATATATTTGAGGAAAATTAGAAACCCACTTACTAATTTTTCTGCTTTAAATACATAGGTATTAAGTTTTGTATTATTAGTCAAAATATACTCATCAAATAAACCTTCATTAGACATTATCAAACCTATTGTTGGCATTTCAGAAACAGGTTTAATATCTATATTTTGTTCAATTTGAAATTTATTTAATAATTCAAAAAACGATGTATCAAATTTTTGCTCCATCATTAGAACCTCTTGTTGTCTCTGAGACTTCGCAGTATTTTTTAATGCCTTATTTGTTTTTCTAAGCTCCTTAGTTTGTAATTTTATTGTCCATAACAAAGTGATAAAAGCACAAAAACTCAAAAGTGGATTCAACGCCCCACCAACAAAATCCCCTACCGCGCCCCATTCTGATATTTCAGAAGAAGCAAACCCTTCAACACCAATAAACACAAAGATATATACAATCAATATACTGGCACATGAAAATATGGCGTAAAAGACAGATCGATACAACCAAAGCGAAGAACTTACAAATAAAGATCGGGTTAATGTTTTCCAAATTTGCTCAAGAGTTTTTACAGCAACTTTGATTTTGTAATAACCTGTTACAGGTTTTGATATCAAATAAACTATTGCAAACGGCCAACCTATTAAAATGACAGGCATAAAAATAATCGACCACATTAAGACCAGTGTAAATTTAAAAATAGAATTAGAGATTGCGTGAATTACTGCAGTCTTAAATATTTCATCCTGATTATCCATTAATTTTTCCTTATAACGTCATAAAAAGAAACATCAAAAAATACGAGAATTTTCTTAAGAGATTAAATATTGCTAAATATAAATTTATTTTCTAATGAGCAGAACGCTCTAATTTTGAAAGTGTCGAGTAGTAAAATGGTGGGCCCACCCAGACTCGAACTGGGGACCTGCCGATTATGAGTCGGATGCTCTAACCAACTGAGCTATGGGCCCGAATTACATATCTATCGATCAATTGATCAATCAATATGTGAAAACGATGTTTAGTATAACGAAAGGTTACATTTAACGCCAACGTTTTGATTTAAAAAGAGTTTTTATTTTCACTTTTCTTAGCATTTCTTTCATTCAGCTTCAAATATCTTTCTTTTTTCTTTCTTTAGCTTTGTTCTGATCAAAAAAAAGACACTTAAATAAGTGTCTTTTAATAATCTATCTTATTAAACGAGTATTAACTTAATCGTCTAAGAAAGAACGCAAGTGATCAGAGCGTGAAGGATGACGTAATTTACGTAATGCTTTCGCTTCAATTTGACGAATACGTTCACGTGTTACATCAAACTGCTTACCAACTTCTTCTAACGTATGATCGGTATTCATTTCAATACCAAAACGCATACGTAATACTTTTGCTTCACGAGCAGTCAAACCAGAAAGTACGTCTTTAGTTGCTTCAGTTAAACCTTCTACAGTTGCTGAATCAATCGGCGCTTCCATTCCATCATCTTTAATGAAGTCTCCTAAGTTAGAGTCCTCATCATCACCAACAGGTGTTTCTAATGAAATTGGTTCTTTGGAGATTTTTAATACCTTACGGATCTTATCTTCTGGCATATCCATGCGTTCAGATAATTCTTCAGGTGTTGGCTCACGACCCATTTCTTGTAGCATTTGACGCGAGATACGATTTAATTTGTTAATCGTTTCGATCATATGCACAGGAATACGAATAGTACGCGCCTGATCTGCAATTGAACGTGTGATTGCTTGGCGAATCCACCAGGTTGCGTAAGTTGAGAATTTATAACCACGACGGTACTCAAACTTATCAACGGCTTTCATCAAACCAATGTTACCTTCTTGAATTAGATCCAAGAATTGTAAACCACGGTTTGTGTATTTTTTAGCAATCGAAATAACCAAACGTAAGTTAGCTTCAACCATTTCTTTTTTCGCACGGCGAGCTCTTGCTTCACCCATTGTTACTCGTCTGTGAATGTCTTTAATATAAGACATAACTAAACCACAGCCTTTCTCTACGTTACGAATTTTTCTTTGTGCGCGTTTTAGCTCAACTTCATACGGAAATAAACGATCGCCATATTCATCACTGTCTAAAAGACCTTGTAACCATTCACCGTCAGTTTCGTTGCCCGGGAATTGCTTTAAGAATGTTCTACGTGGCATTTTACCGCGACGACAAATCATGTCCATCAAAGCACGTTCTTGAGCACGAATCTCAGTCATTGCGTCTTTAACACGAACATTGATCTCTTCAAACTTTTTATTAGCCAGCTTAAGTGGTGCAAATAAATCACCTACATCGCTTAATGCTTTGTTTACTTGCTTACTCTCAAAACCGTATTTCTCAATGGCTACTAAAGATTTTGCATAGGCCTTCGCCAATAAACCAAAACGTTCAGCTGCTTCTTCAGGATCGGGCCCTGTCGGCGCTTCGTCTTCATCATCTTCGCCATCTTCAGAGTCGTCACCTTCACTTTTCTCTTCAACAACAGGTCGTGGTGGTGGCGGTGCTGGCAATTCAGAATCTGGGTCCAAAAATGAAATCAGTACGTCCGATAAACGACCTTCTTCTAATTGAGATTCGTCGTACGCATTTAATGCTATTTCAACATTACCCGGATAACAAGCAAAGGCGTGCATAACATCACGCAAACCTTCTTCTATACGTTTAGCGATAACAATCTCGCCTTCACGTGTTAATAATTCTACTGTACCCATTTCACGCATATACATACGAACGGGGTCAGTGGTGCGGCCAACATCATTTTCTACTGCAGCTAATGCGGCGGCGGCTTCTTCCGTTGCGTCGTCATCAGACGATGCACCTTCTTCAGCCATTACAAGATCATCGGCATCCGGTGCAGTTTCATACACTTTAATACCAATATCGTTAATCATCGCAATGATATCTTCGATTTGATCAGGACTGGCGATATCTTCTGGAAGATGATCATTTACTTCGGCATAGGTTAAGTAACCCTGTTCCTTACCGCGAGTAATCAGTTCTTTTAGACGAGACTGTTGCTTATTTTGCCCAGTGGTCATATTTTCTCTGCTTTTATTTAGGGTTAATAAATATATTCAAAAACTTGTGTACAGATGAACGCAAACAAGCAGAACATAATAGCATATAATTTAAGATATTCTCCCCTGTAATAATTAAAAAAAATCACATTTTTGAGATATCGTTTACTTTTTTTGCAATAACATCTGATGGTATTGCTGTTTTTCTTCTTCACTTAAGGAAGGGTCACGAGCTAACACTCGTCTTTTTAGTTGTTCAAAGGCTTCATCGGGTAGCCCATCTATAAGGGCAGATAAAATATTTTCAAGCTCATCAAGGATAAGTTCTTTAAAGTTATCAGATTTTCTTGGTAACCAAAAGTATTCACTGTGAACAATATCTGCAATTCTACCATTAATATTTTTTTCTTTTAAAAATTGATACGCCTGAAAATAGTCAGATTTCGGTAATTGTTTTAATACTTCCATCACCTGGCAAACCAAAATAAATTCAGATTTAATCAATAATCTAGAATCAAATAAATAATCCGTCGATAAAAAAGGCGCTCTAATTAACAAGGCAACTATTTTATCTGTTTGCGACAACGTGATATGAATACGCTTATTTGAATGCGCCGCAGGTAAACTATCTACCCAGTTGTCATCCGCTGGCTCTTCATAATAATCATTGGGTGCTAAAAATGAATCGTCATCGTCATACTGCGAATGAATCTCTTGTAAGTCTTGTGGGTATTCATTCGCTATATTATTGATCAGTGTTTCGTTTTTATTTTCTACTTTTTTATCTACTCTTTTATCCGATCTCTTTTCTGTTCTTTTTTCTACTCTTTTTTCTTTAGCCGGCTCATACACTTTTTGCACAGTCGGTTCAAACGCACCAAACTGTAATTCAAGCCCAACTAAGGTAGAAAAACGTTTACCTAATAATTGTTTAAACACACCATCAGGCAGACTAATCATATAAGGTTTAGCTAATTCTACTAATTTTGCCCTACCCGCTTCGCTATTGATATCCACTTGTGACTGTAAGTGCTCAATCATATAATCAGATAACGATTTGGCTTGTTTTATTTCTTCTTCAAATGCCACTTTACCAATGCTTCGAACCATACTATCTGGATCTTCACCATCTGGTAAAAATAAAAATTTAATTTGGCGACCGTCTTTTGCTTCATTTAAACATTGTTCAAACGCACGATGCGCCGCTTTAAAACCAGCAGCATCCCCATCAAAACAAAATACTATTTCATCAACTTGCTTAAATAAAGTCTGAACATGAGTCACACTTGTTGCTGTCCCTAACGTTGCTACCGCGTAGCCAATACCGGCTTGAAATAAAGCCACGACATCCATATAACCT
This sequence comes from Pseudomonadales bacterium, assembly GCA_022968985.1. GTDB lineage: Bacteria > Pseudomonadota > Gammaproteobacteria > Pseudomonadales > Natronospirillaceae > Marinicellulosiphila. The sequence goes on along the minus strand of JALJPK010000047.1, from coordinate 7,078 downwards.
TCAACAACAATAATTCTTTCAATATTTTTGCTGAATTTTTTAATTTCATATAAACCATACAACTCCTGACCCTTTGAAAATATAGCGGTCTCAGGACTGTTTAAATATTTTGGTTTTTCATCATTTAGTACTCGGCCACCAAACGCAATGGTTTTGCCTCGTGAGTTTCGTATTGGAAACATAATTCGCGAACGAAAGCGATCATACATACGCGCGGCTTTACCAGTATCGTTATCGGACTCTTTTTGAACCACCATACCGGCAGCTAATAATTGATGCATTAACTCGTCTTTTTTCGCAAACTTATCCATCAAATGTTGCCAACCGTCAGGCGCAAAACCAATTTGGAACATTTTAGCAATCTGACCACTTAGGCCACGATTTTTTAAATAGTTTACTGCTTTGAGTTTTTGAGGGTGATCCAATAAATTTTGATAATAATAATCCGACACGTCATCCATGAGATCGGTAAGCTGCGCTTTTTTCTTGTGTTTTTCTTCTTGAATAGGATCGTGCGTACGTGGCACTTCCACACCCGCCATTTTTGCTAAAGCCTCAACGGACTCTACAAAACTTAGGCGTTCGTATTCTTGTAAAAACTTTAATGCATCACCAGATTCACCACAGCCAAAACAATGATAAAACTGTTTAGACGCGTTGATGGAAAACGATGGCGATTTTTCATTGTGAAAAGGACAACAAGCCCAGTAATTCTGGCCTTTTTTCTTAACATCAATACACGACGAAATCACTTCAACAACATCGGTTCTTGAAAGTAAATCATCAATAAAACTACGAGAGATAGAACCTGCCATCTTGTAACATTCCTACAAATTGGCGAAAGCTTTAAGCCGTTAATAAAGCCTTAACTTGTTTACTTACCTGTCCGTTATCTGCTCGACCTACTGTTTGTGGTTTGATTATGGCCATGACTTTACCCATATCTGCCATTGAGGATGCACCCACTTGTGCTATTGCACTTGCAACCAAATCAGTTAACTCTTGTTCACTTAACGCCGCGGGTAAAAAAGTTGATATCACCTCCAATTCTGTTTTCTCAAGTGCGGCCAAATCATCGCGCCCAGCTAGTTCATACTGGCTGATCGAATCACGACGTTGCTTTTGCATTTTGTCTAAAATTAATATTGCTCTTGCATCATCTACTTCAACACGTTCGTCTACTTCTACTTTTTTAAATTCAGAGCTTATATTACGCAATACCAATAAACGTGCTTTCGCTCGAGCTCGCATTGCTTCTTTAATAGAATCTTTAACAGATTTAACAATTGCAGACATAATATTCTCTTCTTATAAAAAGTATAAACACATAGTTAAAACTAACTTGTGATCGTATTTAACATGTTTGGTAAATTAGTATAAACGAACCATACGCTTAGATTCACGTGATACTTTTTTAGCATGACGTTTAACGGCAGCAGCAGCTTTACGCTTACGAACCCAAGTAGGTTTTTCATAATGTTCACGACGACGTACTTCAGAAAGTACACCTGCTTTTTCACAAGAACGTTTGAAACGACGTAACGCTACGTCAAATGGTTCGTTTTCTTTAACTTTAACAGCTGGCATATTATAACCTTAATGTTTAATAGTGAATGAACCTTGCTTAACTAGTACCTGTTAATTATAGACCAACAGTGCACCACCTAAATCAAGGGACGCGGATTATACTCAACCTAATTAAGACTGTAAAGATATAAAACACCCGTCAAATCCTTTTAACATGGGCTTTTGCACTGTTTTACTGTTCGTTTTTTAACCTTACTTCAAATAAACGACTGCAAACCTGCCCAGCCTTTTTTTCTTTTAACACTATCCAGTGACTAGGAGCTTCAATATCAAATCGTTTTGCCGACTCACAATAAACCAACGATCCGTCTTTCACCCAGTTATTTTCTTCTAAACGCTCAAAACAAAGCTGATAAATATCCAAATCAAACGGAGGGTCTAAAAACACGATATCCATTGGCTCTTGTGCTTTCAAAGACAATAATGATTTTGCGTCTTGTGAGCTGACTTTGCTGTCATCTGCGGCATCAAGGGCTTCGACATTCTGTTTTAACATATTAGTTGCAGCTGCAGACAATTCATTAAAATGGCAATAATCTGCACCACGAGACAACGCCTCAAACCCTAAGGAGCCGGTACCTGCAAATACGTCCAATACACGAGATTCATGTATATGTGGTTGCAGCCAATTAAATACAGTTTCTTTAATTCGATTGGTTGTTGGTCTTAAACCAGCCTGATCGATCACATTAATCTTACGCGAGCCCCACTTTCCAGCAATAATTCGAATATTGCCCACTGGATGTGGTTTTTTCTTAGACTGGCGTTTAACAACAGGTGTGTTTTCATCGGTGATATTTTTATATTTTTTTGATTTCATTTTTTAATTAGCAATTCTTGTAATTTGATTAGCTGCGCATTGATCTGCAAAAGACTGACTTGTCGATAACGCAGCGCGCGGGTGTGAAAATAATTAGGCGGCAAATTGTACCCTGCTTGATGCATTAAGTAACGCATTAAGCCATCAACATTTATTTGAGCAGGCTTTAAAGACTCACTTAAATCGGACATTATCCGATCAAACTCTTCGTTTTTTATCGGCAATAGCCAACTAGGCTCAATAACCGAGTTAAAACCAAGCAAACGTTTTTGTGTTTTTGTATCCCATATTACGTTAATCCGATTACTTAATATTCGAGATTTCAATATTAAATGAACAACATAAAACACCTCAAATTCTTCAGATCCAATTTGGGGGGACTCGATCGTTTGTACAAATTTTGTCGCGCTTGTAAAAAACTCAGTTGACTCCCCGTCATTAAACATTAAATTTTCAACCAAACTAGCCACAATTTTTTGATCCAATTCACCCGCTATCACTACTTTGTTATTTGAAGTTAATAGTGGCAACCAACTTTTCATAAAAACTAACGCATCATAAATCACCTCTCTATTATTTGGCATGTCAATTTGAATCCACAACTGACCACCCTGTGCTTGAGTTTTTACATTAACAAAAGGCGGTATTTGAATGGAGGCCACAGGTTGCCGATCAAACACAAAACCAAAATACAGTTTTTGTGAATTATCTAGATTAACCCAATGTAAATCCAAGCCAGCATATTGCGTTTTATTAAAGGTTAAATCTGCCAATAAATATTCAGTATTTGGTGCGACATAATCGATTGCAACATCATCGGAATCGTTCTGCCCTAGTGTCGCCAAAACAAATATTAAGGGTATTAAAATTAAGTTCATTATCCATAAAGTACGCTTTGAAAAGAAGCGTTCTCTTTCTTTAAATTCTGGTGGTTGATATCCACTAATTTGTGTCATGTTTTTTTACTCATATTCTGTTAAAATGTTTGCATTCAAAAATCCTGTTATTTATAAGCAAGTGAGTGACCATGTTTGGTTTTATTAAACGTAAAAAAAATAAAGCAAAAGAAAATAAAGAGTCTGTGCAAAAAGCAGAGATCGAACAACCATTACAACAATCGATTCCAGCTGAACCACAGCCAGAAATAGTGGCACCCAATCAAGCCACTCAAACAATCGAAACAACTGAGCCTACACAACAAATCACTGAAACGGCTCAACAACAAACAAGCATTAAGCCAGAATCAACAATTGAGATAAAAGCTGAAACAAAAGCCGAGATCAAAGCAGAAACTACGATAGCGCCCAAACAAGAAAACAACGGCGTGACTTTGTCTGATGAGCCCTCTATTGATCCAGTTAAAGAGAAAAAAGGCTGGTTTACTCGAGTAAAACAAGGCCTTAGCCGAACAAGGGCAAATTTTAGTGACGGTAAGGCGAATATATTTTTGGGTAAAAAAGTCATTGATGACGAATTATTTGAAGACATAGAAACACAGCTTTTAATGGCCGATGTGGGCGTTGAAGCCACACAAAGTATCATCAAAGACTTAACTGAAAAGTCGGCCCGTAAAGAGTTAACCGACCCACAAGCTATGTTCACCAGTTTAAAAAAATCCCTGGCCGACATGTTAGTAGGTGTCGACCAACCATTAGTGATCGACACCAGCAAAAAACCTTATGTAATTTTGATGGTAGGCATAAACGGCGTGGGTAAAACCACCACCATTGGTAAACTCGCTAAAAAGTATAAAAAAGAAGGCAAGTCTGTGATGTTAGCCGCTGGTGATACGTTTAGAGCAGCAGCCGTTGAGCAACTACAAGCTTGGGGCGATCGAAATGACGTGCCAGTGATAGCCCAGCATACAGGTGCCGATAGTGCCTCAGTTTTATATGACGCATTAAGCGCTGCCACCTCACGAAATGTCGATGTATTAATAGCTGATACTGCAGGGCGTTTACACACAAAAGACAACCTAATGAGCGAGCTTGAAAAAATCGTACGTGTCATGAAAAAAACGGACGAAAGCGCACCACACGAAGTAATGTTGGTATTGGATGCAGGCACAGGCCAAAATGCAATCAATCAAGCACGTGAATTTAATAAATGTGTGAATGTCACTGGATTAACATTATCTAAATTAGACGGCACCGCAAAAGGCGGGGTTATTTTCGCCCTAGCCAAGCAACTGCATATTCCAATACGTTTTATTGGTGTGGGTGAACAAGCCGATGATTTACGCGACTTTAATGCAAAAGATTTTGTAAAAGCGTTATTTGAAACAAACGAATAATCACAAAACTGCTCAGTTTATTTGCAGATTTAAGTTTATCTGAGCAGTGTCAGATTAAAAACAATAATTACTAATGCCCATTAATTATAATAACTAAAGTACAAGACGATATTTATGATCATTTTTGACCAAGTTAGCAAACGATATGACGGCGGCTTTGAAGCGTTATCCAATGTGAGTTTCCATTTAAAACAAGGAGAAATGGCGTTTTTAACTGGGCATTCTGGTGCAGGTAAATCCACCATATTAAAACTGATATCGTTAATGGAACGCCCAAGCTCTGGACAGGTACGAGTTAACAATCAACTCACCAATAAAATTAACGACAAACAAATTCCATTTATGCGTCGAAATTTTGGTATTGTATTTCAAAATCACCAACTTTTATTTGATCGAAGTGTTTACGATAACGTCGCACTACCCTTGGTTATTTCGGGTGAATCCCCCAAAGACATTCCAAGACGAGTTCGTGCCGCATTAGATAAAGTGGGATTATTAAAAAAAGAAAAATTTAACCCCATTCAGCTCTCTGGTGGAGAACAGCAACGTGTGGGTATCGCACGCGCAGTGGTAAATAAACCCGCATTGATATTAGCCGATGAGCCTACTGGTAACTTAGACCCTCAATTAGCCAAAGATATTATGGCGTTATTTGCAGAGTTTAACCGTGTAGGTACGTCGGTTTTAATTGCCAGCCATGATTTAGCATTGATAGCTAGATTACCATATAGAGCATTGACACTTAAAAACGGAAAACTAATTGGCGGTGGAATGTTTTAAGACAGTCATAATATAAACAATACAATTTTTTAAAACCCTAGGAGAAAACATGAACTACCCACACTTGAGTGTTATTTTAGTTGCGGCATTAGGATTAAATGCATGCGACAAAAATGATGGCACTACAGAAACAAAATCAGAAACTCAGACTCAATCTGAAACTGAAACAAACTCAGAAACTCAGACTGAATCAGAAACTGAAACAAACTCAGAAACTCAGACTGAATCAGAAACTGAAACAAACTCAGAAACTCAGACTGAAACTGACATCGACATCGTAATACCAAACATTCCAATTGATATTAATTTAAACAGCATTGATGAAATCATTGCAGCGATGACCTTAGAAGAAAAAATAGGTCAAATGGTTCAAGGCGAAGTTCGCTCAATTGCAGTAGGTGACATTAAAAAATACCATTTAGGCAGTGTATTAAATGGTGGCGGCATCCCATTCCCCAATATAGAAGGACCATTCACAACCGACGATTGGCTAGCCTATGCAGATCTATATTATAACGAATCAATCTCCAAAACCAATGGCCGAATGGGTATTCCAACTATGTGGGGCACCGATGCTGTGCACGGTCATAGCAACGCTATTGGCGCGACTGTGTTTCCACACAACATAGGTTTAGGAGCAGCAAACAATCCAGAGCTGATGCAAAAAATCGGTGAAATCACCGCCAAAGAAGTGCGTGTCACGGGTATTGATTGGACCTTCGCACCTACCTTAGCGGTAGTGCGAGATGATCATTGGGGCAGAACATACGAAAGTTACTCCGAAGACCCGTCGATTGTGGCAAATTTGACCGATGATATTATCAAAGGGTTACAAGGTGATTTAACTGACTCTGCAAACTTTTTAAATGATGAACACATCATTGCAACAGCCAAACACTTTATTGGGGATGGCGGCACTATAAATGGTAATGACCGTGATGAAAACTTCGACACTTTAGAAGACTTATTGAACATTCACGGCGCAGGATACCCAGTTGCTATTGATGCAGGTGTTCAAACTGTTATGGTTTCGTACTCAAGTGCATTAGGTGAAAAAATGCATGGTAATAAATATTTATTAACCGATGTATTACGTGGTGAAATGGGTTTTGAGGGTTTTGTAATTGGAGATTGGGATGGACACGCAGAAGTAATAGGCTGTGAGAAATCATATTGCCCACAAGCCATTAATGCGGGTATTGATATGTTTATGATACCCAATGACTGGAAAGAATTCATTAAAGACACCATAGATAACGTTAATGAAGGACTTGTAAGTGAAACAAGAATCAACGAAGCGGTTAAACGCATTCTAACCGTGAAGAAAAATATGGGTTTATTTGATGCCGTACAGCCATCTGACCGAACATTAGCAGGACAGTCAGAGCTGTTAGGGACACAAGATCATCGCGACGTAGCAAGACAAGCGGTAAGAGAATCATTAGTTTTACTTAAAAACAACAATGACATTTCACCCCAATGTCACCTTGTTCTTATTTTAAATCGGGTTGCTCAATGTCACCATTTATTTAAAAAAGTCACTATTCTATTTCAATGGGGGGATTTGTAAAATTTTGGTATCTGGACCGCCCAACTAT
>JALJPK010000046.1 GCA_022968985.1 Pseudomonadales bacterium | reverse complement strand
TTAAAATTGATTACGGCTCTGAGTTAGGTGTAAACGCAAATATGTTACAAGCGGCTCAAGCAAGAGTTGAAGAAGCCGAAGCGACATTAAAAAAAGACTTAGAAGCAAAAGGCGAAGTGTACGATCGTAAAGACACATTATTAATGACTGTTGGTCGAGGTGCATCAGATGCGGATGCAAACTCAAACATCTGTAAAATTACACGCTTTTTAGAAGAAGGTATGGGGTTTGGTTTTGCAACAACCAGCTTCAGTGGTGTCACCACCCCATTATTGCCCGATGCATTAAAAAGGGTAAACCCAATGGGATTTAAAAACATCATCGTTTTCCCATACTTCTTATTCACCGGTCGATTAATTAAAAAAATCTACCAATGGTCAGATGAGTTTGCGGCGCTTAATCCAAATGTAAACGTGGTGAATGCACCGTACCTAAATGATCATGTAAAAGTAATAGATACGTTTGTTGAAAAATTAAATGAAATTGAAGCGGGTAATCCAAACATGAACTGCCAGCTTTGCCAGTATCGTGTACAAATAGTTGGTGCCGAGCATAAAGTGGGTGCGGTTCAAGAATCGCATCATCACCATGTTCAGGGTATAGGTACTGATGCCGATCATAATCATTCACATGATCACTCGCACAGCCATTCTCATAACCACGTTGAAATAAAATAATATTTATAAAAGTTGATTAAATGCTGAAAAACAAGATCATTAGTTATGTGAATAACTAATGATAATCACCTTTTGCTGGAAACCTTTATGAATAATTATAAACCACCGATTGATAATGCTATCGGTTGTAATGAAGGGTTTTACATTGCATATTTTAAAACTATTAAAAGAATAGTAACTAATAGATACTTTTATATTATTAGTTTGTTTTATTTTTTATTGATTTTAAGTGTTGTAATTGCTCTGAATACTTTTATCGAGTGGTGTGTGCTTACAGAGTTTGGAAAATATGACACCGAAAGGTATGAATCATCAATAGAATTTATTCTAAGTGATAATATAGTTAATTTTTATTTTGAATATTTCGCAATATTCTTAATTTGGATCCCATTATTTATTATTAGTTTTCAATACTTTAACGTATTAAATAGATTTCAATCTAATAAGTTTAAATTTAAGTATTTTCTGTCATTTAAATTTAATTTTGCAAGAGTTATCTTGTGTTCTTGTTTAATGGTTCTTCTTGCAATTGGATCTGATGAATTAGCCTATGAAATATCAAGATTTTTTAGGAAATATATTCTTGCAGAATTAAAATTGAATCTCCCTTCTAATTATATAGAGTCCATATTGATTGCTGTTGCATTTATTTATTGTTTTGTGCTGTGTGTATTTGGTTTTAAAAAAGCATTTAAATATGTATTTGTTGTGATTTTTAAAAGTCCTTTATTGATATTAACTTCAATCCTTTCATTTGTCTTAATGCTTTATATCGAAACTATGTTGTGGGATATGGTTGATTTTTTGATTTCTAATAACCCTGTGAGTAGTCTTAATCAGAACTCAATGCTTTCATTGGGTGAGGAATACGTTATATACCTCATTATATCTTTTATATTATTTGGTTTAACCAGTGTTGCATTTTTGAGTGCTATAAATGTATTAAAACTAAAAGTGAGTGACTCATGAATTTTATATACGAACCAGATCCGTTAAAAATTGAAGAAAAAAGTTTTCAATTAATTCGTCAACAAACGGATCTTTCCGGGTTTGATAAAGAGCAAACTCAGGTGGTGATGCGTATTATACATTGCGTGGGTTTGCCTGACGTAGCAACTAAAGTTCGTTTTTCTAAAAACGCCTGTAAAAATGGATTAAAAGCCATTCAAAATAAAAGTGCTATTTTGTGTGATGTAGAAATGGTTAAGCAGGGTGTTACTAAACGTTTGATTGATTCTGAGCCATTGTGTTTTTTAAATCATCCCGATGTGCCTGCTTTAGCAAAAAAGATTAAAAATACTCGCACTATGGCGGCTATGAAATTTTGGCAACCATATTTAAAAGACTCCATCGTTATTATTGGTAATGCTCCCACTGCACTTTTTGGTTTATTGCAAAAAATAAAAGATGGGGGGGATAAACCTGCTTTAATTATTGGCATGCCCGTTGGATTTGTGGGTGCCGCGGAATCAAAAGATGCGTTATGGGATCACTGTGAAGAGTTGGGCATAGAATGTATTACTCTTCTGGGTAAACAAGGTGGCAGTGCAGTGGCATCAGCTACCTGTAATGCGCTATTACGTTGTCATGTCGGGATGTACTTTTAATGATTTATGTTCTTGGCTTAGGTGTGAGTGAGTATCCAAAGTTTAATAGTGAAATCATAGAGCTTTTAGAAACAAGTGACAGGATATTTGGCTCACCACGCCAACTTAAATGTATAAAGTCTTTAATCAAACATCAGCGTGTTGAGCCATTACCAAAATTAAAAGAATTAAAATCTCAAATTGATTCATTTAAAAATGTCGTTATTTTAGCCTCCGGCGATCCTTTGTTTTATGGGATTGGGAAATGGTTATCTAATAATTTTGAACCATCAAATCTGACTTTTTTTCCAGGTGTTTCAAGTTTACAGGCTTGTTGTAGTGAGCTTGGTTTGTCGATGCAAGATTGCGAAGTGATCAGTTTACACGGGCGCCCACTCAATAACCTGCGCAAAAAATTAACCCCCAATCAAACCTTATTGATTTTAACGGATCAATATTCACATCCAAAAGCTTTAGCACAAGAATGTTTAAATGCAGGGATAGATAACGCAACAATCACAGTATGCGAACAACTTGGTTATACTGGACAACGTATTAAATCATTTAGTATTGAAGCGCTCTTAGAGCAAAATATTGAATTTGATGTTTTGCATGTCAGCGTGATTCAAACTCAAACTTTAGCTACTCCAACCATACAAGTAATGCCAACTTTCCCCGGTTTCCCTGACGAGTTATTTATATCCGATGCTTTACCAGGTAAAGGCATGCTGACTAAACGTGAAGTGCGTTTAAATATACTGTCGTTATTGTCGTTACAAAATGGCGACGTGATTTGGGATGTTGGCGCAGGTTGTGGATCTATTGCGGTTGAGTTGGCTTATTGGAACCAACAAGCTAAAGTGATTGCTATTGAGCATCATACAAAACGTTTTGACTGTCTACAGGCTAATAAACAAAAGTTTGGTGTGAATAATTTAAGTTTGATAAATGCAAAAGCACCTGAAGCATTTGATCAATTAGCAAGTCCCAATAAAGTCTTTATTGGTGGCAGTGGCGGTGAGCTTGATAATATATTAAAACAAACTTGGGGTTTGTTACCTGTGGGTGGAGTGTTAGTGGCAAGTGCTGTTACTGAAAATACCAAATCGGCTTTGTTAAGTTTTATGACAAATACAAACTGCGAAAGTCAAAGTGTGCAGATCGCTATTAGTAAAGCAGAGCCTTTGGCTAATCAATTAGTGTATCGCCCTAATTTACCAGTCACGCTAATTAAAATGATAAAAACACAATCAGAAAGTGGAATTGAAAATAATGAATAGTTTTGTTGGGGTGGGTGTAGGGCCAGGTGACCCTGAATTAATGACTTTAAAAGCAGTCAGGCACATTCAAAGCGCTGATGTATTAGCTTATTTGGTTAATAAAGAAGGTCACTCACAAGCAAAAGAGATTGCTAAAAACTTCATAGAAGATCAAGAATTATTACCTATATTAATGCCAATGGCAGACGATTCAAAAGTAGGTGATCAAGTATACGATCAAGCAAGTGCTCAAATTCAAGTTTTGTTGGATCAAGACAAAAAAGTGGCTTTTTTATGTGAAGGTGATCCGCTTTTTTACGCGTCATTCACTTATTTGTTATCACGTTTAGAGCATAACTCTACTATTGTAGTACCCGGAATCAGTTCCCCACAAAGTGCCGCCTGTGCTTTACAACATCCATTAACAATGCTGACAGAATCCTATTGTGTGATAACTGGCCGCCATGACGAAACATTTATTGAACACGCGCTTACTAAGTTTGATTCAATTGTAATCATGAAAGCAGGGCGTGCACGAGTTAAAATTCTAACCTGTTTAGAAAATACCCAACGTTTAGACGAAGCTAAATATCTGGAATATATTGGTCGCGACAATGAATATATACAATGGGATGTTAAGCAGTTAGAGAAAAAAGCAGGGCCGTATTTTTCAATGTTTGTGGTCACAAAAGCAACAAGGCCAAGAGTGTGAAGGTTAATGACATGATCGTGAAAATAGTCGCGTTAACAGATCAAGGATTGATTTTAGCCAAACAAATAAAAAACTTTGTAGAAAATAGCGAAGTGTTGTTTAAACCCAAACCGTTTATACAAACCGTTCAAAATGAATTCAAACAAGGTCATCGACTGATTTTAATCTGTGCAACAGGCATAGCCGTTCGAACATTAGCGCCCGTTTTAAAAGACAAATACCAAGACCCAGCGGTTTTGGTATTAGATGAACAGGGTGAATTTGTTATCCCCTTATTAAGTGGACACGAAGGTGGTGCAAATGAATTTGCTCAGAAAATAGCCGATAAGTTAAAAGGTAAGTTAGTACAGACTACGGCTAAAAGCTATACTAAACCTATTTATACAATAGGATTGGGTTGTGAAAGAGATTGCCCTATCTCTTATGTGCAAACACTCATTTCAGAAGCATTAAAATCAACAAACCTAGAAATGTCACAAATACAAAGCATCAACAGCATTGATATCAAAGCCGATGAACAAGCGTTCATGTCATTAAGTATGCTGTTAAATAAACCGTTTAATACCTTTGATGTTCAAACACTAAGCAAAGTGGAAGATCAATTAAGTATAAAATCTGAATATGTATTTAATACTGTTGGGGTTTATGGGGTAGCAGAATCCGCAGCGCTTTGTGGGGCTTCTAAAAGCACCGAAAATGAAGCAGAGCTGGTATTAAATAAAATCAAAAATGCTAAGGCGACCGTGTCGATTGCTAAAAGCTATCTGTAAATTGGACAGTCTCCTGTCATACATAAAATTATAAATTTGAAATAAACAACAAAAAATGGATAATGCATCCTTTTTTAAACGAATCATAAAACATGTCTGATATGAAAAAAGTAACCATCAAAATTCCTGTAGAAAGCTATGAGTTAATCGAGCTAAAAGGCAACAACCTTCCTGCGATTTGTTTAGTGAATAAAAGCTTAGTGAAATTTGAAAGTCGGGAACTATTTCCTTGGTTTTGCACCTTGACTCTGGATTTAAAAGATCTAGATTCAAAAGATATGCCGACAGATTCTGAAAAAGAAGTGATTAATGCATTTTTTGATAAAATGGATAAGCAGATTTAAAAAGATCACAACGCATTATTTGTGGCGAGAGTGACATGGAATAAAACTCAACAATTGGTCTGGCGTTTACATGACCCAGTGATAACCGACGACTTTATTCAAAAAATTATTGAATCTGAGGATCATCCAAGAGCGTTTGATTATGCCATTAATAATGATCCACAATGGACCAAATCCAACTGGTTGTTAGATCCACTTAAGTAAGTGGGTTAAAAAAAATGAGCACTTTAATATTTCAAATTCAACTAAAACAATGGGACAAAAGCGAGCGAACACCTGTTCATATTTCTGCGCGCGCGGCATTACCAAACAAGTTTAATATATTAAGCAAACCTGAATTTTTAATTTTAGAGTGCGAATGCATTATTGATCACCATGGTGAGTCTGACGCGGAAAAAAACAGAAAACTAAAAACAGCACTAATGAAAGATGGATCGGTGTTATTAGAGCGATTTTTGATTAAAAAAGAAGCAGGTCTTGTAAGTTTAAGTTATCAAAATGAACAGGGTCATATTGAGTCTATAGGCGATTTGAATTCAGGATGGATTCAAATCAGTTATACTTGGCGTAAAAGGGTGAATGAAAATAAGCAGATATTTTGGTTGTACGAAGAGCTGACACTTAACGCAGCTTTTGTTGAAAGTGTTGAAAACGATTATTTTTTAACGAATAAGCCGCAAAAAATCATAAATATTGACGATTAAATCAATTCCAAGCTCTCATAACCCATCACTGGATCAACTCAATAGATATTCACTATATTTTTAGAACAGTTTTGCGTACAATGCGCGCTTTTTTACAGCAACTTTTACAGCAACTTTTACAGTAATTTTTTTAGCATACTTTTTAGTATACAGAGGCGAACAAAATGGGAATTAAATGTGGCATTGTGGGACTTCCAAACGTAGGTAAATCCACGTTATTTAATGCGTTAACTAAATCAGGTGTTGGAGCATCAAACTTTCCATTTTGTACGATTGAACCTAACACTGGTGTCGTTGCCGTACCTGATCCTCGCTTGGATGCTTTAGAGGCAATAGTTAAACCTCAAAAAACCATCGCTACTACTATGGAATTTGTTGATATCGCAGGATTAGTGGCAGGCGCATCTAAAGGTGAAGGCCTGGGTAATAAGTTTTTAGCTAATATCCGTGAAACAGATGCCATTGCACACGTTGTTCGTTGTTTTGAAGATGATAACGTAATCCACGTATCAAATAAAATTGACCCTGCTGATGATATTGACATCATCAACACAGAATTAGCATTAGCGGATTTAGAGTCTATTGAAAAACAAATCCACCGTTTAACTAAAAAAGCAAAAGGCCAAGACAAAGAAGCGATACGCCAGTTAGCGATTCTTAAAAAAGCCTTACCACATTTAGAAGCGGGACGAGCACTTCGTTCTTTAGACTTAGATGAAGAAGAAGCAGAATCGTTAGATAAAGAATTTCACATGTTAACGATTAAAAAAACGTTGTACATTGCAAACGTTGATGAAGAAGGGTTTGAAAATAACCCACATTTAGATGTAGTACGTAAAATTGCTGAAGAAGAAGGCGCAAGTTTAGTGGTTGTATGCAACCAACTTGAAGCTGAAATTTCAGAATTAGAAGACGAAGAGAAATTAGAGTTTTTAGAAGGCATTGGCATGACAGAGCCAGGTTTGGATCGTGTGATTCGAGCAGGGTATGAACTTTTAGGTCTTCAAACTTACTTTACTGCTGGTGTACAAGAAGTTCGCGCTTGGACAGTTAAGAAAGGCGCTACTGGCCCACAAGCCGCTGGTGTGATTCACGGTGATTTCGAACGTGGATTCATTCGTGCTGAAACAATTGCTTATGCTGATTTTATTGAATATAACGGTGAAGCAGGGGCTAAAGACGCAGGTAAATTACGAGCAGAGGGTAAGTCTTACATTGTAAAAGATGGGGATGTATTACACTTCTTATTTAATGTGTAATTTATAATTTAACAAAAAAGGGCGAAAGCCCTTTTTTTATGCCTGGGATTTAAGAGTTCTAAAAACGTGTAGTTTGTAACTGACGTTATTTTTTAATAAGAGGCGGTCTGAAGTATGTGGGTGAAAATTTGTTTTCATGGATATAAAACTAAATGAGAGCAAGCTCTCTCTCACTTTTTATTTGTGTAAAGGCAGTAGATTGTCAGAAGTCAGAAACCTCCTCTCCACGCACTCAATACTCAGGTTGTATTTAAAAAATCAGGTTGCTTCAAAGGTTGTTGAGCATAATACCCTTAAAATAACGAATACCTTTATCCCAAAGTGCGGAATATTCTAGTGATGTTTTACACAACTTGTCACTAAATGAGATGAACTTTGGATAGGTTATAGCTGAGTTGTTGTAATATATTTATTGTTTCGGTTTTCTTTGTTTAATTGTTTAATTGTTTTATGTTTAAGTGTTAGGGTGATTTTTATAATATTAATAGGTTTTATAATATTAATTCGTTTTTATAAATTCAGGTTGGTTCAGGGGTTGTTGAACATAATAGCCTTGAAAATAACGAATACCTTTGTCCCAAAGTGCGGAATATTCTTCTGACGTTTTAGCGCAACTTGTCAGCAAGTGTAATGAACTTTGGTTAGGTTATAGCTGAGTTGTTGTAATATATTTATTGTTTCGATTTTACTTTGACCAATTCCCCTCAACTTTTTTATAATATTAATTCGTTTTTATAAATTCAGGTTGATCCAAGGGTTGTTGTACATAATAACCTTGGAAATAACGAATGCCTTTGTCCCAAAGCGCAGAATATTCTTCTGACGTTTCTACACAACTTGCTACCAAGTGTGATGAGCTATTTGAGAGTTGTTGTAATATATTTATTGTTTCGATTTTACTTTGTTCAATTATTATATGTTTAAGTGATGGGTCAATTTTTATATAACTGGGTTTAAGTATTTGTGCAATTTTTAAACTTGCAGCACTAACGTCACTATGATCAATACAAATCGAACAATCCAACTGTTTTACTTTATCTGTAAACATTTTTGCTTGTTCAAAGTGTTTAATAACCCATGGTTCTGATAATTCAAATATTATTCTGTTTTTACCCAGTAGGCGATGACCTAATAATTGGGTGCTAAACCAAGGTATAATTTTATTTAGGATGTCTTCTTTGGGGTCATTTGAAGGTAAAAGTTTTAGAATAAAATCCGCTTCTTGGGATATATTATTGTGTGAACTTAACTCGGTTAAGGTTTTTTCAATGATCCTACGATTAAATTCATGAGCTAAATTTTGTTGAATTAAGATAGGGAAAAATACACTGGGGTCAAAACAGACATTATTATGATCACATAGACGCGCATAAACCTCAAATACCGCTAAATTCTTTTGCACATCAACAATAGGTTGGTATTTCATGAAAACACCATCATTTTGAAATGCCGTTATTATATCCGCTTTATTACTTTGTTCTTCTCTGTTCCTTTTAACTTCTTGTTGTGTTTTATTTTTGATAGGTTCGATAGGATAAATATTAGGGGTATTAGAAAAATTCATAATTCTAACGGGTGCGGAATCTTCTGTTCTATTGTTGATAACAGAAGATGTGAATTCAATTAACGCATCTAAAGAATGTGTGCGCTCTATTAATATACCAACTGTATTTACTTGGACTGTTATTTCAGAAGGTTTTGTGGCTAATTCAATATCCGTAATGACTTTACTAAAATGGTTCATCTCATCTTCTGCATGTGAAGTTTCGATGGACTCTTTAATTAGGAAATAATTAAAATTACCATGGGTGCAAATTGTGTCATTAATTAATTTTGAGTTCTCAATAACCCCTGTTGTAATATTTGATAATTTATGAATTTGACTAAAACCTAGGTGTTCTATGGGTTTGTTATTGGTTAAATAGCTTATTTGTATATTAAAAAAATAATGTTTAACTCGTGTTTCATCTTTTTCTATATGAGCGTAAATATATTGAAAATGATTAATGAATTCTTCAGTACTTAATAATGTGCTCTCAATACTGTCATTTATTTTGTTGTGCTGCATTTGATGCATTAAATGTTTACCTAACGCGTAGGTTTTATTTATTAAATTTTCAAACGTATCTAAGCAGTTAGGTATATAGTGCACGGCATTTTCATTTAATTGCTTTTGAATTTTGCAATTATCATCTGAGGTGGCATAAATAATAGGTAATAAACAAGTATTCGGATGGCTTTGTAATAAATTGAGTAATTCAATGATTATTCTTTCATCTACATCAAATAATACAATGACGTGAGCCTGATTTTTTGAAACATCGTGAATGATATCTAAAGGGGTGACACTGTTAATAAGTGTGATGTTTTGAGGTGCCATTAAGTTGGATAAAGACTCAATGTGTTTAGAATTTTTGAAAAGTCCAACCGTTGTAATCTGCTCGTTTACAATTTGGTTAGATTCAATAATGGCACTTAGTTGATTCTCGTTAATGGGCAGTTGTAAATAATCTAAACATTTTAAGCGTATTGCTTGCAAACGTATGTGGGCATCTGTTCTTGGACTAATTGCAATAATGGTTTTGCAATTCATTTGTGTACGATGAATTTGTGTTAATGTTTTTTCATATACATGTTTATCTTCTAAATATACTAAAATAGCATCCAAATTGTGGGTGTTATCTATTTTTATTAATGAATCAATACTCGAACATTGTACTATTTTCGATCTGGGTTTTTGACTAAATAATTTTTGTGATTTTTTTTCTGTTGAATTAATGTGCAGTATCGCAATTTTATTTGAATTCACACTGTTGTGATGTTGAGTTGTATCGGGCAAGTTAAATGTGTTCTGTGCACATAATGATTTTATTTTAGAGTCGATATTTTTGAATTCATAAATACTGGGTGTTCTTTTGTCATTAATGATATCTGTAAATATTCGATGAATATCTAAGGTTTGATAATACAAATCATTAAAATTATTTTTTTTACTAATGCTGACTAATTTTAACAGTGTTTTGTCTAAGTTATTAAAGGTGGTTTCTACCCATCCTACATAAACCAATTTATTCCAGATCGTCAGAATTTTCTGTAAGTGCAACGGCAGTTGACTTAAAAATATTGAATTGTCAGTATGGTTTGTTTTCAATATTTTATTCATAGTCTCTCTTTATTAATGAGGTGGTTTTTTTTTAATACACAAAATATAATCATAGTGATAGAGTTTTAGATGCATAACACTTCTGTTTGTTTCACTTATTAAGTATAGAAATGAAATCCCAGTTACATAGTAAAAAAGTGTTATTTAGTTCAGGTGAAGTTAAGGAGAAAAGGCGATGTTTACAGAAAAAAATGTCAAAAAAATGAAATAAAGAAAGATACATGTAAATTAATGTTAATTCGTTTGGGTTATGGCGCATTATTGTATAGAAGGGAAAGAGCTTGTGAATAAGCGTTTTTTTTTGCAATTTGTTGGTCTGATTTGTAATGTTTGAGTGTTTATCAAGTTTGATTGTTTAAAAGGGCATAATTATTGGGTAACAAGTGGGAGTGATTGGAACGTCATTTTTAGGCAGTTTAATAGCATAGTTGGCTTATCGCCAATCTATGATATCTATTTTATGAGCAATCGACCAAGTTAATAAATCATCAATGTCAGCTAATAATTGTTCAACCAATTTAGGTACCTTAACTAAGTCATTTAGTTTTAGGGCAGTCTCGAGCGATTCTGTACGCCCTCTTAACGTGGGTACACCGCAATAGTGGGTAGCACCATGAAGTTTATGCACAGTTCTTAATAACTCATCGTATTGATTTTGTTTGTAATAAAGTTCAATTTGATTGCTGTCTTCTTCTAATGAGTTAATTAACATATTGAGCATGTCTTGAGCTAAATCTGGTTTGTTATTGGCTAGAAATAATCCTTCTTTTAAATCTACTATGGCAAGTTCTGACGATGTTTTATTTTTATTTGATAATCTGTTTAGGTCAGTATTTTGACTTATATCTGTCCCTGTCCATTTTAATATAACTGATATTAATTGTTGCTCATCAATAGGTTTTGTTAAATAGTCATCCATACCTTCTTGTAGAAGATGCTCTTTCTCACCCGCTAATGCATGAGCAGTTAATGCTACGATAGGTGTATGTTGTTGACTTGGTTGTGATACACGTATGGATTTTGTTGTTTCAATGCCATTCATCTCAGGCATTTGAATGTCCATAAAAATAAGGTCGTAATATTGTTTGGTGACTTTTTCAAGTGCCTCAAAACCACTTTTGGCTAAATGAATGCTGACATTAAAATCAGATAAGATCTCTTTGATAAGCTTTAGGTTGATTTCATTATCATCAACTGCAAGTATATTTAAATTCGATAGTGCTGGTTTTATTTCTGATTTTTCAATTAATATCGATTTTCTGCGTTGTTCGATTATTTTATTGTCGTTCCCAAGTCGATCAATGGCGTTATATAAATCATGTTGTTTGATGGGTTTGTTTAAATAACCATGAGAAAGACGATCTATTATTTTTTGCTCTCTTGATCCGTATTCTAAATTACTTAAAATAATTAATTGCACAGGGTTATTTGAGTGGATTTGTTGAATGATGTTGTCAAAGTTTTTTTGCTGATGATTAATTCCTATGACAGCTGTTTTGACTGCTTCATTTTTGCATAAATCAATAAAATTATTAATATTTTCTGCCACTATAAAAGGGCAGTTTAGGGCGCTCATATTGTGTTCTAAATTCATTAAACTAACACTATTAAAGTCGTATATTATTATAGGTGAGTGTTTTTGCAGTGATGTTGGTTTACTAGGGGATTCAATCTTCGTTGTTTTAAGTGTAAACCAAAATGTAGATCCTCTGCCTTCTTCACTTTCAACTGATATGTCTCCTCCCATTTTTTTGACGAGCTTTTTGCATATCACCAAACCTAAACCCGTGCCACCAAATTTACGTGTCGTAGAAGGATCCGCTTGATTAAATGCATTAAATATTCTTTTTTGTTGTTCTTTTTTTATACCTACTCCAGAATCTTGGATCGAAAATTTCAAGGTGGTTTGGTTGTTGTTTTCTTCTGATTCGTCTTCGTTTTGTAACATTACTCGTAACGTGATTTCACCGTGGTTGGTAAATTTAACCGCATTTGAAATTAAATTAGTTAATATTTGGCGAAAACGAATGCCGTCAAGCATGATGTGGTTGGGTGCATCATTATAATGTAGATAATTTAATTCAATGTTTTTATGTTGGATATCGGGTGCGAAAATAGTCAGTGTGTCTTCAATAACTTCTCTTAAGTTAATTTCTCTTAATTCTAATGATAATTTCCCTGCTTCTAGTTTTGAAAGATCTAAAATACCATCAATTAAAAGCCTTAATCCTGTTGAAGAGCTTTCGATAGTTTCGATAAATGATTCTTGTTTTTTGGTTAATTTGGTTTTTTTTAATTGATTTAAAAATCCGATAATACCGTTTAGAGGGGTTCTGATTTCATGGCTCATATTCGCTAAAAATTCACTTTTTGCCGAGTTGGCTTCTGTGGCTTCTCGTCTGGCCATATCTAATTCAATGTTTTTAATTTCGATGTTTTCTAAATGTTGTTTTAAATCTAAATTATCTTCGTCAGTACTTAGTTGTAATTCTTGTTGAGCATGGTGTAATGATTTTACTAAAGTATTGATATTGCTACTTAGATTGTTTAGCTCTCCGTACCCTTCAAATTTAATCGGTTCATCGTCTTCATTTTCATTAAGGTTGGTCAATATTTTATTAAATAGACTAATAGGTGCATTAATTTTTTTGGATAAGAAAAAAGCAAGCAGTGAAAATAGAACGGCAAAGATAAATCCAGAGAATAAATAAATGGAGATTGTTTTGTATTTGTTGATTGCCAGGTGTTGTGTGGAGAAATTAAGTGATAAATAACCAATGATTGGGGCGTTATTGTTTAAGTGATTTGAAAAATCAATTAAGTCATAAATTGGATAATTAAATTTAATCTCAGATCTTAGATGGTTGTGACTGATTGTTGTATTGGTATCGATTGTTTGGTTTGATTTATTACCAAGGCTTGCCAGAATTTGTAGGTTTTTATCAAAAACATTCACCCCTACGATATTTTCTTTGTTTAGGGCTTGATGTGAAATTCGCTCTAAATATTGAATGTCAGCAAATTTAATACCATATATTAATGTTTCACTTATGCCTTGAGAGATTTGTTCGGAGGTTTTCTCAAAGTTGATTTTATTAAATGAGTTTTTTTCATTTGAGAAATACCACAGTAAACTGGTAGAAATAATTAAACAAGGAATGAATACGGCGTAAAATATTTGATGCTTTAAGCTTATTTTCATGAGTTTTAGAATGATAGATAAAAGCCCATAATATCACTAAAATGCAGGTGGCTCTACTTTTGGCTTTAATGTTTTTGATCTGTTGATTGTGTGTTTTCAATTGACGAAATATGCCTTTGAGTTTGGTTTTCGCCAATGTCGATATTTGATTGTTTGTTAGCATGCATATACATTCTCGCTTCTTCTGCATCTAGTTCAATGTCGCCATGCCATGGCATTAAGCGGTATCTTGGGTCGTTATTGTCATTAAAATCCATAAATGGGTATTTAATAATATTAAAATAAGGTGAGTAATCAAAGTCACTAGGGGTGCATAACATAGGGTTGCGTTGAAATAATTGGTATTTCCCATCAACGTCACCTCGTTTTTTTACTAATGGTAAAATGGGGTATTGGATAAAACCAAACGCCTCAGCGATCATGGTAGAGCATACTGTGCGTGTAGATCCACCTGGTTGCCATTGAAATAAAGTGGATCTGAATTTTCGAGGTAAAAACGACCAAGGGTAATAAAATCGCGCTAAATCTAATATTTGTCTGATGTGGTAATTTGTACCTAAACGATTAATAGCATACGCGAGTACTTTTTGAGAATCATTATAAGCAAGGTCAATTGGCCTGCAAATACGAATATGTTTACGATCATAAATGCTAAGTGGTCGGATGATTGTGCCAAGACCTAACTGTGATTCAATCATTAGTTGGGTGCTAGGTTGGCCGTCATAATATGATTTTATTTTTTCGCGCAGCAATGGGTCTTCAATGTCGTGTAATCTGCCAATGTATAAACATGCGTGTGACCACCGTGATTGAGTAATATTTTTAATTACTTCAGCCACTCGTGAGTGACCTTCGATTAATAATACATCACAGGGTTTAATTTCATGTTTGATGCGTTCAAAATCAGAAAGTGGAAATTCCGGTGCGTTAGGTTCTGCCATTAACCATGTTTCAGAATGTTTATAGATTCGACTAAATATATTCATAAGTTAACGATATTTTCTGCGTTTAATTATATAGGTATAGTTCAAATTGCTTGCTTTAACCACTGATGTCACTTAACTTGCGTTACAAAGAATTACAAGATCTCTAAATAAATATGATTGTAAAGCTATCAAAACGACCTGTTGCAGCAAAACATGGTGCAATATTAAATACCGCGCTTACATTGTTTTTACATTGGGAGTTTTCAGATGTCAGTGTTAAACAAATTATCAGCGCAGCTGGTATGAGTAAAGGTGTCTTTTATCGTTGTTATGCCAATAAAAATGAGTTGTTATTAGATTTGCTTATGGATGAAGTGTTTCATATGGATCAATGGGTGTTAAATCATCAGGATTTTGAAACAAGTGCTAAGTTGGTGAAAATGTATTTTTTAGAAATAGGTCGGCATTTAGGGCGATATCAATTACATCAAAAAATTGAGAGTTACCTTGAAATGAGTGAACCTGAATTGTTTTTGGTTTTTAAAAAATGGAAAAAACAACATAGTTTATGGGTGAAACATCAGCTGCTAAATAAAGATAATAAATTGGATTTACTTTACGCTCAACTTTGGGCGATGTTAGAGGGCTGCGCTCGATTACAAAATCATCAGCACTTCCAGCATTTATGTTCACGAAAACATCCTTTTGAGGTATTTGTGCGTAATATGATTTAGGGTGAGTTCACTTCTTTGTGTAATCTGTGGTACTGAACTAATAAATTGCATAAATATTAGACATAAAAAAACCTGCACTAGGCAGGTTTTTTAATTTCGTTTAATCATTCTGGCAATTATGCAGGAACAATATCTACGAATTTACGGTTCTTGTTGCCGCGTACAGCAAATAACACTTTACCGTCTGCTTTAGCAAACAAAGTGTGGTCAGTTCCGATACCAACATTTTTACCAGCGTGGAAACGAGTACCACGTTGACGAATGATGATTGAACCAGCAGAAACAGTTTGTCCGCCAAATGCTTTAACACCTAGACGTTTACTTTCTGAGTCACGTCCGTTATTGGTACTACCACCAGCTTTCTTATGAGCCATTTTAAATACTCCGAATTAGTAATTAATTAAAAAAGATTATGCAGAGATGCTTGTAATCTTAACTTCAGTAAACCACTGACGGTGGCCCATTTGCTTCATGTGATGCTTACGACGTTTGAATTTAAGAATTTTGATCTTCTTACGACGGCCTTGAGCTATGATCTCAGCAGTCACTTTAGCGCCTTCAACAACAGGTTGACCAATTTTTACACTGTCGCCATTAACAACTAATAAAATTTGATCGAAATTGATTGATGAACCGATTTCAGCTTCGATTTTCTCAAGCTTAACTGTTTCACCTTCTTTTAAACGGTATTGCTTACCGCCACTTACGATTACAGCGTACATGTATTTCTCCAATTATATAAAAAAACTGAAATTAAACAGATTACTTCCCACTTCTAAAGGCAATTGCTTACGCCGCAGCGCCCTATGGTGGGGAATCGAATTTCAGTGCGCGCGAATTATACGTAAGGTGTCATATTTTGTAAAGTGCAAAACAGCAATATTAGTGATGTTGTTTGAATAAATAGGGTTATGAATAAATAGGGTTAGATACCAGCAGTATTTGAAAAGAATAAGTGGGGTATTTTAGTGGCGCCATTTGAAAAGATAAGTGGGGATATTTAAAAAAGATGAGAGTATTTGAAAAAAAATCGGTATTTTAAATTCACATACAGAATAATAGGGTGACACAAAATGGTAGTCACTGTTAAAATGTGTCCATCTCCAACAATAAAAAACCAAGATGCAATCAATACAAACGCTTATTCAATCCAACTTTGAGCAAGTTGATCTAGTTATAAATGAACAGCTTACTTCTGATGTGCCTTTAGTCGAGCAAATTAGTGAGTATATCGTACAAAGTGGCGGTAAACGATTAAGGCCGGTGTTGGTATTATTGAGTTGTGGTTTGCTTAATAATGTAGATGACAAGTCTGCTCGTTTAGCTGCGGCCATTGAATTTTTACATACTGCTACTTTATTACATGATGATGTTGTTGATACTTCGGATATGCGCCGAGGTAAATCTACGGCTAATCATAAATGGGGTAATGCGCCGAGTGTATTAGTAGGGGATTTTTTATACGCACGTTCATTTGAGTTGTTAGTGAGTCTTCGTAATATGGATGTGATGGAGTGTTTGTCTCAAGCCACCCGAATCATAGCTGAAGGTGAAGTGATGCAACTTACCAATATTGGTAATGTGAATTTAACTCAAGCACAGTATTATGAAGTGATTTACGCTAAAACAGCCAAATTGTTTGAAGCATCCTGTGTGAGTGCAGCCATGTTAAATAATGCTAGCTCAAAGCAAATTGAAGCGTTAATCGAATATGGCAAACAACTGGGTTTAGCTTTTCAGTTAGTCGACGATGTATTGGACTACTGTGGTGATGCCGCAGTAATGGGTAAAAATGTAGGGGATGATTTAGCTGAAGGTAAAGCCACATTACCTTTAATCTATTGTTTAGCTAACGCAAAAGACGATGAGAAAAAAATCATCAAACGCGCCATTATTAATGAAGGCTTAGATGAATTAGCTGCCATTCTAGAAATAATTAAAAATACAGGTGCGATTGAATATTCAATCAAACAAGCAAAATTAGCGGGTGATAAAGCAAGTGCTGCTTTAGATTGTTTCGATGATAACGAATATAAAACCGCTTTATTGCGTTTAATTAATGTTGCTATCGATCGAGTCAGCTAATTTCTCCGATTTACAAATAAACAGTTGTATATATTGGTAGTGACTCACATTGTTGGTGACTATCGGCTGTTTCATTTCTGTTATAACTCAATTAATCTAACGTCCTTCAAAATTACGCTTTAATTCTGAGCGAAGGACTTACGTATGCCCGCTAAAAAAACGCTGTTATCAATCTCTATTGTGGCCACGGTTGTAGTATTAGTTACTGTTATGGTGATGAGTAAAGATGATGTCACCAAAATCGAAAATAAAAAAGAAGTCAAATATGTTACTACTGCGGTAGTACAACAAGGTAATTGGCAGCCAATGCATTCTGTTATCGGAAAAATTGATTCCGATAGTGTAAATGAGATGAAATCGGAAGTTAACGCTAAAGTAAAAGCCGTATTAGTTAGCTCTGGTGACTTTGTGATAAAAGGGCAGTTATTAATTGAATTAGACGACGAAAGTGCACAGCGTGATTTACAGCGATTAAATGCGCAGTTAACGGATTTAAATGCACGTATTCAAATCCAAAAAAGACAGCATAAATTGGATCGCCAATTTTTAACTTACGATTTAGAGCAGCTTGAAAAGTCCAAAGACAATTACGCAAGTGAAAAGAAGTTATTATCAAAGCAGTTAATATCAAACAGTCGATTCGAGCAAGTTGAGTCAGAATTAAATCAATCAACACGCTCAGTATTACAAAGGCAGCTAGCAATCGATAATCAAAACGCCCAGCAGCAACAGCTTCAAGCTAGCCTGACTCAATTACAAATCAATATAGATGTTCAGAATGAACAAATCGATGCGCATAAAATCATTGCAGATTTTAATGGTGCAATTGGTAATCTGACCTTAAAAGTGAATGAAAAACTGTCGGTTGGTGCAAGTATGCTGACATTGTTTAATGACGAGTCTCGTTTATTTAATGTAAAGGTCTCTTCACAATTAGCCTCTCAAAAAAGCTCAGAACTTGTTATTTCTGATCAAACCTATCCTATATTAAGTGTTAATCCATTATTAGAAGCTCAGCAAGCAGGTCAATTGGTAGTGTTTGATATTTCAGGGCAGGATTTATCAATAGGTAGTTATCAATATGCTTATTGGGTGTCACCGGCCATTGAAGATAGTTTTTTAATTGACCCGAAGGCATTGTTTGAATATGAGCGAGTTTATTATTTAAAAGAAAAAGAAGCAAAAGAAGCTACAGACACAGATATAGGCACTGAAACTGAAACAGGTACAGAAACGGGAACACAAACCGATTTAGAATCTGAAAAAACTAAATTAGAAAAAAGTGTTGAGAATGTCTTCGAGTTAGTTGAAGCGAAAGTTAAATTACATGGCATTAATATTATAGATAAAAAAGAATACTGGATTGCCACATCAGAAAACTTACCAGATGATGTGTTGTTGTTAACTAGTCAATTAAGAAATTTATATTCAGGTATAGAGGTAACTAATGTTTTACCTAAAATCGAAATATCAAAAAAAGAAGATGACACTAAAAATAAAAAAATTGAATCAGAGCAAGATACTGATTTAACAGTGGGGAAGTAATATGTTGTCTTATTTTGTTCGTCATCGCTTAGCTGCCAATATATTAATGGTGTTAATGCTTGTCTCAGGTGTGATTGCTATGCAAAAAACACCTATTACATTAATGCCAAATGTCAGTGTGCCATATGCTTCTTTTAATATTAATTACGAAGGTGCAAGTGCCGAAATTATTGCGCAGGATATTATTTACCCTTTAACTGAAAATTTAAAACAAAATACATCGGTTGATGGGGTTTCAGCTTATCTGAGAAATGGCACTTCGTCAGTGGGGGTGAAGTTTGCTCTTCGTGCGGATATGGGTAAAGTGGTGCCAGAAGTCCAAAGAATTATTAATCAATTTAATTGGCCAACTGACGTTGATACTCCCACTATTATGCAAGCAGAGTTTTTAGAGCCTGTTGGTTTAATTATTTTAAGTGTGGATGGTAGTGTTAATTCTCTTCGTAAAATCGCATTGGATGCAAAACAATCATTAGTTGCCCGTGGATTAGCGGATGTTGAAATTTGGGGGTTGCCAGATACTGATATTTATTGGCGTCCAAAACTGCAGCAGTGGATGTCATTGAATCAAACTCCGGCGCAATTAGTTCGGCTATTAAGTGGGCAAGCAAGAAAATCTTCAGCAGGTATCATTGGTTAGCAGTCGTTAATGGTGGGTGATCAATTAGTTAATAGTCGTGAGTTGTCGCAATTAACTTTAGAGCAAACGCCGTTATCACTAATACATGATTTTGAAGATAGCGCTCAACGTGAAGCCAATTTATTGGTTGATGGAAATCCTGCGGTTATATTAAATATAGTTAGATCGCCAGCAATGGGTACCATTGAATCAGGTGAAAGAATTGATAGTTGGGTTAAAGAGTATAAAGAAAAACATGGCGATTTTATTTATATTTCAAGTTTTAGTGATACCGCTAAATTTGTTCAAGGGCATTTAGATTTATTAACCAATAATGCGTTGTTTGGGTTGTTGTTGGTATTGCTTACTTTATTTGTTTTATTAAATAGTCGAGTGGCATTTTGGACGGCAGCGGGTATTCCGGTGGCTATTTTTGCTACTTTGGGTTTGTTGTATGTGATTGATGGTAACTTAAATATCTTTAGTATTTTTGCTTTATTAATTGCCCTTGGTATTGTGGTGGATGATGCCATCGTTATTAGTGAGGAAACCCTGTCATTAAAAATGAGTGGGTTGAGTTCTGCTGATGCTGCCATTTTAGGTGTTAAACGAATGTTTATGCCTGTCATGGCTGCTGCATTAACGTCTATAGCGGCGTTCTCGCCGTTGTTATTTCTTCCTGGTGCATTTGGTGAATTATTAAGACCAGTGCCTTTGGTTATTATTTGTGTATTAGTGGCTTCATTGTTTGAATGTTTTTTTGTTTTACCAGGGCATTTAAATCATTCATTGGCAAAATCGGATAACAAAAAAGAAAGTAAAATGAGGTTAAAAGTAGATGCGGCTTTTGCCAATTTACGTGATGGTAAGTTTCGATTTTTAATTGAAACAGTTGCAAACAATAGAGGTATTACTATTTTGATAGCAGTATCACTTTTGATTATCAGTGTAGCGATGGTTAAAAATGATGTGGTTAAATTTAACCCGGAGATGGATGTTGAGTTTAATAATACGTCGATGACGGTTTCTTTTTATGATGATGTAACGAAAGACGAACAAAAAGAATATGCAAAATACTTGATTGAAACGTTACACCAAGTTGAGAGTGATTATCCTAATTTAATCAAACAGCATATTTATTCTCAAGATACCTATCATCATTATTTAGAAATATATATTGAGTTACATGATAGGGATGATCGCCATGAACAGTGGAAAAATGCGAAGGTTATGGATTATTGGAAGTCTTTAATTGTGCCCAATAAGTGGGTTGAAGAATTAAAATCAAGTACCGATGTTTCAGCGGCGGGTGGTGGTAGTGATACTAGTATTGTTAGTTTTTTGTTTGAATCAGATAATCTATCAAGTTTAAAAACGGCGGTTGCTTCAGCTAAAAATGAATTAAGTTCGGTGCCATATTTAACCGATGTAAATGATGATTTTAGATCAGGTGCATTGGAATTAAATGTACAGGCTAATGCTTTAGCAAAACAGTTGGGAATGACCGATGAATATATTATGTCCCAAGCCTCTGATTGGTTAAGTAATAAAAAAGTATTAGATGTATCAAGAGAGGGTACTAAATCCAGTTTTTATGTGGGAGTTGATCGTGATGAATCCTGGGGGTTGGAGCAATTAAATCGACTGCCGATTAAGTCACCGGCAGGTGAAATTTATACGCTAGAGCAGTTGACGCAGCAAAAAAGACAAATTGCAATTGCTGGTTTTTCTATTCAGGATGGAAAGATTAGTGCGACAGTAAGTGCGAGAATTACGAATGAAGAATTAAAAGTATCCGATGTGTCTAAATCATTATTAGTCACAATTATTAATCCAATTTTAACTCAATATGGGGTTAATGGTGAGTATTCGGGAGGAGCCAGAGGGGTTCAAGAATTATTGGATGCCATCATGTTTGCCATTCCGGTTGCGATGTTATTGATTTTCTTGATTCTAGCTTGGGTATTTCAATCATGGATTTGGCCAATAGCTGTTGTGGTTGCTATTCCATTCGCTATGACTGGGGCAATATTTGGTCATTGGTTGATGGGGGCTGATTTTACTTTCTTGTCGGTGCTGGGTTTGTTTGGAGTCGCTGGGATTGTGGTAAATGACTCCATTATTCTAATTGATCGATATAGGCAGTTGTTAGAAACGGGTATGGATAAAGTTGAAGCCATTATTGAAGCATCGTGTCAGCGTTTCAGGGCGGTGTTATTAACCAGTATTACTACAGTAATTGGTTTAGTGCCTATATTGTTTGAATCTTCGATTCAAGCACAGATTGTAAAAACGATGGCAATCTCTTTGGCGTTCGGTTTGTTATACGGTACTTTAGTTGTGTTGGTGATTACACCCTGTGTGGTTAGTTTTATGCGAGTTAAGCATTTGGTTGTTAAAGAAGAAGCGTCGGTTACTCTTAGTAGTTAATTGACTGTATCAATACTTTAAAATGCAGGGTGTCATTAATAGTGGCACCTTGTTGTTTGAATCTACTTTCTCCATCCTCTATTTTCTTGTGTTTATCTTTTAGTTAATTTCCATGCCTTTGTTCATGTCTTTCTCCATGTCAATCTTCATGTCAATCTTCATGTCAATCTTCAGTCAATCTACGTGCCTAACTTCAAATTTTATCTCCATGCTTATCTTCAAGCCAATATCCACTTCTGTCTTAGTCTAAAAAAGCAGAACAATTAATTGTACTACTGTGAATAATTTAAAACCTAAAGTGCAGTTATTCATTGTTTGTAGATGAAATGCATATTGTTTGTTCGGTTTTGTGTCTATTTTAGGGTTGGTTAAAGGTAACAATATATAAAATCAGAGTAATTACATGTGTTCCAATGAAAAATTTAAGCTCAAAATGTATTTATTCCTTGGTTTTTGCTGATAAATATAAAGTATGTTCGGTTTTATGTGGTTTTCTTTTACTTATATGTATTAAGTAGTGGGTTTTAAAGTTTAATGTAGATGTGAATATTATGAAAACCCAGACTAAGCGTAAATATTGGTTGCTTTACAAACAAAGATGTTTAAAAAAGCATCAAATATCGAAATCTTCCTTATTAATCAAGTAGTTAGTGAAAATAAATTAAAATAAAGCTTGTGTTAAATTATAAGAAGCGTATTATACGCATCTCTTTCGGAGAGGGTCGTTAGCTCAGTTGGTAGAGCAGTTGGCTTTTAACCAATTGGTCGCAGGTTCGAATCCCGCACGACCCACCACTTAAACTTATATAAATAGATGATGGCCTAGGCTGTCTTTTTTTTTACCTGTTACTTTTACATTCTCCCTATTATACGAAAAAAGGCTTGGTTATGACGCAATCACCAATCGATTTTGAAATTCCGGTTACTGCACAATCTGCCCATATGGATAAAAAAACCAAAGAGACGTACTTCGCAGATATTCAAGCCTTGCTCAAAGAAAAAAACGCGGTATTAGTTTCGCATTATTATACCGATGCCTTAGTGCAAGAAATTACCGAAAAAAGCGGTGGATTTATTGGTGACTCATTAGAACTGGCGCGGTTTGGTGCCAGAACCGATGCTGATCTAATAGTGGTTGCAGGTGTTCGTTTTATGGGTGAAACAGCAAAAATCTTAGCGCCACATAAAACCGTTGTTATGCCTACATTAGAAGCAACCTGTTCTTTAGATTTGGGTTGTCCAGTTAAAGAGTTTACAGAATTTTGTGCACAACACCCTGATCGCGAAGTGGTGGTTTACGCTAATACTTCAGCTGAAGTTAAAGCAGTTGCTGATTGGGTCGTAACATCATCTATTGCGGTAGAATTAATTGATCACCTAGACTCGTTAGGCAAAAAAATCATTTGGGGTCCTGATAAACACTTGGGTGATTATGTACAAAAACAAACTGGCGCAGATATGCTGCTTTGGGATGCTAGTTGTATTGTGCATGAAGAGTTTAAAGCAAAAGGCATAATGGATATGAAGGCAATGTATCCAGATGCGGCGGTATTGGTTCACCCTGAGTCGCCTGAGTCGGTAGTAGCGGTAGCTGATGTGGTAGGTTCAACCACACAATTAATTAAAGCGTCACAAAATTTACCTAATCAGCAATTTATAGTGGCAACCGATCGTGGTATTTTTTATAAAATGCAGCAGTTGTCTCCTAAAAAGTCGTTTATAGAAGCACCAACAGGTGGTTCAAGCTCACAATGTAAAAGTTGTGCGCATTGCCCTTGGATGGCTATGAATACGTTGGAGAATCTTAAGCAAGCTTTGATTGATCCTACTGATATTGTTGAAGTGGATGTTGAAGTGGCTCGAAAAGCGGATATTCCATTAAATAAAATGCTAGAATTTGCTGCTAATTTGGTTAAATAAAAAACCAAACTATATCATTCAGTAACTAGTTAAAATAATTCAATATCATCGGAGTTGTCTTCTATATCTTCGGTTTTTGAACTTAAACTTTCATTAATAATTCTATTTTGATCCTTGTTGATCTTATCTAATAATATGGCTACTTTTTCAAGGGATTCCTCGATGTGGCCACCCTTTTTCATAATGGCTCTAAGTTCTTCGCTGCTTTGTTCCACGCGGTCTAAAATGAAATTTTCTTGGTCCTCTTCAAGGCCTAGGTTATTTAGCTGTAATGATAAGTCTAAATTAAGTTGGCTCATTACTGCAGTGGCGTCTTTTTGATTGAAATTAAAAAGATGACTCACATTTTTAATTGTTATTTGTACAGCATATACAACTTTTTCAAGTGCCTCGTTTTGTTTTTTGAAGGCGTGTTCTGCAGATAATATCTTTAGTTTTGCGTCAATTGCTTCTAGTAAAAAAGGCATGCTGTCTTTAATTCGGCCATAACGATTTCGATCTTCGAGCGGCATGTTTTTCATTAATAATGCAACTCGGGGGAAATTTATTTGAGTGCGGCAACCAAAATCAATGATTCGATTCCCTTCATGCATCATTGCGATAAGTTCTTGTTCTAATGGAACAACAATTTCTTCGTGAGTTGAGTAAAAGTGATTATTGCCTTGGTAAACGAACATAACCCCCGCGTGTAAATCTAGCTCTCTTAAAATCTGATTAAGCTCGGATGCCAATTTGTCGATGCTA
The DNA here is from genome assembly GCA_022968985.1 of Pseudomonadales bacterium. Lineage (GTDB taxonomy): Bacteria > Pseudomonadota > Gammaproteobacteria > Pseudomonadales > Natronospirillaceae > Marinicellulosiphila. The sequence goes on along the minus strand of JALJPK010000046.1, from coordinate 6,443 downwards.
GAAATTTGATAACTACGTTTTATTAAACGAACAATTTTACCTAGTTCAGCGCTAGAACTCATGGCCTCTAAGGTTGTATTAGTGGCGTGCTGAATGTCTGTTTTAAGTTTGTTGCGTTGTTCTATATATTCACTTAATTTGGATAATTTGGCCAATAATAATTCTTGGCTGCAGGGTTTGACTAGGTAATCATCTCCACCCACTTCAAAACCAAGCATTCTTTCTCTCATTGAGCTTTTAGACGATAAGAAAATAACAGGGATATCTTTGGTGTCAGGGTTTTGTTTGAGTGCATCACATACTTCGTAACCATTTTGTCCTGGCATTTCTACATCAAGTAATATAATCGAAGGTTTGTTGGTTTTGACATGTGCCAGTGCTTCTTCACCATTGTTAACTATCGATATTGAATAATCATCTCTCAGGAATTTAGTTAATACCTTTTGGATGAATTTATCGTCGTCTACGATTAAAACTTGGTTGGTCATAATTTATAATAATCAATGATATTTAATTTGAGAATAGCAAGGTTTACTTAAAAGGCTATTATTGTGTGGCTTTGATTTGGGGTGAAAGTGGTATTTTATTGTAATTTTCTGTATAGTAGCGCCCGCAGTTGCGGTTTAACAACATGTTAAACCTTACTTGACGCGATGAATGTTTATTTAATTGATATTCGCGCATTTTGAAATCAAGTTAATTGGGAATGTATTTCGCATTCTAACAACCTATATAAGAGAGCATTAATAATGGCTAGTATTAGTTTTAAAAATGTCGTAAAAAGTTACGGCGATGTAAATATCATTAAAGGTCTGGATCTTGAGATTGCAGATAAAGAATTCGTAGTATTAGTTGGACCATCTGGTTGTGGTAAATCAACTACTTTACGTATGATTGCAGGTCTAGAAGATATTACTGATGGTCAATTATTAATCGGTGATCGTGTTGTAAACAACGTTCATCCTAAAGAGCGTGACGTAGCGATGGTTTTCCAATCATACGCACTTTATCCGCATATGACTGTTGCTGAAAACATTGCGTTTGGTTTAAAACTTCGTAAAATGCCAAAAGCTGAAATCAAAAAATTAGTAGATGATGCTGCAGACAACTTAGGTTTAAGTCATTTATTAGAGCGTAAACCAAAAGATCTTTCTGGTGGGCAACGTCAGCGTGTTGCACTAGGTCGAGCTATTGTACGTAAGCCTTCTGTATTCTTATTTGATGAGCCATTATCAAACTTGGATGCTGAATTACGTGTTCACATGCGTGCAGAAATTGGTAAATTGCAAAAGCGTTTAGGTGTTACAGCGGTATACGTAACACATGACCAAGTTGAAGCAATGACAATGGGTGATCGAATTTGTGTACTTCACAAAGGTGAATTACAACAAGTTGGTACACCATTAGAATTATACGATACACCTTGTAATGTATTTATTGCTGGTTTCATTGGTACACCAAACATGAACTTCTTTAATGCAGCAATTTCTGAAGATGGCACTACATTCACTTCTGATGTTGTTAGTGGTTCTGTACCATCTAACTGGGCTGAAGTTTGTGCAAACAAAAAAGGCCAAGAAGTAATTGTTGGTTACCGTCCTGAAGATGTTCGTCCAGAAGATGAGCAAAAATGTGTTAACCAAAAATCGTTTGCTGGACAAATTGATATCGTTGAAACATTAGGTCATGAAGTTGTAGTTTATATGGATGTTGCTGGTCACGAAGAAAAAGTAACTGGTAAAATGGATCCGCATAAAGTACCTCGTTCAGGCGATAAAATGACGTTTGCAATGAACTTAGATAAATTACATATGTTCGATTCAGAAACTAAGAAACGCCTTTAATCACTAAAAGCACTTAGTAATATACAACGCATCTTCGGATGCGTTTTTTTTTGCTTGAAAATTAAGGTTGTAAGGCGCTTTTAATTGAACTTTGTAATATAGGCCAAATTGTTGCAAGAAGAATTAATGCCATCGATAGGTTAAATACCCTTCTGTAATTAGGGTTTTGTAATAATTGCTGTAAATAAAATCCCGCAAATAACCAACAACCCACCCCTAAACAGCCTACCCATAAAAATGTAGATGTGATAGTTAACACCTGTAACACAGTTGCATCGTGAGTTGAAAAAGTAGCCATTGCACCAATGCTCATTACCCATGCTTTTGGATTAATCCATTGAAACAAAAAACCCTGCCAATAACTCATCGGTTGTTTATTGATGTTTTTATCAGTGCTGCTTGATAGTGCAATTTTAATGGCGAGATAAAATAAATAAGCACAGCCGATTAATTTAAGTATTAAAAAACTACCCGGCCACCAAATAAAAATTTGCCCCAATCCTAGACCTATTAGGCTCATCATTAAAGGCACACCAGTAATAATACCTAACCAAAGTGGAATGGTGCGTTTTATACCAAAATTTAGCGATGACGTTAAAATCATAATGTTATTGGGCCCGGGTGTGCCAGTGCATACCAGGGCGAATAAGATTAGGTGTAGACTAAACATAACGAATCCTTATTGTGTGTTTAACTCCAAAATGGGCGTCGGCTTTCTTTAATTGCCTGTTGTTTTGTTACACCAATGTCATTGAGTTGTTCAGCGCTAAGGGTTTTTAATTGTTTGCGTGTATAAGTGTTTCTCTCCCAACGATTTAATGTTTTAAGGATCGAAATACCACGGGCTAAAATGGGTTGGTTTAGAGTTAATGTGATCATGTCGAACCTCCATAGGTCATTAATTGGGGTGATGTTGTGATGTAGTAATAGAATAGTGCTTAAATCTGTATAGGTATAGATGCAGAAAAACGAAATGTTGACCGATACAGATTGCTGCTATACTGTTCTGTACTGGTCGAAAAGTAACTAACTGTAATGGTGTGATATGCAAAAATTATTATATGTGCAATTAGGGGATCAAATATCTGATCAAATCCGTGAGGGTTTATATAAAGTAGGGGAGCGTTTACCCTCCGTTCGTGAGTTATCAAAACGCGAGCAAGTCAGTATTGCTACTGTGAATACGGCTTACGCGAATTTAGAGCAACGCGGCTGGATTGAAGCACGACCAAAATCTGGATATTTTGTACGCAGAAGTTCGTTAGATGCAGTAGATTTACCAGAAACAGCCAACTTAAAACCTAAACCTAGGCATGTGAGTATTAATGAATTAGCCATGGAAGTGCAAAGAGGCGCTTCTTCAAAAACAGGTGCGAGTTTTTGCGCAGCAGTGCCTGATTTAAATTTTCCTATTTCAAAAATAATCCAACGTACTTATGTGTCACAAGCACGCGCAGGTGTCACATTTGATCAAGGTTATGATTCACCTGAAGGGTTGTATGAGTTAAGAAAACAAATTGCCAAACGTGCATTAGAAGCTGGGATTCGAGTAGGTGTGGATGAATTAATCACGACATCAGGTGCCCAAAATGCTTTAGCACTAGCGCTTCGGGCGCTTACAAAACCAGGTGATATAGTGGCCGTTGAGTCGCCTTGTTATTTTGGTTTGCTGCAAATGATCGAAAGTTTTGGATTAAAATCAATTGAAATTCCAACGGATCCAAAAGACGGAATGAGTATCGACGCATTAAAATTGGCGCTTCAGCAGTGGCCAATTAAAGTGGTGTTAAGTATTACAGCTTATTCAAATCCATTAGGTTGTGTGATGCCAAATGATCATAAACAAGCGTTAATACAATTATTACAACAATATGACATCGCCATGATTGAAGATGATATTTATGGGGAGTTACAATTTGAAGGGCATCGACCAAAAGCAGTAAAAGCGTTTGATGAAGAAGGTCGAGTGCTTTGGTGTTCGTCAGTGTCTAAAACAATGGATCCAAAATTAAGAGTGGGTTGGATTGCACCAGGAAAATATTACGCAGAAATTCTGCATCAAAAATACGTCAACTCAATCGCATTACCCAGTTTGCCACAAAGTGTCGCGGCACAAGTGATGGCGCAAGGTCAGTTTGATCGTCATTTACGTCAAGCACGCGAAGCCTATAGGCAACGTTCACAGCATTTAATTGATTTAGCGCAAATGCATTTTCCTAGCGAGATGCGTGCAAGTTCACCACAGGGTGGATTAGTTGTGTGGTTTGAAATGCCTAAAAAAATTGACGCCACCGACTTGTATTATCAATGTCGTGAACGAGATGTGCGTATCGCACCAGGTGAATTATTTTCAGTTACGGGTTTGTATCAAAATTGTTTCAGAATGAGTTTTGCAAAACCTTGGACGTTAGAGTCGGAGCAAGCAGTGGCGATGATAGGTCAGCAGTTAAAAGAAATGATGATGAAGTCTTGAGAGGTATCGTCATTCTCGATATTTTTTCGTCGGGAATCCAGTGTCTTGAGCCTGTAATGTGGGTTATCAATAAACGCAAAGCAAAAAAAATCCAACTCAGATAAATCTGACTTGGATTTTAAAAATTCTTTTAAAGCGTATAGCTTTTAGCTTTCTATTTTATTTAAGATGCTCGGGCCAATTTTGCCTTCAGCGATTTCACGTAATGCAATAACAGTAGGTTTGTCATTTTCTTCAGGAACCAAAGGCTCGTAGCCGCCTGTCGCAATTTGACGTGCGCGTTTTGATGCAACCATAATTAATTCAAAACGGTTATCAACGTTATCTAAACAATCTTCAACAGTAACTCGTGCCATGTTATGTTTTCCTCAAAAGCTGTTTTGCGCAGCGTAAAATATAATTAGACCGCGCATTATACTGATTATGGGTAATTGATCAATTTATATCACTCTTAACAGCAAAATAACATAAGAATTTTAAATGACTATTTAACTCAGCTATTTAAAATTGATCAAAAAAGGTTAAATCTAAAGGCCTTTTTTTAGTGACGCTTCAATAAACTTATCAAGTCCGCCATCTAAAACCGCTTGTGTATTCGACGTTTCAACACCTGTTCTCAAATCTTTAATTCGTGAAGAGTCTAAAACGTATGAACGAATTTGACTGCCCCAACCGATGTCTGACTTACTGTCTTCAAGCACTTGGTTTTCTGCGTTACGAATTTGTAATTCACGTTCATATAACTTGGCGCGAATTTGCTTCATCGCTTGTGCTTTGTTTTTATGTTGTGAGCGCTCATCTTGACACTGAGTCACTTCACCTGTTGGAACATGGGTAATACGTACCGCAGATTCCGTGGTGTTAACGTGCTGACCACCGGCGCCACTTGCACGATATACATCAATACGTAAATCGGCTGGGTTGATGTCGATTTCGATGTCATCATCAATTTCAGGAGAAACAAATACCGAGCAAAAAGAAGTATGACGTTTTGAATTTGAATCAAACGGTGATTTACGCACCAAACGATGTACCCCAGTTTCGGTACGTAACCAACCAAATGCGTAGTCACCAGTTAAATGAATAGTGGCTGATTTAATACCCGCCACATCACCTGATGAACATTCAGTTAACTTCACTTTGAAGCCTTTTTGTTCACCAAAACGCAAGAACATACGTAATACCATTTCGGCCCAATCTTGAGCTTCGGTGCCGCCTGAGCCTGATTGAATATCGATAAAGCAGTTGTTAGGGTCCATTTCACCAGAGAACATACGGCGAAATTCTAACTTTTTAAGCATCTCTTCGGTGCCTTTAAGTTCGCTGCGAACTTCTTCTACGCTGTCTTCATCGTCTTCTTCAACGGCCATATCTAATAATTCAGCAGCATCAGACAGTGCGGTGTCCATGTTTTCAATGGTTTGCACAACAAGCTCTAAGCTGGATTGTTCTTGACCTAATGCTTGGGCTTTTTCAGGATCATCCCAAATAGCCGATTCACCCAATAATAATTGTACTTCGGTTAAACGTTCTTTTTTGACATCAAAGTCAAAGATACCCCCGAAGGATATCTGTACGGTTTTGTAGGTCTTTAATTTTTACGCGAATCGGATTAACTTCCAAGGGATAAACTCCAAAAATGTGGCTGTTATAAAAAAACACAATTTTAACGCTTGAGGGTGAATTAGGGAAGGTCAGATTAACTTAACTGTACTGCTTAGTATCAAATTCGCAGTTTTTAGCTTGCTATTTAAGCAAATCAGTCAAAAAAAGGGTGTTCCTTTTGTCTTATCTTTTGATTGGCTATGTTTTAAATTGTTGTTGCAGCTAGTTGCTTCAAAATATGTGAGGTTCAGTAGATGCAACTATAACAAGCAACTATTCTAAGCAACTATTCCAAACATATAGATCGGTTTTAGAAACTGCGAAAACTAATAACAAAACCTGTTTGAATTCAAATAGTTACGGTTACAGCAACACAATTCTATAACATAGCTTTTTTGATTGTATGGTTGATACCCTTAATAATGTTCAGCTTAAAGCCTAAACGTACCCCAGGTTTAATATAAAAGTGTCACACCATACAAATATGCATACTTACTATAGAATTTTCGCCAATTTACCTT
>JALJPK010000045.1:19126-31400 GCA_022968985.1 Pseudomonadales bacterium | reverse complement strand
TAAGCTGAATATTGATAAACTTGCAGGTGATGGATCAGTAGCTTGTATTACAGTACCCGATAGAGAAGAGTTCCCTATTTACCTGACGGTTGATGAAGGCCAAATATTAGTTATTACGTATTTATTTGCAGACGATCAAGTTAAGTCAGCACAAAAATCGAACTTAACTGAAGCGATGTTGATATTAAATGTATCGATTCCATTATCGGCATTTTCAAAAATTAGTAATCAATATATTATGTTTGGTGCATTATCCCCCCAATCAAGTACTGATGATTTAATCAAAGAAATTGAGACACTCAGCGACAACGTATTAGAAGCAATTGACGCTGTGTCAGAATACCTAACTTAATTTGGAGAATAATATGAGTATTTTTAAAAAATTAATTACAGCTGTACGTGGCGGTGTTACTGAAGTAGGCGAAGCCATTGTAGACACTCAAGCTTTTCGTATTTTAGAACAAGAAATTCGTGATGCGAAACTAGCATTAGAGCAATCTAAAGTGAGTCTAACAAACATAGTGGCGCAAAAAATAGCCATTGAACGTACATTAAAGACAGCTACTGATTCCATTACAGAGCATGAGTCTTATGTAATAAAAGCACTAGATAAAGACGATGAGACTTTAGCCTTAGAAGTATCTGAAAAAATTGCAAATTTAGAGCAACAAAGGGATGCTAATCAAGCCGTTTTAAATAGTTTTGAGTCTCAAGTAATTACGTTAAAAAAAGCGATATCACAAGCTGATAGTAATATTCAATCCTGTGAACGTGAATTAAGATTGGTTGAAACCACTGATAAAGTTCAAAAAGCCAATGATTTAGCCAATAAAAATGCCAATGGTTCGAACTCGTCATTAAGTAGCGCCACAGATTCATTAGCACGTATTCGTGAACGTCAGCAAAGAAAAGAAGATCAAGCAGCAGCCAATATCGAATTAGCAGAATCGTCAAAAGACGAAAGTCTACAAACCCGCTTGGAAGAAGCTGGCATTATCAAAGATAAAAATTCTGCTCACTCAGTGTTAGATCGCCTAAAGAAATCATCTAAAACTAAGCAGTCATAAAATAACAACAGGTAAAAAAGTTTTGAAAAAAATAGCAAAATCGTGGAGTGTCTCTGATAAGAATATCAAAGCGGTACAAGTGGTATTTGAATTAGAGCAGGCACAATCAAAAATTTTACGTATTACTGCGATAGAAAATGATTTAAGCCCTTCGGATTTAATACGAGAGATCATCCAATTACCTCGTAAAAAACCAGTGCGCCCAAGATTAAGTATTAGTTTGTCACCGGCTGATTATTTAATGCTTGGCAAGCGTTATGAATTGGACCCCAATAACACAATAGAAATTCGCAATCGTATTAAAGAAGAATTAGTATTGGCCACTCAAAAAAATAAACAATAAGGTGGGGAATGAATGAATGAATGAAATTTGGAATGTATTAAGTAGTTATCCAACTGGGATTTACACTATATTTTTAGCAATGTTATTGGTTTTATGGTTATTCACTATTATAGGTGCTATGGATATTGATGTTGTTTCATTTGATGTTGATTTTGATACAGAAACTGATATCCCTGGATTTGCTGGATTATTACATACTCTAGGACTCTCTGGTGTACCATTCACAATTGTATTAACACTGATAATATTTTTAGCATGGACAATTACCTACCTTACATCAATTTTCTTAACACCTCTTATTCCAAGCTCAATATTACAGTTTATTTTTAGCTCAACTACTTTAGTTGGAAGTTTTATAATTGCTGTATTTATTACAGGAAAATTAATTCAACCACTAAGAAAATTATCAAACGAAAATAAAGCAAAAACAAAAATCGATTTTTTGGGTCAACCTTGTAAAGTCACCTCCCTAACGGTTGATGATGAATTTGGACAGGGTCGAATTAGCTCAAATAACGGCGATGATATAATTGTAAGAATTCGTGCATCTAAAGCAGAAGGCTTTAAAAAAGGTGACATTGTGATAGCGATTAGTTACAACAAAACAAATAACCTTTATCAAGTAATCAGTAATGATGAATTTAAAACTAACCTTAATAAATAATTAACATTTAACCTTTAATCAATCAGGAAATTAATAATGGATCTTTTTTCAATAATTTTACCAATAGCTCTAGTCTTAGTCGTAATTGTTATCGGCATTTGCATTTTATACGCAAGTTTTTACAAAAAAGTCGATCAAGGTAATGCCATGATCGTTAACACCACCCGCGAAGAACCCGAAGTAACATTTACCGGTCGCCTAGTATTACCGGTTATTCATCGCAAAGAAATTATGAACATTTCATTAAAAACGATCGAGATTGATCGTCGTGGCAAAGACGGTTTGATCTGTATGGATAACATTCGAGCCGATATTAAAGTGGCATTTTTTGTTCGGGTTAATAAAACAAAAGAAGACGTACTTCGTGTGGCTCAAGCAATTGGGTGCGAGCGTGCCTCTGAACAAGAAACAATGGAAAATTTATTCAGTGCTAAGTTTTCTGAAGCATTAAAAACAGTGGGTAAACGTTTAGACTTTACTGATTTATATCAAGAGCGTGACAAGTTTCGTGATGACATTATTCGTGTTATTGGCGAAGATTTAAATGGTTATGTATTAGAAGATGCAGCAATTGATTATTTAGAACAAACACCTATTGAAAGTTTGGATCGTGACAATATATTGGATGCACAGGGTATTCGTAAAATCATTCGTCTAACTGCGATTGAACACATTGAAACCAATGAGCATCGACGCGAAGAAGAAATGAAGATTAAAAAGAAAGACGTAGAAACTCGTGAAACTATATTAGAGTTAGAACGCCAAGAAAAAGACGCACAAGCTAAACAACAGCGCGAAGTATTAACTGTTATCGCTCGCGAAGAAGCTGAAACAAAAAAAATACAACAAGAAGAGAAGTTAAAATATGAAAATGCGCGAATTGCAGCAGAAGAAAAAATTCTAATTGCTGAAGAAAACAAACATCGTGAAGTAGAAGTAGCCAACTTAAATCGTCAACGTGTTGTTGTAACTGAAACAGAACAAGTGAAACGCGCACAAGAGTTAGAAGAAGTACAACGTCATCGTGCTGTTGAACTAGAAACCATTGAAAAAGAAAAAGCAGTAGAAATTGAACGTAAAAATATTGCTGATATAGTTCGTGAACGTGTGAGTGTTGAAAGAACCGTAGCTGTTGAAGAAGAAGCGATCGAAAAAGTGCGTTTAGTTTCAAAAGCAGAACGTGAAAAAGACGCCATGATTGTGACTGCTGAAGCACATGCTCAACAGTCATTAGTAAAAGAAATCAAAGCGGCAGAAGCAGACGAAATTAAAGCCACGCATAAGGCTAAAGAAGCATTATTATTAGCTGAAGGCCGTTTAAAATCAGCTGAAAAAGACGCCGAAGCTAAAAGAAATGAAGCCAAAGGTATTGAAGCGATTCATGCAGCCCCAGGCTTAGCAGATGTTAAAGTACAAGAAGCCAAAGCCGATGCCGATGAAAAATCAGGTTTAGCTAACGCTAAAGTATTAGTTGAGAAATTAACCGCTCAAGCAGCCGGTGATGAAAAAATTGGTATTGCAGCGGCCACAGTTAAAGAAGCAGATGCGTCAGCACTTAAATTATACGGTGAAGCAGAAGCTAGAAACATTGCTGATAAGTACTCAGCAGAAGCAGAAGGTTTAGAGAAGAAATTTTTAGCCATGAAACAAATGGATGAAGACACACGTAGCCATGAAGAATTCCGTATGGATCTTGATTTCACGCATGAACAAACAATGCAACGTATTATGTCTAATGTTGAAATTGCACATGACCAAGCAGAAGTTTTATCCACTGCATTACGTGATGCGAACATTGATATAGTTGGTGGTAACGGCGATTACTTCGAGAAATTTGTTAACGCATTAGCCGTTGGTAAATCAATTGATGGTGTAGCGAATAAGAGCAAGATAGTAACAAAAGCAATTGAAGGCCACATGAATGGTGACGAAAGTTTTGTGGGTGATTTAAAAGATATCGTAGCTGGTTTAAGTGCTGGTAGCGGTAACTTGCAAAACCTAACAGTGAGTGCATTTTTAGGACATGTAGTTAAAAGTGGCACTAACGAACAAAAAAATCTAGTTAAGCAATTGATGACATCAATCGAATCTGACGATTAGAATAGTTTGTAACGATTAGAATCTGACGATTAAAACAGTCGTTTAGTTACAAAGCACTTTAAGGCTCAAAGGAATCTTAAAGTGCTTTTTAAAGATGTCATGTCAATTCAAATTCTTGAGGGATTTTTCCGTGGTCGCAGTAAAAAAAGACAATAATTCAAATATCGAAGACGCCGTTACCCAAGGCAGTGCTTACGAATTAATCAAAAAACGCCTACAACAACAAGCGAATTTATTAGAGCAAACTTCTAACTCTTTAAACGTTTTACGTTTAGAAGAATTTGGTGAAACCTCAATGGAAGTGATTGGTCGCGTCCGAGTGCGCACCGAAAATAACTGTGAAGCCAGAGACATCGTTCAAGTAAAAGACAAACTATTATTTGGTTATAACGTTTTTATTGGTTTAAAAAACGAAATCAGTGTTGCTGATGTATTTGGTTTATACAAACTGAAAAACGAAGAGGGGTTTGCCATTGAACCCACTGCAATAAAAGACAGTTTTTTAGATGATAACGAGTTCGTAAAGGATTTTAAGGAGCTTTATAGTTATTACAAAAATGCTAAATTAATTAAATTAGAAAATAACAACAAACGAGTACTAGCCTTTTTTCAGATTGGAAAATCTTTAAACGACATTCGAGTATTTCGTTGGGCAATCAATAACGATGAAAGTATCAGTTATATAGATGACCGAGGTGAGCGTGAACTGGATGTAATCCCTACGCACGATTTTGAATGGATAGGCACCACACGTAAAAATCACGTGACAGGTAAAAATCCTCACATCAGTATTTTAGATGAGGTATTTGTTGAAACCGTTAATGGTGATTTAACAATTAAAGTTGAAAATAATACGCAAGACGGTTTAGGTATTTACCGTGAAGATGTGGACGATAAAAATCAGTCGTTAGCGGATGCGGGGATATTTTATGCAAAATTAGGATCATTAATATTATTAAAAATATTACCTTACCGCGAAACCAATTGGCGTTATTTAGTATTTAATACACTTAATAATCAAGTGAATCGAATTGATGCCCTTGCCCACAGTTGTATTCAGCTACCTGAAGACCACGGTATTATATTTCCTGGTGGTTATTATTTGCAAAGTGGCGAAACTAAATCATTTGGATCAAACGCCGATGGAATGATTTTTGAGTCAGCTAAAAAATCACCTAACGGTGAAGATATTTTATATAAATTTTATAAAGCAGACGAAGGCAAGTTTGGCTTATTTAATTACAACTTAATTCGTAAAGAGTTATCCACCCCATTATTTGGTCATGGATTTTGTTTGTTTGATAACGGACAAGGAATTTTGTTTTCAGCAGAATCCGATGAGCCTTCTCGTTTGCATCCTATGCAAATTTGGCAAACACCATTTTTCAGTGATGAGTTTTTACAGAGCCAGCCTGATAACAATTCATTATTAGGGCGTATTGGCAACCCTGAATTAGTGCGTGCTATTTCGCACATTAATTCTATTGTTAAAATGACTCATGATGAAAACGTCAGTGCATTAATGTATGAAAATTTAATCGAACAATGTGAAGCGGTTTTTGACACCTATCATTGGATTGAAGATGACGGATTACCTGCATTAAGTATACAAGTAAAAGACATTCAACAAACTTCTGAATTAGTATTAGACGAATTTGAAAAAGTTGAAAGTATTCGTAATCAAGCCAACGAAGCGATTACTAAAGCGGACACACAAATCAAAAGACTTTTTTCAGACATTAAAAAATTCAAATGGGAACAACCTTCTGACTTTGTTACCGCGCTTGATAAATTCTCTTCGTTTAGAGGGCATTTAATTACAATCAAAGAATTACGTTATATCGACTTAGAACGAATAAAACAATTTGATGAGAGCTTAGAAAAAGAACAAACCGATTTATCTAAAAAAACCATTCGTTTTTTAAACCAGCCCCATGCGTTAGATCAATATAGCAATCGTATTATTGAGATTACAGATAATTTAGATCAAATAGAAACAGTGGTTACTTTACAACCTGTGCTTGATGATTTAAACGACATGACTAAAGGCTTAGATTTATTAACTAAAATGCTTGGCAGTTTAAAAGTAGATGACGCCACTATACGAACTGCAATTTTAGAATCCATTTCAGAAGTATACGGTAAGTTAAACCAAGCCAAAGCCATATCAAAACAACATTTAAAATCGTTAGGTTCTTCTGAAACCATTGCAGAATTTTCTGCACAGTTTACTTTATTTTCACAATCGATTGCTAACGCACAAACATTAGCGCTTACACCACAAAGTTGTGATGAACAATTAACCCGTTTATTAGCCCAACTTGAAGAATTAGAATCCCGCTTTAGTGAATACGATGAGTTTTTAGGTGATATTTTAACTAAACGTGAACAGGTTTATGAAACCTTTGAAGCGCTTAAACAATCGTTGTTAGACGAGCAACAACGTAAAGTACATAACTTATCCAATGCCGCTGATCGTATTTTAGTAGGAGTGACACGCAAAAGCTCAAGCTTTAATACAGCAGACGAAATTAATACCTATTTTGCGTCTGACGCAATGGTATCTAAGTGTCGTGGACTATGTGATCAACTGCGTAAACTGGGTGACAGTGTGCGTGCAGACGATATTGATAGTCGACTTAAGTTTGCCCGTGATCAAGCCGTACGCGCCCAACGCGATAAACAAGACATCTTTGAAGATGGCGGTAACATCATTAAATTGGGTCGTCACCGTTTTAGTGTGAACACTCAAAATGTTGATTTAACCATTATTCCAAAGAATAATGAAATTGCGTTACATTTAACTGGCACGGATTATTTCGACACAGTTGATAATCAAGAATTAATTAAATTACAATCCTATTGGGATCAATCGTTTATATCTGAAACAGACGAAGTATATCGTGCTGAATATTTAGTATTTTCTATTTTAAATGCTGCCGAAGCAACTCAAGATGGTTTGAGTTTTAATCAATTATATGACTGCTCAGAAGAAGAGCTATTAAAAATAATTAAAACCTTTAGCGCCACACGTTATCAAGAAGGTTACGAAAAAGGCATTCATGATTATGATGCGGCCAAATTATTATTGGCTTTATTAAGTATTCGCAAAGAATGTGGTTTATTACGTTACCCACCTAAACCACGTGCATTGGCATTAATGTATTGGAACTTTAACGTCAAAAAAGTCACTGATAATTTGTGGCCAGTACGTGCACAAAGTGCTGAAATTTTGGCCCAAACATTTAATAGTAATCAAGCTTATAGCAAAATACGCGAAGAGTTATTACACGACATCACTGAGTACTTTTCTGAGTTTAATTTAGATTTAAACGAACAGGACTTAAAGTTAAGCGCTGATTATTTATCTTACGAATTAGCTCAAGACGAGTTAGTGTTTTCCTGTAGCTTAAATGCACAAACTTTAGTAACCGATTTAGAATCGCACTTAAGTAGTATTTCGCATTTAGATTCCTATAAAAAGACACTGACCCAACTTGATGGCGCGTTAGATAAACAATGGGCTTTATTACAAACCTGGTTACATGCGTTTATAGAATCAACCCAGCAATCAGATGCCGTTCGATTTATACCCGAAGCCATTGCTATTATTTTGTGCCAACAAGATTTAAAAATGCAATCTAAAGCCATTGATCTTCAACAAAATATTGAAGGATTAATGGGGGATCATAAATTAATCAAACAACAAACTATGACTTTAGCTTTAGATGAATTTACCCAGCGTTTAAATCATCATGTACAAAGTGTTGTACCACAATACAAAGCGTTTTTAGAGCTTCGCCACGACATAGTGCAACAAGAACGAAAATCATTACGTTTAGAAGATTTTAAAGCGAAACCATTGAGTTCGTTTGTGCGTAACAAATTAATTAACGATGTGTATCTACCTATTATTGGTGACAATTTAGCCAAACAAATGGGTACCGTAGGCGCTAATAAACGAACCGATTTAATGGGTTTATTATTATTAATATCACCACCAGGTTACGGTAAAACCACATTAATGGAATACGTAGCCAGCCGAATGGGTTTGATTTTTATGAAAATCAACTGCCCGTCTTTGGGTCATGATGTGATGTCACTGGATCCAGAACAAGCACCTAACGCAACGGCCCGCCAAGAGTTAGAAAAAATCAATTTAGGTTTTGAGATGGGCAACAATGTCATGCTCTACTTAGATGACATTCAACATACCCACCCTGAGTTTTTACAAAAATTTATTTCACTTTGTGATGGCTCTAGACGTATTGACGGAGTTTGGAAAGGCAAAAGTAAAACCTATGATTTACGCGGTAAAAAATTCTGTGTGATTATGGCAGGTAACCCTTATACAGAATCAGGTGAGTCATTTAAAATTCCAGACATGTTAGCGAACCGAGCTGACATTTATAATTTAGGTGATGTATTAAGCGGACGCGAAAAACAATTCTCCATGAGTTATATCGAAAACTGCTTAACCTCGAATGCGGTATTAGCCCCTTTAGCAACACGTAATATACAAGACGTATATAAATTAATGCGTATGGCTGAAGGTGAAAATATTGCATCAACGGATTTAGAACACAATTATAGTGGTGCCGAAGTAAAAGAAATTGTTGATGTATTAAAGAAACTTTATAAAGTGCAGGAAGTTGTTTTAAAAGTAAATCAACAATATATTATTTCAGCGGCTCAAGATGATAAATACCGAATTGAACCTTCATTTAAGTTACAAGGTAGTTATCGTAATATGAGTAAAATGGCTGAAAAAATCAGCGGTATAATGAACGATAAAGAGCTAAACGATTTGATACGTGATCATTACGTAGGTGAAGCACAAACATTAACCACCGGCGCAGAAGAAAACTTATTAAAATTAGGTGAGTTAAACAACAGTTTAAATGATGATGAAAAAATCCGTTGGAGCCAAATCAAACAAGATTACGCACGTATACAATCTATGGGTGGCGACGATGCAGACTCAACCACTTAACTTGCAAACCAAGTGGCTAAAATAAATGACGGTTTATTTAATATTAATGAATCTATTAATATAGAAAAACCCGATGCCTTAGTGCCTGTCACACAAGCCATTCAACAAATGTCTAAGTTAATAAGTGAAGCGAAGATGCATGTTGAAGTGGTGAATCAACCCGTACCTGGAATGGATAAAGTATTACATTCTATGAGTGATGCGATTACAACAAGTCTATTACCTGTTGTAAGTGCAATGCGACACAAACTTGATATGGATCATGATATTTGGCAGAGGGTTAAGAACTTGGGTAAACAAATATCGAGTCTTGAAAAATCGATGGTGACTAAAACGAAGGTTAAAGTTGACTTAATCGATAAGAAATAAATTAGATTTGACTCAGCAAGCTGAGACCTACTTTATATTTGTAGGTCGTGGCTTGCCGCGTCAATTAAATGTTACTTAACAATTTCATGAAATTCTTCATTAGCTTCAGGTATTTCAAAAAAACCAAATAAGGTATCAATGGTTTGTTCGTCAAACATATAATTATTTTCTGTTTTTGCTTGTGTACGTTTTAAAACACGTGATTTACAAACATCAAATGGGGTATCAAAATACACCATATTTAATTCACAATTTAATGTATTTGCCCAAACACGCATTTGATCTCGATCGGACTTTCCCCAGCCTCCAAAATCCATTATCACATCCACATTATTGTTAATGAATGATTCAGCCAAGGTTTTAAATTGGGTTTCTAAAAATTTAATTTTTGATTCGAATACATCACGCTCCATATCCGCCTCACCAAATAATACCAACATCCATTCATCAACTGTAAAACGTACTGCATTTGATTTAGCTTCTATTTGTTTTGCGTAGGTTGTTTTTCCGCTTCCTATTGTTCCGTTTAATATATGTATAGTTGTCATAGAATCCCTGTTTTAATAAATGAGTGGCTAGTTTATCAGTTAAATTATTCAATTAATAACCTCTACCTTTTAACAGTTTATAATCATAAGTATTTACTGATTACATCTTTTAATTTAGTATACAAATTAACCAACTCTTGACAATACTTGTCAGGGAATTTTGAGTTACAAGGATTTTTTATGATTAATGCGTTTTTTCGCTGGTCTTTAGTTGCAAGTTTAATGTTAACTTTTTCATTAAGTTATGCTGAAAACAAATTTAGTTTAACTACTACTATAAAAGCCCCCTCTTTGGCTGGTAGCCTCTTAAAAAATAAAGAACAACAATCGTTACGGGTGTACTTACCAAAATCCTATTACACCTCCTCTAAACGTTATCCTGTCCTGTATTATTTTCATGGTTATGGCGCCAATCATTCTGAAGTTAATAAACTAATGGGTTATAAAGTAAAAAAAGCAATAAAATCTGGTGATATTAATGAGATGATTATTGTTGGTATTAATGGAAACAACCAATTTGGTGGCAGTTTTTATGCAAATTCACCTGTAACAGGTAATTGGGAAGATTATGTGGTTAATGATGTGATCAATTTTATGGACACTAACTATCGAACAATTAATAAAGCGCAATACAGAGGTTTGGCTGGGTTTTCGATGGGGGGTTATGCTGCTATTAACATTGCTTTTAAGCACCCTGATAAATTCAAGCATATATTTGCATTAAGTCCTGGGTTATTTGACCCCACTGGGCTGCAACAAGCTGTTAAGCAATGGCAAAAAGAAGGTTGGACTGATTTTATGGATGGTTATGCCGCTGCTTTTGCACCTAATCCAAAATCAAGTGATGATCAGTTTTGGTTTAATTGGGATGACAGCAACAAATTAACGACAGCTAGTTGGGAATCTGGTTTTGGTGATATAACAACTAAAATCAAAAACTATGTTAAACAAACACAAAAATTAGATAATATTTATATTGAATATGGCAGTAACGATCAATTTAAATGGATTGTTTCAGGTAGTAAATACCTTATCTCAGAATTAGAAAACAACAATATTGTCGTTAACAGTTTTGATCATTATGGCAGTCACTCTTTAGGCTCCACTCAAGCGCTGCATATTGTTAGTTTTTTTAGTGAAGTATTCCCCAACTAAAAAAAAGTAAAAACAAAAAGTAAAAAACAAATAATTAACTTTGAACAAAACTACGATCTTGCAATTCCTTCTAAACTAATAAATTAAGTTGGAATTGCAAAAAATAATCCTTACAGTATTTTCTCCCATCCAAAAAAAAGACCACGTTAACGTGGTCTTCATAATCTTTTAAAGTTTCACTTTTTCTTTAGATTGAATTAATGCCTTGAGACTTCAAATACTCTTCATAGGTACCTTGGAAATCATGAATTTTGTTATCTTTGATTTCTAATATACGCGTTGCTAAAGACGATACAAACTCGCGGTCATGAGATACGAAAAACAACGTACCGTCGTAGTTGTCTAACGCTAAGTTGATTGATTCAATTGATTCCATATCCATGTGGTTAGTAGGTTCATCTAACACTAATACGTTGTCGTGTTGCATCATTAACTTACCGAATAATAAACGGCCTTTTTCACCCCCAGAACATACTGTGGATTTTTTCTCGATTGTATCGCCTTTAAACAATAAACGCCCTAAAATCGAACGTACAATTTGTTCGTCATGTTTTTCTGTACGCCATTGCTCCATCCACTCTTGTAGATTTTTCTTGGCGTCAAATATGTATTCGTGATCCTGTGCGTAATAACCTTGGGTTGCGTTTTCTGCCCATTTTAATGATCCCGTATTGGGTGTAATTTCGCCAATTAAGATTTTCATTAATGTGGTTTTACCTGCACCGTTTTCACCAATAATAGCAACACGTTCGCCAGCATTAATCATTAGATCAGTGCCTGAGAATAATTCTACTCCGTCAAAACCATGAGAGATATTTTCAGCGGTTAATGCTAATCGATGTAATTTTTTCTCTTGTTCGAAAATAATATACGGGTTAGCACGACTAGATGGTTTGATGTGGTGAATTTGAATTTTATCAATTTGTTTGGCACGTGATGTAGCTTGTTTTGCTTTTGATGCGTTTGCTGAGAATCGGCTTACAAATTCTCTAAGCTCAGAGATCTGTGCTTTTTTCTTAGCGTTTTCGTTTACTA
>JALJPK010000045.1:0-19116 GCA_022968985.1 Pseudomonadales bacterium | reverse complement strand
CGAGCAGCCGTTGCTGCAATCATGTATTCGTCATAGTTTCCTGGATATACACGTAACTCACCGTAATCGATATCAGCCATGTGTGTACATACTGAGTTTAAGAAATGTCGATCATGGGAAATAATAACCATTGTAGATTTACGTTGGTTTAAAGTGTCTTCTAACCAACGAATACTATTAATGTCCAAGTTGTTGGTTGGCTCATCTAATAACAATATATCTGGCTCAGAGAAAAGTGCTTGGGCTAATAATACACGTAATTTCCAACCCGGTGCCACTGCGCTCATTGGGCCATAATGCAAATCGATATCAATACCTGCACCTAATAACAATTCACCTGCACGGCTTTCTGCGCTGTAACCGTCCATTTCAGCAAATTCGCTTTCTAAATCGGCTACTTTCATGCCGTCTTCTTCGCTCATTTCTGGCAAAGCATAAATACGATCACGTTCTTGTTTCAGTTCCCAAAGATCTTTATGACCCATGATTACAGTATCTAATACGCTGTAGTTTTCATAAGCGAACTGATCCTGGTTTAGCTTACCTAGACGTTCATCGGGTGTAACTGCTACGTTACCGCCTGTTGGCACTAATGAGCCATCAAGGATTTTCATAAAGGTTGATTTACCGCAACCATTTGCGCCGATTAAACCATAACGATTACCGTTACCAAATTTAACACTGATATTTTCGAATAATGGCTTAGAGCCAAACTGCATGGTGATATTAGCGGTAGAAATCAAAGGAGAACCTATATTAATAATTAAGAGTTTAGAATTGTGAACAAATCGAAAATTGAACGATTTTAATAAACGCGATTTTAAAGCATAAGGGGTGACATTACAAAGTTGTAATTGTGTGGAATCTGTAAACTTGATGAAAATCAAATGATTAGTAGCTTATATACAGGGTATACAGGCTACTTATTGAATGTGCTAGGCTACATTTTCCAACCTACTGTCATATTAAATCCAAAGTAATTAATGAATTCAGTTTCTGTTGCTGTATCAATTGTACTTTCAACGTCACACGAAGGGTTATCTGGTAAAATTCCTGTTTGAACTAGACCTGCTGCTAACCTAACAATCAAACCTTTTTGTTTTCTCCAAGCATACCCAGCGAATGTATTTGCTGCAATCATACGACCTGAACATTTTGAGGTTACATCGTTTAATGGAAATTCAGAGTTATCCCCCACCCCAACCATTCTGTAATTCATTTCAACAGAACCATATACACCATTTTGATTGACACCATTAAAAGCATATTCTCCACGGACACCTAAGGCTAGAATAACTATTTCATCCCACATAAACTCAAAATTACCATATGAAAATGTTGGTCCAAACGTAATATTGTCAGAAACATCAATCGATACGTCGGCATCAAATATTCCTATAATCCCTAATAATGGTGAAACATTAACACTAATACCCAGGCCCGAATCGTTTTGTTCATTTGCACCTATATTAGCACTTACATTCATTGATATTATTAATAAAGCAGAACTTAATCCTACAAGTTTTATTCTTTTCATAATATTTTATACCCTTAAATTATATTTGAATGTCCTAATCTTGAGCAATATAATTATATAACATTTAATGTTATTCATTATATTTTAACGTTACCTGATTGTTTAATCCTGATTACAAATATGTTCCTAAAATTTGATAATTTAAACGTGAGTTAATTAACTATTTGTTGTCTTGATAAATTAACTCCCACAATAATGGTTTGGAGCTTAACCACATAATAATATTAGCGGCAGAAATCAGAGGAGAACTTATATTTAAATTTAGAAGTGGAAGATATAAAAAAGGGCACTTTTAAAGCATAAGGGGGAATATTAAAAGCACTGTTAACGACAGTTCACATATCAAATTAAATTATAAAATCATACATAAGTGAATAAACTCAACATGACTTTAGATTTCATAATCACTTTTAATCCTTTAAGTAGTCAACTATGACTGAACATTCATATTCACTATCAGACAGAGCATATATTGGGAGTTGTCCAAAACAACATATCAGTGTCGGTAGTACTGTTATTATCGATGGAATAAGTTGTGATTAAAACAGTAACAAAAGAAATCTGTAATCACATAGTTTTGGTGGCAGTGGTGCAGTTAATCTGTATAAAAGAAGTGTTAAGTTGGTAAAACAATGATTGGTAATGTGAAAAATGCAATGAATTTTACAACTACGCGCACTTATTATTTATTTTTAAATCATAAGCAAAAAAAACCTAAAAACATTAGTTTTTAGGTTTAAATTTGATATTAAAATTCAATATTAGAATCGTTTACCAATTGAAAGCTCTAAGCCCAAGCCCATATTAATGCCTTCAGTCTCAAAACTTGTACTTTCTGTTGTGCCATTATCACATTCAAATGCATCGGCCATATACACAGTTTGGCGTAAACCACCACCAAGTTTAATATTCATGCCGCTATCCCAACGCCATGCATAACCTGCTAATGTATCTGCTGTAAATATCGACATAGAACATTTAGTGCCACTAATATCTGATGAAACAGTACCGTAATCCATCGCAACTGTAGAATATACACCACTTACGTCAAAACCATCAAAGGCATATTCACCACGAGCACCTAAACTAAATACTGATACTGAATCAGTTCCTAATGTATATTTAGCCATTACTACTGTTGGCCCAACTGCGATATTTTCATTAACATCAATCAATACATCCATATCAATCGCAGCAAAGATTAATGAAACTGGATTTAAATTTACTTCAACCTCTGCATTTGCGTTAATAGAAGCAGCTAATAAACACGCACTTATTCCTGTAAGAATTACTCTTTTCATTTTGCACCCTTTATATATTTATTTGATTACTGATCAATTGATCATTCCTAATCTTGAACGGATTGATTATATATCACTCAGTTTTTTTCTTCTCTATTTTTAAAAGTTTTATTAGATATCTAACAAAATACAACAATTTAGAAAAATGATACAAGAGCCCATCACAGAACTAGTGTTATTGATTTAGATGATAATGAATAAACCAATATCGTGTAGCTGCAATAACAATCACCGGTATCAGAATAAAATTCAAAATAGGTACCATCATTGCTGCCCATACAATTAAACCAAATGAATAGGTTTTAGCTTTGTTTTTATTTAGCAATAATCGCATTTGCTTAAATGAGATATTTTCATTATCTGCTGCGTAATCTAAAAATTGTAAGGCAGCCATCCATATGGCAAACATAATCCACAAAAATGGTGCGGCTAACCCTATCACAGGAATAAAACCTAATAACAAAATTGCGATAGCACGTGGTACAAAATACATTATTTTTTGAAATTCACGCACCAAGGTTTGAATGGTTATCTTTATGATATAAGAAAATGAAAACCCATAATCGGTTTCATGTTTAACAATATATATCGCTGTTTTTTCAGCCAATATACCACTAAACGGACTCACCAAAATGGCAGCTAAAAACATAAAACTGTAGATAAACATCGGTAAAATAAGCACATACAATAAAAACTTAATCGCTTTTTGCGCAAGTTTAACAAAAAAACCAATTACCCCATCTGTATCTAAACTTGCAAGTGGATTAAAATCACCAATCCAACTGATTAACCAATAAGACGCTGACGCTAAAATAATCACATTTATTAAAAGGGGAAGCCATACAAAGATTCTTAATGGTTTGTGAAATGCGATTGAAAAAGAAGAGAGAAAAATATGTAATGCAGATGTGTTCATAATTCTAAAAAATCCAATAGTCATAATTGACGCAATAATTAGCTCACTTTATGATTCTAATTATCCAAAAACTAATTATATATTTATTGGTGTGTTAATAATATTACTGTTTAGATTGTTAGCATTCATAACAAAAACCAACCTACAAAAAAGCAGCTTTTATTAATGTTTGAGTGTATTGATGTTTAGGTTGCTTAAAAATTTGTTCATTTGATCCACTTTCTACCACTTTGCCCTGTTGCAACACATAGATAGTTTCACAAAATGCCTTAACGACACTTAAATCATGGCTGATAAAGATATAACTGAGTTTGTATTTTAGTTGTAATTTTTTAAGTAATAATATTACTTCTTTTTCAATGGTTTTATCTAATGCTGATGTAGGTTCATCTAATATCAAACATTTTGGTTGCATCACTAATGCTCGTGCTAATGCAATACGTTGGCGCTGGCCACCTGAAAACTCATGTGGATATCGACCCACTATATCAGGCTCTAATTGCACATCAATTAATGCTTGTCTTACTTTTTTAATACGTGAGTGTTTGTCCCCTATGTTATGAATCAATAACCCTTCGGCTATAATATCACCAATAAGCATTCTTGGACTTAGACTACCAAAAGGATCTTGAAACATCATCTGCATATCTTTGCGAACTGCTGCAAAATGTTTTGTGTTTTTGTTATCAATTTTTTTATCTAAAAATTGATAACTACCATGAAAGTCGCATAAACCCACTAATGCGCGCGCAAAGGTAGACTTACCACTGCCACTTTCACCGATGATCGCCACACTGCTGTTTTGTTTGATCTCTATTTGAATATTATTTATTGCTTTATTAAACGTTTTTACTCTTTGCAAGATACCTGTTTTTATGGGATACCAAACATTAAAATTTTTACATTTTATTAGCATGTCTTTTTCTTGAGATTCACTAAATATTGAATCAGTAATTTTGGCATTGATGAGTTGTTGTGTATACGCCATTTGCGGGTGTTCAAAAATTTGATCTGTTGTGCCCTGTTCCACAACTTTACCTTGCTGTAAAACCACCACGTTGTCCGCAAGTTGTCTAACAACTGATAAGTCGTGGGTAATAAACAAAATACTTAAGTTTAATGTTTTTTGTAGATGTTTTAATAAATCGATTATTTGAGCTTGAATGGTGACATCTAATGCAGTGGTGGGTTCATCGGCAATCAATAATTTTGGTTCATTAATTAAAGCCATAGCGATCATTATACGCTGTTGTTCACCACCAGAAAATTGATGCGGAAAGTCTTTTAAGCGTTGTTCAACGTTGCGTAATCCTACTTTTTTTAACCATTCAATTATTTTTGGCCTAGATTGATTAATAGTTAAACCTTGATGAATAGTTAAGGTTTCGGCAATTTGTTTTTCAATTCTATGCAGCGGATTTAACGACATCATCGGTTCTTGAAAAATAAAGGCAATATCATTACCGCGAATAATGCGCAGTTGGTTATTATTAAGGCGTAATACATTTTTATTATCAAAAAAAATTTCGCCTTTGTAATCAACATTATTAGCGTTTTCTAATAGACGTAAAACACTCATAGCGCTCACAGATTTACCTGAACCACTTTCACCGACTAACGCGGTAATTGTACCCGTTTTAATACTAAAATTAATCTCATTAACAACTGGGGGTTGATTTGAAAACGCAAGAGAAAAATTCTTAAATTCTAATATAGGTTGCTTAGGGTTTAAAATATCATTCATAGAATTTTATTCCTAGGATCAAACGCATCACGTACACCTTCACCAATAAATACTAATAAAATAGACATTAAACCTAATGAACCAAAACTTGCAAAAGCAATCCAAGGAGCATGTAAGTTGGCTTTAGCCTGGGAAAGTAACTCACCTAATGACGCGGAACCAACGGGTAAACCAAATCCTAAAAAATCCAATGAGGTTAATATAGTAATCGACCCAGCCAAAACAAAAGGCATCATCGCCATTGTAGCGGCCATAGCATTAGGTAAAATATGCTTGAAAATAATTCTTGAATCTTTCATACCCATTGCTTTTGCAGCTAATACATAGGTTAAATTTCTGTTTCTTAAAAACTCTGCGCGTACGACACCCACAAATCCCATCCAACCAAATAATAATGTAATTAACATTAACCAAAAAAAGGTGGGGGTAATAATACTAACTAAAATAATCAACATAAATAATTGCGGCATACTTGACCATATTTCCATAAACCGCTGGAATATCAAATCAAACCATCCACCGTAATAACCCTGTAATGCACCTAATGACACACCGATTAATGCTGAGATAATTGTGACACTAAAACCAAATAACACACTTAGACGAAATCCATATAAAATAACAGCGAACACATCCCGGCCTTTATCATCGGTGCCTAACCAATTTTCTTTTGTTGGATAACTGGGTACTTCAGTGGGTGTATTTTTATTGATGCTTGAATAATGAAACTGCACTAATGGCCAAATAATAAATCCATTGTTTTCTTTTATAATATTAATTAAATAGGGATCGGTATAGTCTGCCGGAAACTCAAACTCACCGCCTAATTCCAACTCGCTGTATTCTTTGAAAATTGGGAAATACACCGCGTTATCGGTAGATATAAATAATGGTTGATCATTCGCTATTAATTCTGCAAATAAAGTCATACCAAAAAAAACAAGAAACATAATCAATGAGTAATAACTCATTTTTTTTTGTTTAAACGTATTCCAGCGTTTTATATTGATACGGCTTATATGCATTATATCGCCTCAAAATCAATACGAGGGTCTATCAACACATACATAAAATCACTAATGATACCCATTAATAATCCTAATAACGTAAATACAAAAAGAGTTGAGAACATAACAGGATAATCACGCTGAATAGTGGTTTCATAAAATAATAAACCTAAACCATCAAGGGAAAATATAATTTCGATAATTAAAGAACTGCCAAAAAATATTCCGATCACAGCCGCTGGTAGTCCAGATGTAATTAACAACATTGCATTTCTAAAAATATGTTTATATAAAATACCCGATTCGGTTAACCCTTTCGCTCTAGCAGTTAACACATATTGTTTTGAAATTTCTTCTAAAAATAAATTTTTGGTTAACAAAGTTAACCCTGCAAAACTAGTTAACACCATTGCGATAACTGGCAAGGTAATATGCCAAAAATAATCCGAAATTTTTGCAATAAATGAAAGACTATCAAAATCACTTGAAACTAATCCACGAAGTGGGAACCAATCCCAGTAGGATCCACCTGCAAATAAAACAATTAATAATATGGCTAAAATAAAACTTGGAATTGAGCTAGTGACTAATAACACCAAGGTTGAGTAATAATCCATTTTCGAATTATTACGTAAGGCTTTTTTTATTCCAAGGGGAATAGAAATAAGATAAACAATTAACATTGACCATAAACCCAAAGTGATAGACACAGGCAAACGATCTACAATTAACTCAATAACTGAACTGCCTCGAAATAAACTATCACCAAAATTAAATGTCATATAATCTTTAAGCATTATTCCAAAACGAACCATAATGGGTTTATCAAAGCCAAAACGTTGTTTAATCAATAATAATTCTTCTTTTGTTAATCCGCCAGCTCCTTGGTATCCACTTTTTTTGTCCTGTTGTGTATCAATCACTTCGTTAACATTATCACCGGTTAAACGGTCTTTCATTAAATTGACATCACCTATCCCCTCCTGCTGAGCAATGTATTGATCAACGGGACCACCAGGTGCAATTTGAATAATAAAAAAATTAATACTAATGATAACCATAAAAGTAGGTATCACTAACATTAATCTTCTTATTAGATAAGTTAACATTTAATTTGATTCTTGCTTTTCTAACTGTTCTGCTTTTTTCGTATCATACCACCAAGAATCAGCCCCTAACGCGTATTTTGGAGTTTGTTCTGGTCGCGAGAATTTATTCCAATAAGCCACTCGGTATTTTGAAATATGCCATTGTGGAATAGAATAATGACGCCATAACACCACACGATCCAATGCTCGACCATAAGCTAATAAATTTTCATCATTGTTTTGATTATCGACAATACCTTGCACTAAATAATCAATCACTTCATCCGTAGTGCCAACTGCATTATAAGTTGAATCTAAATAATCACTGTGCCATTCAAACAATAGATTTTCATTAGGAAAAACACCCCCACCTAAATGCGCTACGACCATATCGTAATTACGTTCACGCATTCGATTAATATATTGTGCACTATCGGTCATAATTTTTACGTTCATTATGATGCCGATTTTTTCGATATTATCTTTAAATACAATGGCCACTCGCTCCATGGTTTTACCATAAATCATTAATTCAAATTTGAATTGTTTACCATTTTTATCCACAAGTTTTCGATCTTTAAACGAATAACCCGCTTCTTTAAACAACTGCAGTGCTTTGCGGGTTTTATCTCTTATATTCCCATCGCCTTTTGTTATTGGTAATTTAAACACTTCGGTAAATAATTCTTTGGGTAATTTATGTTTAAAAGGAGTTAATATTTCTACTTCTTTTTTACTGGGCAATCCTGTAGCGGCATACTTTGTATTGATAAACATACTGTAATTGCGTGTATACGCTCCATAAAATAAATTTTTATTTGACCATTCAAAATCAAATAATAAAGCAATGGCTTCGCGCACTTTGGCATCTTTAAATATTGTTTGTTGTATATTAAAAGCAAACGACTGATTTGCTATGGGTTTTTGATGATTAATTTCTTCCTTTATAATCTTGTTACTTTCAAACTTTTCACCCACGTAATCTTTTGCCCATTGTTTGGATACATTTTCAGATCTAAAATCATATTCACCTTTTTTAAACGCTTCGAATAACACAATTTGATCTAAATAATAATCGTATCGATAAAAGTCAAAATTATTTAATCCTTTATTAACGCGGTGGTTAGTTGCCCAATAGTTTTTATCACGTTCATAAACAATAAACTTACCCATTTTATATTGTTTTACTTTGAACTGACCACTACCTAATGGTGGTTCAGAAAACGGCTCTGACAATTCAATTTTTTGATAATAATGTTTGGGTAAAATAGTTAAATCGGCAGTATTAACCAACAACGTTTTTTCATTTTTTGGGAAAGTGAATTTAACTTTTAAAGTATCAATTTTTTGGACCAGCACCCCCTCAAAATAAGTTCTAAATTGTGGGACACCCTGAGTCATAAATAATTCAAATGAAAATACAACATCTTCTGCTGTAATCGACGCTCCATCTTGGAATTTAGCATTAGGGTTTAAATGGTAAATCACCCATGAATAATCTGAAGGGTATTCGATATACTGTGCGATTAACCCATAATACACCGAGGACTCATCACTATTACTGACCATCAAAGAATCGAACAATCCACTTATGCCTAATGGTGTGGAACCACGCTGCGCATAACGATTAAAATTATCGAATGTACCAGATGCACCCGATCTAAATTCACCTCCTTTGGGTGCTTGTGGATTAACATATTGCCAGTGCTCAAAATTCTCAGTGTATAAAGGCTCACCTCTAAGTGCGATGGATTTTGTTTTTGTGATTGTTATTTCATTTGCAAAGAGATAACTGGAAGTGATTAAAGTGATAAATGTGGTTAACGTCGCTATGAGATATTTTACTTTCAATGGAACAACCTTAGAATAAATTCAACTAATAAGTGAATAAAATGAGGAGTAAATACAATAATTAAACTTTATACCCTCCACTGGAATCAATAAACATTGTAACTACGTTTTAAAATCCGTCACGACTCAAACTTGTGTCATAAGAAGTATAAAATGTGGGGCTACTTATTTTTTTATTGGCTTTAAAATTTTTTATAAATGCCTAGTTTATTTAAAATAATGTTCCGAAGATTTTGATTTAAACTCAATGGTGACTAAAAATATTAATAACTACCAAGCAAATACAACATCATCCATTTGGATATTGAGCTGCCTTGCATCCATGGGTAATTCAGCAATAGCAAAATGCGGTTGCACTTGTTTAATAATTGCCGTGACTTTGGTATCAGTTAACTGCCACTGTACATTTTGATCTCGATCAAATATTTGTGAAGTTTTATACACACTCACACTATCACCAGGCCTCAAACCAGAGTGTGCCCCTGCATTTAAGTACAATAAGTTTTGTTTAGTATTTTCAATTTTCACAACATAAGGCTGACACGCAATAACTTGTGATATATCGGCGGTGGCTCGATCAATTAAACGGCTAACTTGTTTACCATAATCTGTTTTATTAAAAGCTGGTGTAGCAAACCCTACTTTTTTATGATGTTTGACATTCCATTTACCTGTAGCTGAGTAACGTGATTGAAATAACAAAGCACCGCTGTATCCATCATGTACATATAAATCAAACACAAAATGACGTGTACGAGACTCTTTTTTAATTTTAATCTTACTTAAAAATCC
Source organism: Pseudomonadales bacterium (assembly GCA_022968985.1). Lineage (GTDB taxonomy): Bacteria > Pseudomonadota > Gammaproteobacteria > Pseudomonadales > Natronospirillaceae > Marinicellulosiphila. The sequence continues at coordinate 8,880 of JALJPK010000045.1, read as the reverse complement.
GTCCCATTTTTTAGCATATGGCGCATCTTGATTAGTCATACTCAAATCACGAATCACCCCCGACACAACATATTGTGTACCTAATGATGTGGCTGCATTTTGACTTTGAGATAATTGTAATTGAGCATTAAAACTAGTTGGAGCGGTTTGGCTACTTGGGCTTATTTTTAGATGATTGGCATTTAGAGCTTGAACTTTCCCAATTTGATTAAGTTGATTACTGATTACGCTGGCAAGTTGTCGATCAACATCACCTAAATGCCCTAATGTTGTTTGAGTGGGGTCAATTAATTCAAACCCTGTAATAGCAACTGATTTTGAATAACTATTGGCCATATGAGTATGGCAATATTGAGCAGTGGCGACTTTTGCTCGTATACTAACAATGTAAACTCCATTTTCTTCATACTGTTCTAAAATCTGTACTTCATCAATTTTTGCATGACTACTTACAGTTAATGAATTAACTGTAATACTCGAATTTTCAAGTATTTGTTTGCCTTTAACATTTGCATTAACTTGTATTGATGCATTAGCTAATGCATCTCTATAGGCTCGGTTTTGAGCACTTTGTATTTGATCGTGTTCAATTGCTGCCATGCCTTTTGCAAAAACCCACTTATACGCTTCATCCTCTTGCGCCATCACAAAGTTTGAAAACACAAATATTAAACACCCTATAATTAAGCGCCACATAACCCATACCTTTTTAGTTAACCAAAATGATTCCTACCCATTTCACTCAATAAAATATAATCCAGAATCTTTTGTATTTACGCCCTGTTCTCTTAAATTTTGACGATTTAATACATTAACATCGTGAACCATTTCAGATGCACAACGCGCATTTTTCTTCCAATGTTGCTCTGAGGTTATACAATTTCTAAAACCTTGATCCAACACCATTTCAAGAATGGTTTGAAAACTACCATCAGCCATGTCTTCTTGAGCAATCACTCTGGCACCCAAAATATAGGTATCAACATAGGTTCTAAATTGATCATTTTTAATCACTAGGTTTTCAACTGTTGATGTACCATATATTTGAGTCCCATAAACTCGCTCAGCCATCGATCGAAATGCATCTAATTTTGAAGCACGCATTGCCAACAACTTAGTTTGAATATTTGACATATTCGTCATTTTGGGATTAATAGCACCATAACCGACCACCCTAATAATCATTGGCTCCATATCGGGTAATCTGTCGTTAATCATTTGCACTTCTTTTACTATTTCATTTAAAGATTCTTGTTTTTTCTTTTTTGCATTAATCAAACTGCAGTTTGATAGTATTAAAACCATACCGATCAAACAAAAGGCTCTAACTCTAAACATGGAACACTCCCTAACGATAAAATGGGTCGCTTAGTAATAACTAAACAAGATCTTAAACTCTCCTTCTATAGCGGCCAATAACTGAAATGATTTAGCTGTTTTTTTATATATTTAAATAATATTAATTTCATACTTATTTAGAGGCACGATTTCTTAGAACATATGATTTTCTTTAAAAAGAAGGCATTAGTTGTAATAAAGTGAATTAAGATTGTAACGTTGGTAAGTTGGTTTGTAATATTGTGAGACTGGTTTGTAACAATTTGATACAGCATTTCCTAAAAGTGTTAATGTGAGACATTACAGACCTAATTTTATGAAGGAATTGACGTGGTTATTGCGTATTTACTGTCAATCACATGTCATATTACTAAGATTACTGTTTCAAAGTTTAATTTACTCCGATTTAATCCATTACTTTAGTTTTAAATGCATTTTACATCGAGCAAATCGGCACTAATCTTACTGTAATACCTTTGTTTCCACAGGCCATATTTATGTCGAGTATTCTTAAAATGTCTTTTCGAATCAGTCTACTTTTAAGTTGTAGTACGCTAATTACAACCGCGTTATTTGCAGCACCTTTTGCTTCAAATGACAGTGCATCTCGTGCAATGGGAGGCACAGGTGTTGCTTCTTCACAAACCTATGCATCCAGTTACTTTAACCCTTCTTTATTAGCAGCAGATGCGGAATCAAAAGGCATTGGCTTTATGCTGCCTTCTGCCACCGTAGCATTTGATGATTCATCTCGGTTATTACAAGCCTCGAGAGACTATTTTGAAACATCTTTTGATATTTTTTCGAACTATGATGTTGAAACTATAAGCACATTAATTAGTGGCGAAGGCGATTCTTCCATTGTTGGTAGTTTCGATGCTGTAGCTATCGCTTCTGCAGACGTAGCAACTAAAATTACTGATCACATTGCAGACTCAGCTAATGACCAAATAGCCGTTAATATTGATACTGAAATAGCAAATTTAATAGCTGCTAATGAAAACCTTCAAGCCAATATGAGTTCAATGAATAGCGAAATAATACGCGCACGAGTGGTAGCATCTGATGCAGAAGCTGGATTATTACAGCTTTCCGACCGTCCATTACAAGCAAGTGCTGGTGTGTCTGTTGCTGCTGCACTTCCTTCCAAAAAATGGGGTACTGCAATTTTCTTGCATAATGATTTATTAACCGGTGTAAAAATTGATTTAAGCGGTGATGATACCCAAATTTTATTGGATGTGATTGACGATTTCCAAGCTATGGTTGAGATTGCCTCTGATGTATCACTTGAACTCTCTCAAGTTGTAGTAGATACAGCTCTACTAAGTCAAATTTTAGTTAATCCCCCTGCAGAAGCATCATGGTCAGAAGCACAATGGCTAGCAGCAGCTACAGCTGAAGGTCTTGGTGGTACAGAGCTTACTGATGCCTTACTTGAAATGAGTAATTATGCAGATGCACTTGCCGTACAAACTGGTGTCGTTGATACACAAGTTGGTGTTGCTCAAACAGAATCAGAAAGACTTGAAGCATATGAAGGTGCTTATATTTCAGGTGGTGAATTAACTTTAACAGCTGATAATCGCCCAGAATTAGTATCTTCGGTAAGTATTGTAGGGGCTAATATTGCTGAAATGGGTATTTCTTTTGCTAGACGTTTTACAATAAATGGTAGTGATTTTAATGTTGGGATCACTCCGAAATTTCAACGCTTAGATATGTTTGACCATACTTATATAGTTGAAAAATTAGTAGATGGGTCTGAGATTGAAGCGATGCAATCTGATTTAGTAGGTTATTTTGAAGAACATTACACAACTACAAATACAGTGAATATTGATATAGGTCTTAGTAAAGATTTTACATATAAAGGTAATATTAGACTTGGCTTAGTAATTAAAAACTTAATTGCACAAACATTTAAAACAGATGGTGGATCCTCTATTACTATCCCTACCCAAATAAGGGTTGGTGTTGCTCATACTGCTCGATTTACTACTTTTGCCTTAGACATTGACCTGACTGAGAATGAACCTCTTAGTTTTGGTGAACCCACTCAATATGTAGCATTAGGTGCGGAATTAAATATTTTTGGGCATGCAAAACTTCGAGCGGGTTATCGTAATAATATTGCGGTACAAAATGGCGCAACTATTTCAGCAGGTTTAGCATTCACACCTTTTGGTATTGGTGTTGACGTTGCAGGTTGGTTCAAACCTACAAATGATGTCTATGAAGCAGTACAAGACATAGGTATTTCAGCACAACTTTCTGCTCAATTCTAGTTTGTTATATAATGGCAACTATATTATGGCATTTATATAGTTACCTTTTTTAGAATATTAAAAACAACAGTCATATTTGAAATATATAAATTATTAGTAACATGCTTAATATACATACGGGAAACACATGCAAATCTTTTTAGTCGGTGGAGCTGTTCGAGATCAACTATTAGAACTACCAGTTAAAGATAAAGACTGGGTAGTGGTAGGTTCGAGTGTCGAGAAAATGCTCGACCAAGGTTATACACAAGTCGGCGCTGATTTTCCTGTATTTTTACATCCAAAATCAAAAGAAGAATATGCTTTAGCACGAACAGAAAGAAAAACAGCAAAAGGCTATAAAGGGTTTGATTGTGTCAGCGATGATTCTGTTACTTTAGAAGATGATTTAAAAAGACGCGACTTAACTATTAACGCAATTGCGATGGACAACAAAGGTAATTTATTTGATCCTTATGGTGGACTGCAAGACATTAAAGATAAAGTGTTACGCCATGTTTCTGCTGCATTTATAGAAGACCCTCTCAGAATATTACGTTTAGCACGATTTTATGCACGTTTTGAACATTTAGGTTTTATTGTGGCGGATGAAACCATACAACTTATGCGAAACATGGTTGAATCGGGTGAGTTAGCTACATTAGTAGCAGAACGTGTTTGGACTGATATGCAAAAAGCACTTGGTGAAAAAAATCCTGAAAGTTTTTTTATGATTCTACGTCAAGTAGGTGCTCTAAAAGTGGTATTACCAGAGTTAGATGCGTTATATGGGGTGCCACAACCTATGTTATATCACCCTGAAGTAGATTGTGCGATTCATAGCTTAAAAGTATTACAGATTGCTTGTACGTTATCTAATGACACTAATGTAAGGTTTGCATCGTTATTACATGATATAGGTAAAGGGCAAAGCCCACGTGATAACTTACCGCATCATTATGGTCATGAACAAAGCGGTGAACAGATAGTTAAATCACTTTGTAAAAGACTAAAACTGCCTAATAAAACAAGTCAACTTTGCCAGTTGGTAGCTAAATACCATACCCATACACACCGGGCTCGTGAATTAAATAGTAAAACTATCCATAAAGTATTCCAAGCTTTTGGAGCTTTTAAAAATAACTCTTTGTTCGAACAATTTTTAATATGTTGTGAGTCTGATGCAAGAGGGCGCTCTGGTTTTACTGATAGTAAATATCCTCAATCTCAATATCTACGTGATCTTTTAATACAAGCAAAAACAATTACAGCAAAAGAATTTATAGAACAAGGGCTTATTGGTGAGAAGATTGGCATTGCAATACATAAAGCTCAAATACAACAAATTGACAAAACAAGAGAATCGATCTCGGTATGATATAAATTTTAGACATAAAAAAAGCAGTCTATGACTGCTTGTTTATTACCACATTAAATCATCTGGAATTTGAAAATCTGCGTAAGGATCATCGTCTTCTGGAACTGTATTCTCGTTATGAACTAGAATCTTACTTTCGTCACGTTGCTTAATTTTATCAGCAACTTTTGCGCCCACTGCTTTTACTTCATCGTGGAATTCAACCAATACTAACTGGCCATTAGCTAATTGAATTTGAGCCATTTCAGAAACATACATTTTTTGAATTTTTCCAGAATTTACAAACTGGTAAGGCTCTTCACCTTTAATATCTACCTGGTTCATATCAATTAACTGATTAATTTGAGCTAGGATTGCTTTTTTCTCTGCTTCTTCATTTTTTTGCTGATTAAGCAGCCTATCCTGTTCAATTTTATCTAAACGTTTACGCTCTAACAGCGCTTTATATTCTAAGGTTTCATCAACCCCTTGTTTATGTTTTTTCTTAGTTGCTATTCGCTTATTTTTTTTTGCTGCGTTAACTTGTTTTTTATTCGCAACACCAAGCCCTAATAATTGATCTTGTAATGAATTACCCATAATACCTCTCACATTGGGTGTTATTTAAAAAGATGTAATACCTAATACTGATTGTGTAACCGGTTCAATTAACGTCCACTCACTAACCAAGGCATTTATATAATTTGTTTGATTTAACGCTTTAGCAATCGTACCGTCTTTTTTCATTTTGACTAAACCCAAATTTAGCGCTGCATTAAATAAACGCCCTTGTGGGTGTCGTTTTGCAACTGGATAATGCCTAGTGCTAGGTAATGCAACTTTTAAATTGGGGATAGGGACTAAGCGCATGCTGGTTCCATCAGAGTGGCTAATAGTTAAATCCATTTTAGAAAAAGGACGTATTATAAAGTCTGTATCACCATCTATTAACGCGTTCTGTTGATCTTCCCAACTTCCATCTAATACTCGACCAAGACCAATACCCGTAGCTGCTTCCCAATCCGCACTCCAAGCTGAATTTGACATAGTAGTATAATCTTGAAGGTCTGCTTGAGTTTTTATATTCAACAGCTCTTGATTAAATTTATCAACAAAAAAACCATAATGGGTATCTGATGATTCAATAATTGCAGTTGTGATATGCACTTCACTTTTAATCTTGTTTAGTTTTTTTCTTGCAACTGTAAATGAAGTAGCAACAATATCACCTTTAGAATCTGCATCAATTAAATCAGGTAAAGCAAATTCAAGGGTTTCATAAGGTATTAGGTCAAGTACAACTCCCTCTAATCCCGCTCTAAAAAGTGCTTGTTCCATGAATAATAATTCCAAAATCACTCGATCCTTTAACGCCGGATCTGTATATGTTGTTAACGTCTTAACAGCATCGTTACCATTAATCCGTCTAAATGCCAAATACACCTCACGTTTCTCGGCAGAAACCGCTACTTTAAAATTTTGAGCGAAACTAAGTGGCGCAATAACACCAGCTAAACTTACTAAAAGCATCAATCTCTTTAGTAAATACATCTTAAATTCCTGTTGTATAATAATAAAAGCACACTATAACATCTTGGTATAATATTGAAACTTACATAGTATTTACATAATTAGTTTGATAATTGAGTCGTATTAATTGACTATTTAGCATGTATTTAAAAACCAAATCTCGACTACCTCACAGTCATAATGTGATCAGATTTGCATTTTAAACAGTATTTGACTAAAATAAGCTCCCTGAACATTTTCGACCAACAAAATTGGAGCGACTATTTTTTGAATTCTTGGATTTTACGCATCAGCGCATTTGCTATAATTGCATTAAGTGCAGCCTCAGCAAATACTGATACAGGTGAGTCATCAATGATGTTTACTGATAAAGCTGCAACTGCCAGTTATTAACTCCTAAATCATTTTAAGCAGCTTATTCAAAATCAAAGGATTGATTTTCTATTATCAATAGAGCTACTAGTCGTAATATAACCATTAATAAAAACTTAGTAGAAAAGCACAAATACAACCTAATGAATTAAAACTAATGTCCTACTAAGAGCACCCGAAAATTCTTTGTAACAGTCATTAGCATTCTTACCTAATTGTTCACGCCTTACATCATCATTAATTAATGATGATACACATTCAAATAATTCATCAGAACTATTAATTAAAACTGCTCCGTTTTTTTGTTCTAATAAACCATAAATATTTTCAAAATTACTAACATTACCACCTGATATAATAGCTTTGCTTAAATATGCGGGCTCTAGAGGGTTATGCCCACCCATTACATCTAAACTTTTACCCATAAAAACTACATCACTTATTACCATCCAACGTAATAACTCACCGATACTATCTGCCAAATATACATTTACATGTTTAGGAATATTTAAAGTTGTACTTCTTTTTGTATAATTAAAAGAGTTACTACTTATAATATCAGCAACTTCATTAAACCTATTTGGATGTCTAGGAGCAATTATAAGTAATGCTTCTGGGTACAATTTTAGAATTTGTTTATGGATATCCAAAACTGTTAATTCCTCAGGCGAATGAGTACTTGCAGCTAACCATACTGGCCTATTCATACTTTCTTTAAGTTGCATTAAATTAGAGCGCTGCGTTTGATCAAACGCTATATCTGCTTTTATCGAACCTGTTATATGAATTTTATTTTTTAATAACCCTAATTTAATAAAGTGATCTGCATCAGTTTTAAATTGAGTTGCTATGATATCAAAACAATTAATTGTTGCTGTAAAAAAACTTCCTAGTTTTCTATAACCATTAAACGATTTAATTGATAATCGAGCATTTATTAATTTAATTGGAATTTTGTTATTCTTACAAATTCGACATATATTTGGCCATATATCAGTTTCAACGAATATTACCTGAGAAGGTCTCCACCTCCTTAATGCTAGGTTATTAAATATTGAAACATCAACAGGTATATAACTTACTAATATCAAGTCATCCTGAATCTGGTTTACATACATCCGATTTAATTGCTCTCTTCCCGAAGCAGTAGTACAGGTAATAATTAGTTTATTCTTTTCTAATAGCGACTCACACAGAGCTTTTGCTGCAATTGCTTCACCTACAGAAATACAATGAATCCAAATACGCCCTTTTTTAACATGTCTAACTAATCCATAACGCTCTGAAATAAATTTTCTATATAAAGGTTCTTTGATACTCCTAATTAATAATTTTATTGGCAAAAAAAGGGCGACCAAAGTGATTAGTATTGAATAAACAAAACGCATAAAAATTTTCAAATATAAAAAGGTGATCTTCCTTTAAGATTGTGAAAAAGGCAAGTCGAATAGTTTAGAACAATGTTTTAATTTCACTTTTCTTCAGGCAATAAAAAACCCCGTTAGGAGAACCTAACGGGGTATTTCATTATTTGGCGTTTGACAATGACCTACTCTCACATGGGAACCCCCACACTACCATCGGCGATGCATCGTTTCACTTCTGAGTTCGGGATGGGGTCAGGTGGTACCAATGCTCTATGGTCGTCAAACAATTCTTTATGGTCTCCAGTTGTCTTATCGATTCAGTCTTTCAACTTCATCCGCAACCTTCTTCCAAATTCGGAAAAACAAGTTTTTAGTTTTATGTAGTTTAGCATTAATACAGTATCATTCATACAATATGTCGTGCTCTAAATATCTTTTCTTAGCTTTATTTCTACATATAACGCTAAGTGTTTTTGAATAATAAGATCTCTCTTTTTATTCCAAACAGCTTAGGCGTTATATGGTCAAGCCTCACGGGCAATTAGTACAAGTTAGCTCAACGCCTCACAACGCTTACACACCTTGCCTATCAACCTGGTAGTCTTCCAGGGCCCTTTAGGGAATTAAATTCCAGTGAGATCTCATCTCG
>JALJPK010000044.1 GCA_022968985.1 Pseudomonadales bacterium | reverse complement strand
AATACAAAGTATTAAAATCTAGTGATGGTTACTCAGCAACAGGTATCGCATCTTGGTATGGTGCTAAGTTCCATAATCATAAAACCTCAAACGGTGAAACTTATGATATGTATCAACTTAGTGCTGCACATCGATCTTTACCATTACCTGCTTATTTAAAAGTGACAAACTTAGATAATAATAAAACAGTAATTGTAAGAGTGAATGATCGGGGTCCTTTCCATGAAGAGCGCTTGATTGATTTATCTTATGCAGCTGCTGTGAAATTAGATTTTATTAATAATGGCACTGCTAGAGTTAAAATTGAAGCCATTAAACTTAAAGAAACGTCAAAAGAGAAACCAGTTGAACAGGGTATAATAAAAGCCCCTGTGATTGTGAAAACGCAAAATGTAATTATTAGTACTCAATATTTCTTACAATTAGCTGCATTTCAAGATAAACCTGCCGCTCAAGAATATGCTCAAAAAGTAAAAGTTTACCAATTATTGATAAATGAGCGATTAATTATCGAGTCAGCAGAGCTACATAGAGTAAAGGTAGGGCCATTGAGTAAATCTAAAGCTTTACAATTAAAAGAGTCATTAAAAACAAAATATAAAATTCGGGCTTTTTTATTATTTGAATAAACTATGAATTAAGCCGGTTACTTTTTATGACGTTTTGTTTATATAAAATCTAATCGGCTTTTGATGTTCTTTATTGAGATCAGTATTGTCCCTTCCCAGTCAACAAACCCAAAGTAATGATAAAACTGCATTCATTGCTGCTGATATTAGTAAAATATTGATGTTAAATTGAAGTGTTTTTTACATTTTTTTCATAAAATATTTAAGATGTTTTCGTTAAAATAACAAAGTAATATCAGCCTAATCTAAATATCCTGTCTAATTGTCTAATTGTTTAATTGTCTAAATACATTTCACCAGCAAATAATATTTAATTCACATCCAGTTTAAAGTGAGGTGAATATATGCCTTTTATAATCATTATTAAGGTAAGTATTGTGTGAAAGGAAATTAGGCAGTCTAATGATATGCATGCTCATTTAATCTTCAATGTTGTGTTAAATGCATAAAGTGGTAGGCGTTTTCTGCAAATTTTCGTTTTTGGATACTTAATAATTCTTGGGCAATATGTTTGTTCTTTGATTCTAATATCTGTTTAATTAATTGATCTGTTTTTATTAAGGACTCAAGTTCAACTAAAAAAACGGAATCATGATTTATTTGACTAGCGTGTTTTTTAAAAAAAGTTTCAACACTTAATGCATATTTTTTATTAGCATTAAGAAAATTACTCCAATTCTCGCTAATGGCCATATTTTTTAAATGTTCAGATTGGGCAACAATATTTTGCCATTGAGTTTGTTGTTGGTGTTCTGCGTAGTTAATATGCATAACAAATCCTAAATTTGTTTTTGATAAATTAAAAAGTTTAGTGGATTGAGTATAGACCAAAATATAAAAAGGGTGATTTATTTTAAGTTTGTTAAATTTATGGTTGTTTTAAATGAAAAACACAAATCAATAAATTTGGTAATGATCATATAGGTTTGATTTTGATGAGCCTGATTGCTGGGGTTACAATAATTACGCTACAGGCTCACTGAAGATCTAAATAGATTAATATATATATATATATATATATATATTTCATGAAAATCGTTGGGCTCAAAAGGTGAACTATGAATTAAATTAAGTATTCTTGCTTGCTTTGAATTGTGAATTTTTTTTATATACTGTCTTTAGTTTTAAAGAATTGATTAACCTGTAGAGTGATAATAGATGTTAATGTTTTTTATGGCTTCTTAATCAATTATATTACAACAACAACTAATCAATTTCCCTACCGAATAAAAGAGTCCAATAAACACTGTTTATTAGACTCTAATTGCACTTTATACCTGTTACGTCCTGTATAAATCACTCCTGTGACAGATATGTAATAAAGTTATTATATGTAACGGCATGAAGTCATATAACTTAAGTAATATTGCTTTTTAATTCTTTTGACGTCTAATAGATTCAGATATAGTGGGATTTATAATCTGTATTAAATATTAGGGTGGATGTTGAAAAGGTTGTTTCATCATGTAATTACGGATAATTAGACATTTTGAGACGAAAAATAATTTGTAATGGGATTATATCATTAGCAGCCATATTCGTAAGCATTAGGACTTATGATTGCTAATTGATAGTCAAATTTATTTAAGGATTGATGCAGCCTAATATTGACGATTAATTTGGCATTATATCTGTCATTGAGGTTTAAAATAAAAATTTTGTGGATGCTAGCATAATATCTAATTGAAATTGGTTGTGGTTAAGGCACTTACTAAACACTTAAAGTCAGTGTGAATTAAATATATTCGATTCCGAGATTTTTTCGCCATACATTTATGTGAAATACCCATTACAAAAGGGTGTAAGCCGCTATTCTTAATATCGATTACAGAAGTTGTTATAGCTAGATCTCATCTTAATTAAGGTTTTTAGAACTTTCAAGTCAACCACTGGCAATCCACGAATACTTGCATAACTATCATTGGTTGCAATAGTTATATAACCCTCGGTTAATGTAAAAAATCAATTAAATATAAAGTCTGTATTTATTTGTTTTACTACGAAAGCATTCAATATAAATATGTTTATCCCCATGGTTTAACCATGTCCTGCTTTAGACCTAAGTGATCTAAAATTCTAGCTACAATAAAATCGATCATATCCTCTATAGATTTAGGGTTATGATAAAAACCTGGTGACGCAGGCATAATTGTTGCCCCAGCATTGGTGAGAGTTAACATGTTTTGTAAGTGAATCGCACTTAAAGGCGTTTCTCGGTGAACTATGATCAACTGTCGTCTTTCTTTTAAAAAAACATCAGCTGCACGTTCTATTAAATTGTCACACATGCCATTTGCAATCGCCGCTAAACTACCTGAACTAGCTGGACAAATTACCATTCGGTCACTTTTAGAACTACCTGAAGCAACAGGTGCTGTCCACTGTTCTTGAGAAAATACCTTAATTTGACCCTGTTTAGCCTTAAAACGTAACGTTAAAAATTCTTCAATTTTTTTAGGCTGATTCGGTAAATTTATATCTGTTTCAGTTGCAATCACTACTAAAGCGGCTTTAGAAAATAATAAATATAAATTTTGATCTAGTTGAACTAAGCATTCTATTAATCGCAATCCATATTGAGCGCCTGATGCGCCTGTTAAAGCAATGGTAATCGGTGATGTCATAATAAACTCTTATTTTAACTTGTTATCATTTAAAAATGTCTGACAGAAACTGTCAATTATTGTTCTATTGTACGTTTAATTTTAAGCAGTGTTTGTTTTTATTGGAAAATGGATTTTATTTGAGTCATATATTTGACAGATTGCCAATTAGCGTCTTTACTTAACTTTAATAAAAATAGGTCAAAAAGCTGACTAAAAATTGAACTTTGCTGTGAATTGTGCAAAAGTACATCAAAGTTGGAGAAAATAAAAGTAGCAATTAATCTCATAGATTTGAACGTTTGTTACATACAATTTATTTAATAGTGTTTCTAAGGGAGTTACAGGGTATATGTGGCGAGAAATTAAAGTTCTAATCATTGATGATGATCAAACAAGACGACACGATCTGAAAGTGATTTTAGATTTCTTAGGTGAGGAGGCCGTGTCTCTTACCAGTCAAGATTGGCTTGCAAAAAGTAAGGAAAGTTTTGAAAATAGTGATGAAGTTGTCGCTGTTATGTTAGGTTCTACACAAACATCAAGTATTGAAATGGTTAAAGAAATCATTGGCTGGGATAATGGTTTACCAATTGTCTTTTTAGGTCAAAGCCAAGATGATAGCGAGTTTGAAGATGACTTTAAACGCAGAGTGATTGGACGAATTGCATTACCCCCAAGTTACAATAAATTATTAGATACTTTGCATAGAGCTCAAGTATATCGTGAACAATACGACTTAACACGTGGGCGTGATTCAAGACGTGAGCCACAATTATTTAGATCCCTAGTTGGTAGCTCTAGAGCGGTACAAAACGTTCGTGAAATGATGGCTCAAGTAGCCGATAAAGATGTCACTGTTTTAATTCAAGGTGAATCCGGTACGGGTAAAGAAGTCGTTGCGCGTAACTTGCATTATAACTCTACAAGACGAAACAAACCCTTTGTGCCAATAAACTGTGGTGCTATTCCTTCAGAATTATTAGAAAGTGAATTATTTGGCCATGAAAAAGGCGCTTTTACAGGTGCCGTTTCAGCAAGAGCGGGTCGATTTGAATTAGCTGAAGGTGGTACATTATTTTTAGATGAAATTGGTGATATGCCACTTGCTATGCAGGTGAAATTATTACGAGTTTTACAAGAACATACTTATGAGCGTGTAGGTGGTAATAAAACATTAAAAACTGATGTGCGTATTGTTGCTGCTACTCATAGAAATTTAGATTTAATGATTGAACAAAATACATTTAGAGAAGATTTATATTATCGATTAAATGTATTTCCAATTGATATGCCGGCGTTACGTGAGCGTTATGAAGATATTCCAATTTTATTAAATGAATTAATCTCTCGTTTAGAAAACGAAAAAAGAGGATCGATTCGTTTTAATTCTGCAGCAATTATGTCAATTGCTCGCCATGATTGGCCAGGTAATATTCGTGAAATGGCAAATTTGGTTGAACGTTTAGCAATATTACATCCTTTTGGTGTAATTGGTGTACAAGAGTTACCTAAGAAATATCGCCATATTGATGATCATGACGAACAAAATGTAAAAGATAATATGCCTCAGTTTGACGTTTCTAAAATGCAGCCTATATCAGGTCAATCAAACACAATTGAAGCAAGTTTAGATCAGCAAGCATTATTGCCTGTAAACGGTTTAGATTTAAAAGAGTATTTAACTAATTTAGAATGTAATTTAATCAAACAAGCACTTGATGACGCGAATGGTGTTGTTGCTCGTGCTGCTGAAAAATTACATATTAGACGTACAACACTGGTTGAAAAAATGCGTAAATACCAGCTTAATCGTAAAGAAGCAGTGGGTTAATTAATATCTAACTGATTAAAAAAAGCGGCTTAAGCCGCTTTTTTTATAGATCGAAAGTTAATAAAACTTACATTAGGTCTATGGATTAATCGCTTCTTCTTGCATCATATAAACACCATCTACATAATGATTTGAATCATCTACTACTTGAATATGAAACCCGCCAACATATATATTACCTGGATCAACAAATATACCAGCCATATCACCACTGGCATCAGCAGTAGTGCTATCATTTAATATTGCTTGGCCCCATACATTTTGCATTTTAACATTGGCGCCTTGTATCTGACCGCTGTATTGTAATTGCCAATTTTCAGTTTGGCCTACTTCAATAGTTAAGTCGCCAGTGAGATGAGCATTAGAGAAATCAACTTGCATATGACCTGATAACCCTGTTATGTCACCGGACGATGAGGCTCCAAGGAAGTCACCTGTTGCACTAAAAGATTTTTGCCCAATTAATTGCCCTGTTTTAGCAGGTGTTGCATCAATAAAATAATACCTATCTGAAAATTCTTGAATGTCTGCGCCATCTTCGGATGTGGCTGAAGAATTTAAAATCGCAGGTTCTTCAAGGGTGTTGTTCCAGTATCCCCAACTAATATTTTCAATTCCAGCCACATTATCAATTTGAGTTAAATTGTTAATATTACCGCCATTTAAAATATATTCAGGTTCTAGGTATTCACCTTGCAGCACATCTGTTTGTTCATTTGCATAGGTTATAAATGTTAAAGTGCCATTAGAGTTTTTGAGCATGTATCCAAAGTGCATTGATTGTCCGTCACCAGAGCTGGATTGGGCACTTAGTTGATCGGCTGTAATTCCGCCTAAGGCATCCTTTAAACGGTTAGCTGCGTCATCAGATCCTTGAATATCAGTGATTGTGATAGAGCTCTCTTCTGATGTGCTCATTACAATAAATTCAATACCATTGTCACTAGGGCGAATAATTATATTTGCATTTGCAGGTAACTCTTCTTTTATATCTGAAATTAAATCATCAATAGTAAAGTGCTCTTTATCTAAAGTAATTGGGTAACTACTACTGAGTCCGTCAATCTCTATTAATATATTAAACGTTATATTATTGTCTAATATTTCACTAATAGCTGTTGCGTTAAAAAGACCAATATCAGTTGAAAAATTTAAAGCTTCAGTTAAATCAACGCTAAAGGAGTTATTAACTGATGAGTCTAGAGATTCAATTACTAAGTGTCCGCTTTGATCGAGGTAAACTGTAAGTACTCCAGTGCCTAAATCACTATCGATTTGTTGTTGCATCACTGTAATAAGATCATCTGAAGAGCTTGTGTGTAGATAAATATACGAAACCGCCCCTAAGTAATTAATTGTAATTGATTCATTTACGTAGTCACCATTTTCGATATTGATTAATGGCCAAGTATTATTGCTGACTAAAAACGCCGGTTTAATACAATCTGTAAAATCTAGGATTTGCGCTTCAACGTTTGATTGCAAAGTGGGTGCATAAATATTTTTACGATTTTCTTCTGAGAAAAAGATTAAACCGACACTAGGGTCGTTACTAATTTGACTTATTTGCTCAGCGGTTAATCGATCATTACCAGTATTAATACCAGTTTCAATAATGTTATTAATGATTGCTTCAATAGAGTTTACTTGTGATGTGTTAATTGGCGCAAGAATAGTGGCTATCGGAGCTAATGGATCTGTTTGTTCATCGTTTGAGCGTTGTGTTGTATTATTTTGTTGTGATTCTGATGAATCGTTTTGAGTAGGCTCACTGTTGTCGGATGATTCATCGTCAGAAGTTTCACTTTCTTGTGTTTCATCATTATTATTAGATGTGCTCTCATCAGATTCTTCCGTTGTTTTGTCATTTTCGGATGACTCCTCCTCGTTATTTTCTTCGATCACTTTCTCAATTTTTTGATTTAAGTTTTCTGGAGGGGTTAATGAGCCTTTAGGAGCTGAATTTTTCTTGACAATAGCAAAACTAAAACCGGTATCTGAGCCTAATTCTATACTACCACTTTTATTAGCCACACTAATGCCTCCACTCCAAACACCTAACGATAATTCACCATCAAACCCTAATACTGCTTCGTAGTCAGTTCCCCTTATACCTATACTTGCAGCGGGTGTTTTTACTTCATATCCATCCTTTGAAGCTTTACCAAAGTTACCAGTAATGGTTCGAAAACCACCTGACAATAACTCCATGAATATCTTTTCTTGTTGTTGGCCTTGAGTAGCATGATATTGTTCAATAATTATTTCGCTATTTTCACGTAATGCCAACATAGCTTTGTCTATAAATCGTATCTGTAATGTGGAATTTAGTTCAGTAATAATACGATCACCTTCGTATATTTTATCTCTGCGTGATAATTCTATTTTTTTTGTATCATTTCGAAACACAAATGAATCACCACTGGATTTAATAACTATACCAATATGTTCTGAATTAGAATAAGCAATACTAGTAAATAGGCCGCTCAGTAAAATACATAGGTTAAATAATGTTTTCATGAATGTGCCTTTTTAGAACTGAAAATTTAAACCAAAAGAGATATCGAATTTAACTAAGTTGTAAACTTCAATATTACTTATTTGTTGTAGTGCATTTAGTTTAGCAAAGTATTGCTGTTTCTTGTTTCTTACAAAGTTAAATTGATTACTAATAATAACTTGATTATCTGCTCTGGTGATTGCTTCACTTAAATTATCGGGATCTAAAAATAACGGGTCCTGTGAGTTGTAATTTTTTGACATATAACTAGCGCTAAATGTATTACTTATTTTATTTGTAAATGAACTGTTTAATGAATAACCTATGTTTAAGGCTGAAAAAGCATTGTGCGCTTGATCTTTGTCTTCTAAATTAAATTGCATCAAAATTAGAGTGAGAGAGTGTTGATGTTTTTTTAGTGAATAAATTATTGAGTTTGAAAGGGTTGAATTTAAGTTTGATATGTTAATATCACCATCTGTATTAAGGGCGAAACTAAAGGTTGAATTTGAAAATATTTTTTGTGTAATTTTGTAAGGTGATCCAATACCAAGAATTAAACCTAATCCAGAAAAATCGTGATTACTGTTATTTAAACTTAATTGTGAAAAAGGTGAGAATGTGAATTTATTGAAAGTTTTTGTATAAGATACAGCACCAGATAAGTTAACAGAATCATTAATTCCTGCACTGTCGTTTCCTTGTTTTAAATTTAAAGTGGCACTTGTTTTAAATGAACTTGAATTGTTAATTGGTTTTTGAATGCCGATCGAGCCTATTAAATTAATAAAGATATCATTGCGTTTTTCGGACTCATCAGTTAGTTGTGAAAGACCAATTCGATTGTGCAGAGGCGTTAGGGTTAAAGAATTAGGTGCACTGTTTACATTGTCTGTTGTCCCAACGTGTAATGAAATACTTTTTGTTTTTTTTATTCCTCGTTGTTTAATTGTGTTATTTATTGCTGAAATATATTGATTTATTTTTTGTACCACTACTTTTGGCGGGGTGGACTCTAAAACAAAGTTAAAGTGATTTTTAGATTGGGTTAAATTATTGTTAAAAAATAATGCTCGGCCCATTTCTAAATGAATACGATAATTATTTGGTTCATCAATTAATACTCGGTTTAGCGCAAAAATAGCTAATTCATATTCTTTGTTTTCAATAGCAACTCGCGCAAATAAGAAATCAAACTCAGTTAGACCCTCAAAACGTTCTTGTAACGCTGATGCCATTAACCAAGACTTTTCAAATTGACGGTTAGTGAATGCGTTTTCAATAGCAGCTAATTGATCACGATTGATCGCTTCCTCAGATTCAGCACTTACTTCTAATGAAAAAAATATTAAAGAGATCGCTGCGCATAAACGTAAAATAAGATGATTAAACCTCATTGTATGGCCTTTATTAAATAGTTTTAAATGAAAAGTTTAATGTAAACGGGGAGCGGTTTTACACTATCTATTTATAAGGATAATAGAGGTTTTGGTAAGTGCCAATTTGAAGGGGGTTTTAGTTGGGGAAATTTTTAATATTGTTCTAGAACAGAGTGAGTTTTAATGGGTATGTGGGTGGTGATAAAAAACCGAGATTAAAAATCTCGGCTGTCTAAATTGTCTGAAGTTGTGTGTTCGTTTGGTTTATTGTCATCTGAACTAATAGGGTTATTCTCGGTGAATATTTCTTGATAAGCAATAAAAGTGCTTATTTTTAAAATAAGTAAAAATAGAGCGAATCCAAAAATAGAAAAGAATACAGATAATAAAATTATGGGTGTGAGTATTAATCCATAAACGATAAATGCAGGCAGGTTGTTAAATAAACCCAGCATACTTAATTTAATAGCAGAGAATACATTTAATGATGGGTTTAATGCCAATAATGTAGGGACAAAGAACATAATAGATTCAAGTAGTAAAAAACCAATACATAAAATCAAAGATGATGTTAAAACTTTGGAATATTTATCAGGTGATTCGATAAACATTGCTTCAAAATACTTAATTTGATCTTGAAATTCCATTTGTTGCAGAGCTGTTAATTGTTCGGGACTAAAATTGAATATTTCAACGCTAGGTACCATTGCTATGATAATAATTATTAAAAATAGAGCGCAATAAATAACTGAGCTTAAAATGAGTTGTTTTGTATTGGTTCGATTAAAGTTGAAAAAATCTTTTAACGGCAGTGGGGTGGAATTATTAATTTTTTGACTATTCATCGAAATTGAGGCACAGAAAAAGATATAAATACAAAATGAAATAAATAACCCGATTAATGATAGTGAAAAGGTTAAAACAATGTTCACAAGAATTGTTAATATTGCAAAAGATAGAAAAGACCAAAAGTTTCGTTTTAAAATTTTGAACGTAAGCTCTATCCATTTGAAGCCAGCTAGGCTGGATACAGATTTTACAGTATTTCTTAAATGGTTATTCTCAGACATAATCTATTGCCTAGGCATAAATTGAAATACATCAGCCAGCATCATGTGCTCGCCTAGGCCTTTTTCAACTAATGCGTCTTGTAAAGGGTAAACTAAATCAGGTGACGCACAGGCAATAACTGCACTCTCGTTCAAATCAGTTGTTATGTTTTCTAAACATAAACTCATTAACTGTTCATGTTTATTATTTTTACCTTCAATATCGATATCTTCAATTTTATGTAACACAATATTAACTTTATCTTTCCAAGTTTTCATTAATTCTTCTTCAAAAAATTCAGCACTGCCCCAAATAAACGTCACTTTGATATCTTTATTATTTAATATGATGTCTTGGCAAATAGCACGCATTTGACTAAAACCAGAACCAGAGGCCACTAAAATTAAATTTTTAAACGGTTTTGCAAAGTTATGTATATGACATTCACCCTGTGGGTGTTTGCTTTCTACAAAATTATTGTCTTGGCAATATTGTTCAATTAACGTGGCTGTTTTATTTTCAATTAACAAAATAAGACGTTGTTCACTTGGAGAGCTTGCGATTGTGAAGTATAGGTTTTCTTGGCCTGCAATGACTAATTCTAAATATTGACCTGCATGAAATTCTATTGAATGATCATAATCAAATTCTAATTGTTGAATATGTTCATTCACGGCATGTATGTGTTTTAAAAAAAGCTTAATCATTTTTGTTCCCAAATATATTTAATTCATCCCACTTGGCGTCGACTTTTTGTTTGATGTCGTCGCTCATTGTTATGGGTTTGCCCCATTCACGTGTGGTCTCACCTTCCCATTTATTGGTGGAGTCACATCATACTTTTGAGACTAGCCCAGATACAGGTGATGCGAAATCTAGATAATCGATGGGTGTGTTCTCAATCATCACTGTGTCACGTATTGGGTCCATTCTTGTTGTCATCGCCCAAATCACATCTTCCCAGTTTCGTGCATCAATATCATCGTCACATACGACGATAAACTTGGTGTACATGAATTGACGTAGAAAAGACCAAATCCCCATCATGATACGTTTGGCATGCCCTGGATATTGCTTTTTAATGGTGACAACAGCAAAACGATACGAGCAACCTTCAGGCGGTAAATAGAAATCCACAATTTCAGGATATTGTTTTTGCAATAACGGAATGAATACTTCGTTTAGCGCAACCCCTAATATAGCGGGTTCATCAGGTGGTCTGCCTGTATAAGTGCTGTGATAGATCGGGTTTTTACGGTGTGTGATCTTTTCAACTGTAAATACTGGGAATTCATCCACTTCATTGTAATAACCCGTGTGATCACCAAATGGACCTTCAGGAAGGGTTTCATCGGGGTAGATGAATCCTTCTAACACAAATTCAGCACTAGCAGGTACTTGTAAGTTATTGGTTAAACAATTGGCTAATTCAGTTCGTTTACCACGAAGTAATCCCGCGAATGCATATTCAGATAAACTGTCAGGAATCGGTGTAACCGCAGCTAATATAGTTGCTGGGTCAGCACCCAATGCCACAGAAACTGGGAATGGTTTTCCTGGATTTTCTTGTTGAAATTGTTTGAAATCAATAGCGCCGCCACGATGAGATAACCAGCGCATAATTAATTTATTTTTACCGACCAACTGCAGACGATAAATACCTAAATTCTGGCGATCTTGAAACGGGCCTTTTGTTATTACTAACGGCCATGTCACTAATGGCGCGGCATCATCAGGCCAACATGTTTGAATGGGTAATTTGCTTAAATCGACTTCATCTAAAATCACTTCTTGGCAGGCGGGTTTCTTTACCTTTTTAGGTGCCATATTTATGATTTGCTTGAAAATAGGCATTTTTTGCCAAGCGTCTTTTAAGCCTTTTGGTGGTGTCGGTTCTTTTAAAAACGCGAGTGTTTTACCAATATCCCTTAATTCTGAAATATCATCTGCACCCATGCCCATTGCTACACGTTTAGTTGTACCAAATAGGTTTGCAAGTACAGGAATATCACTGCCTTTAGGGTTTTCAAACAATAAGGCCGGGCCTTGTTTACGAAGGGTTCGATCCGCAATTTCAGTGATCTCTAAAACAGGATCCACTTCTTGAGTGATTCGAACAAGTTCGCCTTTTTTTTCTAGTTGCTCGATAAAATCGCGCAGGTCATGATAAATCATAGGATTTTTTTATAATGCTTTAAAAGAGATAGAGGGCGCAATGCGAGTTTGGTTACTGTCTTTAAGTTTCAAAAGATAGTTTTCCCACATTTTATCCTGATTTTGAGTGCAATGGTATAAATAGTCCCAACTGAATATGCCAGAAGCATGCCCGTCATCAAAACTGATTTTAACACCATAATTACCAACAGGCTCAATGTTTTGAATGGATACGTCTTTTTTACCGACCTGTAACACTTCTTGACCCACTCCATGCCCTCTGACTTCAGCAGAAGGGGAGTGAACACGAAGAAACTCAAAAGAGAGGTAAACAGGCGCTTGATCTTGATAGATCAAGGCCATTTGTTTTTTTGCTTTTTGTACTTTTATATCCGATGGCTTCATTTCTGGTTCATCAAGTAAAGGTCATAAATTATAAAATGAAACGACTTAAATCTTGGTTTTTAGCTAATTCACCAAGTTGATCGTCAACGTATTTTGCATTAATTTCAATGGTTTGCCCTGCTAATTCTGAGGCCTCAAAAGAAATACTTTCTAATAAACGCTCCAATAAAGTATGTAATCGTCTTGCTCCAATGTTTTCAGTGTTTTCATTTACGTCGTAAGCAAGTTTCGCTATACGTTTAATACCATCTTGAGTGAAGTTTATTTCTAGGCCTTCAGCTTTTAACAATGCTTGATATTGCTGAGTTAAAGAGAAGTCAGGTTCCGCTAAAATACGTTCGAAATCGTTTGGTGTTAACGCTTCAAGTTCAACACGAATCGGCAAGCGACCTTGTAATTCTGGAATTAAATCGGAAGGTTTTGCGTAATGAAATGCACCAGAAGCAATAAATAAGATGTGATCGGTTTTGATCATGCCAAATTTAGTATTAACCGTGCAACCTTCTATTAAAGGTAATAAATCACGTTGAACCCCTTCGCGTGATACTTCACCGCCACTACCACTTGATTTAGCTACTTTATCAATTTCATCAATAAATACGATGCCATTTTGTTCTGCGTTTTGAATGGCTGTTAACTTGATTTCTTCCTCGTTAATCAACTTAGAGGCTTCTTCTTCTTTCAGCAGTTTAAGGGCTTCTTTGATTTTGACTTTACGTTTTTGCTTTTTCTTATTACCTAGCTGACTAAACATACCTTGAAGCTGATTGGTCATGTCTTCCATGCCAGGAGGGCCCATGATTTCAACCCCCATTGATTTTTCGGCTAAATCTAATTCAATTTCTTTGTTGTCTAATTCGCCTTCGCGTAATTTTTTGCGGAAAATCTGACGAGTTGACGAATCTGTTTTTTCTTCGTTTTCTGCATCACGAGCAGGGGGTAATAAAATATCTAAGATACGATCTTCGGCAGCGTCTTGCGCTAAAGGGGTTACTTTTTCTTTTTCTGCTTCGCGATTAATTTTTATGCTGGTTTCAACTAAGTCACGAATAATTGATTCAACATCACGACCCACATAACCCACTTCTGTAAATTTGGTTGCTTCTACTTTGACAAATGGTGCATTAGCTAGTTTAGCTAATCGACGTGCAATTTCAGTTTTACCCACCCCAGTTGGACCAATCATCAAAATGTTTTTAGGTGTGACTTCTTCACGCATTCCTTCACTTAACTGCATACGTCTCCAGCGATTACGTAGTGCAATCGCTACCGCGCGTTTTGCTTTACTTTGACCGATGATGTGTTTGTCTAATTCTGCGGCGATTTCTCTTGGTGTCATTTGGCTCATGTTATTTGTCCGTTTCCATTACTTCGATGATTTGATTGTGGTTAGTAAATACACAAATGTCAGCAGCCAGTGTTAAGCTTTTTTCAACGATTTCTTTAGCAGATAAATCAGTGTTGTCTGATAACGCACGCGCCGCTGCAATTGCGTAGTTACCTCCAGAACCAATGGCAATCACACCATGTTCAGGTTCTACCACGTCACCGTTACCTGAAATAATTAAAGACGCTTCTTCATTTGCCACAATTAACATCGCTTCAAGTTTGCGAAGCGCACGATCACTGCGCCATTCTTTGGCTAATTCCACTGCGGATCGGGTTAATTGACCACCGTGTTGTTGCAGGTAACCTTCAAATTTTTCAAAAAGTGTAAACGCGTCTGCTGTTGAGCCAGCAAATCCTGCAATCACTTTGTCATTAAATAAACGTCTTACCTTACGTGCGTTACCTTTCATGACAGTGTTGCCTAAAGAAACCTGACCATCGCCACCTATTACTACTTGCCCATTTTTGCGAGCTGATACAATCGTAGTCACTATAATGTCCTGTTATTTTAGAATAAAAAAACAGTATGCGGGCAAGTTGGAAGTATTCAAGTGATAAGCAAAAAGGAAATAGGACATAAATTAACAAAGGCTTCATTAAGAAGCCGAATTGAGGGGGTTATACGTTGTATATACTGTTATTTAGATGTGTTGGATTTGGACTGTTTTGATTTAGAGACTGTTTGAGATTTAACTTTGTAACAGGGGGTATATTTTGTACCTGGTAACTTCATACGACCTTGATAAACAAAAGCATTTAATAACTTATCTAATGGATCCATAATAGATGGATCCCCGGATATTTCATAAGGACCATGTTTTTCAATTTCGACGATCCCTTGTGCTTTGACATTTCCCGCCACAATACCAGAAAAAGCACGGCGTAAATTGGCGGCTAATTCATGAGTGGGCATGTCTTTGTATAAACGTAGATTCGACATGTTTTTATGAGTTGGGTCAAATGGCATTTGAAAATCATGCGCAATTTTAATTGCCCAATTATAATGATAAGCGTCTTGGTTTTTGGTGCGATACTGTTCGACTAATAATAAACCTTGTTTCATTTCTTTTGAAACTTGATCTGGGTCATCAATGATTATTTTATAACGTTGTTGTGCTTCAAAACCTAACGTTGTATTGATAAATTCATGTAATTGCTGAAAATATTGTTCACTGGATTTAGGGCCAGTCAGAATAAGAGGGAAGGGGATGTCTTTATTATCTGGGTGTAAAAGAATACCCAAAATATACAATAATTCTTCAGAGGTTCCAGCGCCCCCCGGGAATATAATAATACCATGACCTAAACGCACAAAAGCTTCCAAGCGTTTTTCTATATCTGGCATGATAACTAATTCATTTACAATTGGGTTCGGTGCTTCTGCGGCAATAATACCCGGCTCAGTCAGACCAATGTATCTTGCGTCAGTAACACGTTGTTTCGCGTGTGAGATGGTGGCGCCTTTCATAGGGCCTTTCATGGCACCAGGGCCACAACCTGTACAAATATTTAGACTTCTGAGTCCAAGCTCGTGACCGACCGCTTTGGTGTATTCATACTCTTCTCGCTTAATCGAGTGGCCACCCCAGCAAACAACGATATTGGGTAGTTTACCTGCTTCTAGTGTGTTTGAGTTTCTCAATAAACGAAAAACATAATTGGTTATATCTTCACTGTCGTCTAATTGTAATGGATTTAGAATTTGTTTGGCTTGAGTGAATACTAAATCGCGGAGACAACTAAATAACATTTCTCGAGTTGAGGCGATCATCTCACCATCTACAAATGCAGATAAAGGGGCGTTAATTAAATGTAAACGTAAACCGCGATCTTGTTGTTTGATTTCAATTTCAAAATCTTTATGTTGAGCAAGCAATACTTTGGCATCGTCACATTCGGAGCCCACACTTAATATGGCAAGGGAGCAGGATCTAAAAATATCATAAAGGCTGCCTTCACCTGTTTTTTTGAGTAATAAAACCTCACGCTGTGAAAGCATTTCCATCGATCTTTTTGGGGTTATGGTGGCATTAATTTTATGATTGTCTTGCATAACAAATCCCTTATTTTTATAGATGTTTAGGAATCTCTGATTGTTAAATAGTTTCAGAGGTTCCTTCAGTCTAGCAAAAAATTGGGGAATTGCGCTTTTATGGTAATATTTGAGTCACAATCTGTTTGATTGTTTTATATAACAGTTTGCGTGATCTTGTTATATATTGACCTTTGCGCTCTTGTGCGTCGGCTTTTTCTTTTTCAATATCATTTTTTTGTTGTTCTTTTTTTGTGGCTTGAACAAGTTGTCTTAATGATTGAATGTCACTTGCTTTATAGGTGTTTAAAAAGTCAGTTAAACCCGTTTTGTCGGTTAATAAACGTTCACGCCAGCGCTCAACTTCCGATGATACTTGCTGAAACGCAGTGCTTCCAGAATCTAAGAAAGATAATTGTCTTTCAATCTCTTCAACGTCGGCGTCTCGCATTAATTTACCAATAAACTGTGCATGCCTACGCTTTGCCTCGTGGCTTGGAATGCGTTTACTTTCTTCTAATGCTACCCATAAACGATCAGATAATGGAAAGTTTTTCCATAACTCTTCTTTAACGTCCATTAATTTAACACCAATATCCTGAAGTTTTTCAGCTTCTCTTTTGATTTGGGTTTTACTAATGATGTCTTCTTCTTCGTTGTCTAAATACTCGTAATCGCTCATAATTCTGCCTAACTTATCATTTAGTTTAACAAGATAATACTTGCTAAACCTAAGAAAATAAATGTACCCACTACGTCTGTAATGGTCGTTAATATAACACCGCCAGATAATGCTGGATCAATGCCTTTCTTTTTTAAATAAATGGGTAATAATGTGCCAGCAATAACCGACACAATTAAATTCACCCAAATGGCAAATCCAATAATTAAAGATAACATATATGACTGTTTCCAGAAATATACACTTATGCCTATTACTGTTGCCCATAATAAACCGTTATTAAATCCAACAATAAGTTCACGACCCAGTAGCCAGCGAATGTTGTTCTTAGATATATGACCTAACGCCAATCCACGAATGACAATGGTGAGGGTTTGTGTACCTGCAATCCCACCCATTGACGGCGTGAGATTCATCAATACTGCTAAAGCCACAATTTCGTCAATAGTGGCTTCAAAAAATAATGCACATGCCGATGCTAAAAGAGCGGTTAATAAGTTAATACCTAACCATAACGCTCGTCGTTGTGTGCTTTTAAAAGCTGGTGAAAAAGTATCTTCGTCTTCATCTAAACCAGCAAAAGAAAGCACAGTATGATCCGCTTGTTCTCGAATTACGTCTAACACATCATCAACAGTAATCCAACCAACTAATGCGCCAGTTTGAGAGACTACAGGGGCGGATACATAGTCGTGCCGTTCAAATAATTGAGCCACTTCACTTGATGATGTGGTAGCTAAAATACCTTCTATATCTGAATTCATTACTTCGCGAACGGTTAGTTCGGGTTCATGAGTAAGTAAAGTACTTAATCGTAATACACCTACTAATTTATTGTGTCTGCTCGTAACAAATAAGTTATCAAGCTGTTCAGGTAAATCTTTGTGTTCTCTTAAAAAACGCAATACCGCTTCTAAAGTAATGTTTGGTCTTACGCTGATGCAATTGGTGTTCATCAAACCACCAGCGCTATCTTCGTCATATGCAAGCAGTACTTGTATATCCAAACGATCTTGCGGTTCCATTACCTCAAGAACTTGATCAGAAACCTTAACCGGTAACTGTTGTAATAAATCTGCTAAATCATCACGCTCAAGATCTTGAGTTGCAAATTTGATTTTCTCAGGGGTTAACCCTTTTAAAAATGATGTTTGAATATCATCACTTAAATATGCGATCACTTCAGATTGAATCGATTCAGGTATGTTTTGCCAAATGACATCACGTTGATTACTAGGAGTTGATTCAATGATGTGAGCAATAGTGGAAGGGGTTAATTCATTCTCAATTAACAATTTAAACTCGACAAAATTCTCATCGTTAATCGCTTGATTAAGAAGTAAAGAGTAATGTTCTAATTGAGCTTGTTCAAAATGAGATGGCATATTGCTAGTGTAGTGGCCAAAAAACGCGTAAGTGTAGCGATTTGTTCGATTAGAATAAAGGTTAGTGTAAGCATTGGGGCGAAAATAGTGTAGATAATTGTAAAAATGTAAGTAATTACTTTAGTTTGTGTGATTTATAATAAATATCGATCGTTATTTGAGCAGTAAGACGAGGGCTGTATCGAGGCGGTAACTAAAAGCGAATAAAATTATTCGCCTTCGTCAAAGAAATTATCAAATATTGCTTGGATACCTTGCATAGCAAGTTCTTCATCTTTGCCGTCACAAGTTACATCCAAAATAGTCCCTTTTGCTGCACCAAGCATCATAACGGTCATGATCGATTTTGCATTAGCGGTTTTACCTTGTTTGTCTAAGGTAATGTTTGAACTGTAATGATTTGCCACGCCGACTAATTTGGCAGCCGCTCTTGCGTGTAATCCAAGTTTGTTAATGACTTCAATTTTTTGTTCTATCAAAATTAATTCCCTAATTCCCTATGGCGTACTTGTACATTAGAATGTTTAGTTTGCATGCCTTTTGTTAATTTCTCAGCTAGATAGACAGAACGATGTTGACCACCAGTGCAACCTATGGCTACTGTTAAATAGGCGCGGTTATTTTGTTCAAATTTTGGTATCCAGCGTTCAATAAAACTAAAAATATCGACATACATTTCACTGACTTCAGATTGTTCTGATAAAAAGTCAATAACGGGTTGATGTTGACCAGAGTAGCTCCTTAATTTAGGATCCCAATATGGATTGGGTAAACAACGAACATCAAAAACGAAATCAGCGTCAGTGGGGGCGCCATGTTTAAATCCAAATGAAATAAACTGTAACGATAATTGCGACTGACTATGATTGATAACACGATCGCGAATTGTTGTTCGCAGTTGTTGTTCACTTAAATTTGAAGTATCAATTTTTAATTGAGAAAAGTCTTCAACTGGTTTTAAAATGTATTTTTCTATTTCAATTGCTTCAGAAAGTGAAGTGCTGTCATTGGTTAAAGGGTGACGGCGTCGATTAGTACTAAATCGTTTAAATAGTGTCTGAGGGTCGGCGTCCAAAAAAATTAAATCAGTGTCTAAATCTTGAGATAATTCAGTGTAAGTTTTTGCAAACTTCTTAAGTGATTTGGCGCTATTTCGAGCATCAATACATAGTGCTAAATTTTGAATATCATCATTTTCTTGTAAATTTTTAGGTAGATCTAATAACATTGAAACAGGGAAGTTATCAATGCAGTGAAATTTCGCATCTTCCAAGGCTTGTAATGCGGTGCTTTTGCCGGAGCCAGATCGACCGCTTAAAATTATTAGTTTCATAAAAAGTTATTGACTCAAAAGTTCAAAAATTTCTGATGGGTGTTGTGTGTTTCGTACCGAGTCTAAAAAATCAGCCTGACTGAATTTTTCTGCAATGGCAGCAAGTGTTTGTAAGTGTTCTTCGGTAGCTTCTGAAGGCACTAATAATACAAAAATCATATCCACTTTTTGATTGTCTAGTGCATCAAAATCAACAGGTGCAGACAATTTAAAAAAGCTGCCGATTACTTTGTTGCAAGCATCCATTCTACAATGAGGCATTGCAACACCCAAACCAAATCCAGTGCTGCCTAGTTTTTCTCTGGCTATTAAATGATCAAATATTTCATTTTCATTTAATTCGCTGCAGTCTTTGGCAATCTCTGTACTAATTCTTTGGATAACACGTTTTTTACTTTGGCCTAAGTCCATAATATGGACACGCTGCGGCGTAAGAATATTTTTAAGTTCAATCATAATACTTTGTTAACTCAATAAGTTACATTAAACTTTTTCGTTCATTAGATGGTGGAATATGCATGGCTTCACGATATTTAGCAATCGTTCTGCGCGCAACTTTAATACCTTGGTCATCTAATAACGCGGCTAATTTGCTGTCACTATAAGGTTTTTTTGTGTTTTCATCCAAAATTATTTTCTTAATCATTGCACGAATAGCGGTTGAGCTACATTCACCGCCATTAGCAGTGGATACATGGCTTGAAAAGAAGTACTTTAATTCAAAAATACCGCGTGGAGTATGCATGTATTTTTGAGTTGTGACACGAGAAATGGTTGATTCATGCATGTCTACATCTAGTGCTATATCATGTAATACAAGAGGTTTCATGGCTTCTTCACCGTAATCTAAGAATCCACGTTGGTGTTCAATTATTTTTGTCGCCACTTTTAATAATGTTTCATTTCGACTGTGTAATGATTTGATAAACCATTTTGCGTCACTTAGATTAGTTTTTAAGTAGTCATTATCACTTGACGGGTCATTTCGTTTAATAAGTTCAGCGTAACCTTTATTGATATGAAGGTTAGGGGAAATGTCTGGGTTTAACTCTACAATCCACTCATTAGAATCTAAATCTTTACGTACAAATACATCAGGTACAACATATTGGGCTTGTTCAGGTGAAACTGCATCACCGGGTCTTGGGTTTAATGATTGAATTAATGCCAGAATAGATTGTAATTGAGTGTCTTTATATTTGGTTTTACGCATGATTGTTTGATAATCACGAGAACCTAACTGCGCTAAATAATCTTTAACAATTAGTTTTGCATTTTCTAAATAAGGTGTTTCAGTGGGTAATTGATTGAGCTGAATACTTAAACAATCACTTAAATCTATAGCACAAACACCCGGTGGATCAAATTGTTGAAGTCTGTGTAATACTGCATTCACTTCATCCATACCTAACTGGGCATCATCATCCATTCCTTCTTCGTTTAACTCTTTACTCAGACCGGAAAAAATTTCTTCTAGATTGGATTTTAAGTAGCCATCTGGACCACAAGCTTCGATTATTGATTCACCAATAATTCGATCTCTGGTATTCATTGGGGTTAAGTTGAGTTGCCAAAAAAGGTGATCTAATAAATCTTCGGTCTCACTTCTAAAGCTGTCAAAATTAATGTCTTCACCAGAAGGTGCTGACATATTAGTTGGTAGGCTTGGATAAATATCGTCCCATGATGTGTCTGTCGCTAATTCATCAGGAATATTGACTTCCCATTGCGAGTCTGTTTCTTCAACTTTGCTAGGTTCTTTAATTACTTCGGCACTTTGCTGTGAATTTTGATCTTGATCATTATTGGTTGGGGCAGGGTCGTCGTCATTTACATCAAGCATGGGATTGGATTCCAAAACTTGTTGAATCTCTTGTTGAAGATCAAGAGTGGACAGTTGTAATAATCGAATGGCTTGTTGAAGCTGGGGTGTCATCGTTAGATGTTGACCCATTTTAAGTTGAAGTGATGTTTTCATATATTTTCAAATTACTCTAATTACAACGTAAACTGCTCGCCTAAATAAATATCTTTCACTAATTGGTTTTGCAAAACACTTTGCGCATCCCCACTAGCAATTATGTGACCATTACCGACAATATACGCTTTCTCACAGATATCAAGCGTTTCTCGCACATTATGGTCAGTAATTAACACACCAATGCCTTTGCGGCTTAATTGTTTAATGATTTCTTTGATGTCGCCCACTGATATTGGGTCAACACCTGCAAATGGTTCATCTAACAAAATAAAGGCGGGATCCATCGCTAATGCTCTAGCAATTTCTACACGTCGCCTTTCTCCACCTGACAAAGCCATACCTAGAGAATGCCTAATATGTTGAATATTAAACTCCTCTAAAAGTGTTTCTAGTTTTTCTTTTTGCTGTGCTTTAGTGAAATTCTTTCTTGTTTGAAGTATAGCTAAAATATTGTTTTCAACTGATAATTTTCTAAATACGCAGGCTTCTTGTGGTAAATATCCGAGCCCTTTTTGAGCGCGTTTATGCATCGGTAGATTACTGACATCTAACCCGTTTATAAAAATCTGTCCGTGGTCTTGATTAACAAGTCCAACGATCATATAAAAACAAGTGGTTTTACCGGCTCCATTTGGGCCGAGTAACCCTACTACTTCGCCTTCTTTTACTTCGATCGACACATCAATAACAATAGGGCGTTTTGAATAGGCTTTGGCCAAGTGCTTCGCTTTTAGAATATTCATAATTATTGACTAAAATCGGTTGTTGAATAATTACTTTCACAAATGCTGTTCTCATCATCGGGATCAGAGGTGCAACTATATTGGTGGTTGCCATCTAGTTTGTAAGTCAAAAAGTGCCCTTTGATGTAACTAGAATCCCAACTAATAGACGCTTCATTGGTTGCCGTGACTATTTGAGTGGGGACATCATAAATAATATGACTGGCAATAATAGTGATTATTTGGCCTAGTTCATTAGTTAAAACGACTTTGGCAGGTGAACCTTTTACATCAATTAAAAGTGTGTCGTTATTGTTTTTTTTATCTATATGCTGCTCAAGCACATCCCCTTCAATATAGATTTTATTATTTTTTGCAATGGCTTGGTTGTGAATGCTTAAATAGGTGTCTTTAAGTTCGGTAAAACTTGATGACTTTGATTTGATATTGAAATTTTCAGCCACAGTGAATGCTGAAAATAAAAGACTGAAACTAGTAATTAACAATACTCGATAAAAATTCATTGGAATCCCCATATTATTTATTAACTTCTAAAAAATTAAATAGTACGTTGTTATGTAATTGAATGTCTATTTTATTTGATTTTAAGTTCATGTTAAATCCGCTGGCGTTCATTGTATTGTGTTCTTGCCATATAGCTATGTCTGCTTCGCTATCGATTGTTTTATTTTCAAAATTATAATTCAGCCAATCGGTTTGAAACTTAAAAGAAGAAGATGAAATTCGATTGCCTTCCACATTCCCTTTAAGTGTCAGTATGTCCGTTTGTTGAATATAACCGTTGTCTGCTTGAATGACCCAGTTTAAAGTTGATAATTGATCGTTGGGTTGTTTTTGAAATATATTAAATATAGGTTGTTTAAATTGCTGTTTACCAGATTTGAATTTAGTATATAACTCAGATTCCACTTCCATTTTTTTTTGCCCCAACTCATTATATTGAATTTGATAAACATCTTCGCCTAACTGCTGAATATCATTTGTTACAATAAGTTCTGAGGTCTTCTTTATATTGGATTGAATAGGGTTAGAATTGATAAGGAGCATAAGGCAGCCAATGACTATAATCATTATTAAAACACTTAGTTGTTTAAGCTGTCCTTTTAGTATCACGCAACACCCGCTCTTATTAAATCATGTAAATGAATGACTCCAACAATATTTTGCTCTGCATCAACACAAATTAAACTGGATATACTTTTTTCTTCCATTTGAAACATTGCTTGTGCCGCTAATGTTTCCATTGAAATGGTCGATGGTTTTTTTTGCATGACTTCATCAATTAAACATTCATGGAATGACACGTTTTGTTCAATTGATCGTCTTAAATCACCATCCGTATAAATACCTGCTAACTCATTGTTTTCGTC
Organism: Pseudomonadales bacterium; assembly: GCA_022968985.1. Classification (GTDB taxonomy): domain Bacteria; phylum Pseudomonadota; class Gammaproteobacteria; order Pseudomonadales; family Natronospirillaceae; genus Marinicellulosiphila. Next base: position 8,113 of record JALJPK010000044.1, on the reverse strand, counting down.
AATAACACAGGTCATACCTTTGCCTTTTTGGCTCATTTCTAACAATGCATTAGTTAAACTCTCACCGGTTTTAACTTTGGGTATATCATTGTTTTTAGCCATTATTTGGCTAACTTTTAACAATAATTTTTTACCCAATGCGCCACCTGGGTGCGAAAATGCAAAATCGTCAGCACTGAATCCTCTTGCTTCCATTAATGCTATTGCAAGAGCGTCACCTAAAACTAAAGTAGCAGTCGTGCTTGAAGTGGGTGCCAAATTAAGTGGGCAGGCCTCTTGTTTTATTTGATTATTCAAATGGAAATCACTTAGTTTCGCTAACGTAGAGTTATCATTACTTGTGATGGAAATTAATTTTATACCCATTCTTTTTAATAATGGAATAATAGAGACCACTTCTTGAACTTCACCTGAATTAGAAAGTGCAATAACTATATCGTTACTTGTAATCATCCCCATATCACCATGACTGGCTTCAGCTGGGTGTACAAATGACGATGGTGTGCCAGTGCTGGCAAAGGTTGCAGCCATTTTATTAGCAATATGCCCCGACTTTCCCATTCCTGTGACAATCACTCTGCCTTTACAGTTCAAAATTAATTTGCATGCGTTCAGGAAATCTTCAGTAATGCTGTGCGATAATGTTCGTATGGCTTTAGCTTCGAGCTCAATGGTTCGAAGTGCACTTTTTGAGAAATCGAAGTTAGTCATAAAATTAGATAAGTGTCATATTAATAGTTGAGCTTAATGATACCTTAATATAAGCTTTTGCTGAACTAGTTATCGTCCCACATGGAATACAAATTATGAAAAAATTGATTGTTACGTTTTTAGCTTTGATTAGCTTCTCTGCTTTTACATTTTCTGCGAATGAAATTCGCCCCGCTGAAGACGCGGTTGAAGAAGGTGTGAATATGGTGCTAAGTACGATTGAAAATACGATAGGAGATGGTGGTGGAATCGAAGATCAGCAAGCTTTTATCGATACTATGATCGTAAAGTTAAAGCCTGTTATTGGATTTCAGCAAATTGCAAAAAAAGTAATGGGTAAACACTTTAAACCCGCTACACGTGAACAAAAAATTAAATTTATTAATGCTTTTACGCATTCGATGGTGCAAACCTACGCAGCGGGTATGGTAAATTTCGTTGGTTATGACGTTAAAGTTGTCGCTAGTCGCGATAATCAAAAAAATACTTACCGTAATACACGTATTTATTTAGATGTAATTTCACCAGATGGACCAAAATACCCAATGGTTCAGTCTTTATATTACAGTAAACGTAATGAAGGATGGTTAATTCAGAATATTGAATTTAACGGTATTAACCTTGGCATAATGTTCGCCAATCAATTCAGTCAAGTTATGTCTGACAGTGATAACGACTTGGATGCAGCCATTGAAGCTTGGGTGAAATCAACTCAAGATACCTACGAAAATACTAAGTTTAGAGATTGATTTTCGAATAAAAAGCCACTAAAAATAAAGTTGAACTAATTTAAAAAACACATATCTGCGTAGGTATGTGTTTTTTTTTGTTTAAAAAAGCTAAAATCACATAATTACATTTATTATTTATAGAGTACTGTTATGTCACCGCAACAAGTTAAAGAATTATTACTGACTAAATTCGAAGAAAAAGACGTTCAAGTAGACGGTGAAGGCGCAAAATTTCATGTCACTATTCAAAGTGAGCATTTTAAAGGATTAATGCCTGTTAAGCGTCAACAATTGGTTTATGGTTGCCTAACTGAGCAAATTGCTTCGGGTGATGTTCACGCGGTTACAATGTCTCTATCAACTCACTCATAAGGTTTTATCATGGATAAACTAGTAATTTCAGGTGGTGCGAAACTAGAAGGCGAGATTCGTATTTCTGGCGCTAAAAACGCAGCGTTACCTATTTTGGCTGCCACATTATTATCAAAACAACCGATAGTGCTTGCTAACTTACCTCATTTGCAAGATGTAACAACCATGCTTGAGTTGCTTCGTACGATGGGTGTAGATGTAACCATTAATGAAGATATGAGTGTTGAAATTTGTGCTGGCTCATTAAACAGTGTGATAGCACCGTATGATTTAGTTAAAACAATGCGTGCATCAGTCGTAGTGTTAGGCCCATTGTTAGCGCATTTTGGTGAAGCTATTGTTTCATTACCCGGTGGTTGTGCGATTGGTTCTCGCCCAGTTGATTTGCATATCCGTGGTTTAGAGGCATTAGGTGCCACCATTAATGTTGAAGACGGATTTATTAAAGCCATTAGCAATGGTCGTTTAAAAGGCGCTAAGATTTTGTTTGATATGGTATCTGTTGGAGCAACAGAAAACATATTAATGGCTGCTGTTTTAGCCGATGGTACTTCCATTATTGAAAATGCCGCTCGTGAACCAGAAGTAATCGATTTAGCCAATTTGTTAATTGCTATGGGCGCTCAAATCACCGGTCACGGCACAGACACTATTACCGTTGAAGGCGTTGAAGCGCTGCATGGCTGTGAATACAAAGTGATGCCTGATCGAATTGAAACCGGAACCTATTTAGTAGCAGCTGCCATGACTGGTGGTAAAATTAAATTAAAAGATACCGACCCATCTACATTAGATGCGGTATTAATGAAACTTGAAGATGCTGGTTTAAAAATTGAAATTGAAGGTAACAACATAATTGGTGATATGACAGGGCGTACACTAAAAGCGGTTGATATTACCACTGCGCCATATCCAGCCTTTCCTACCGACATGCAAGCGCAATTTTGTGTGATGAATGCGGTTGCACAAGGTGTTAGTACAATTAAAGAAACAGTATTTGAAAATCGTTTTATGCACATCGACGAATTAATTCGTATGGGTTGTGACGCTAAAGTAAATGGTAATACTTGTATTATCACTGGTGTTAAACAACTTAATGGTGCACCTGTGATGGCAACCGATTTACGCGCCTCAGCTAGTTTAGTATTAGGTGGATTAGTTGCTACAGGCGACACAGTTATGGATCGTATTTATCATATCGATCGTGGTTACGAGTGTATTGAAGAAAAATTACGTCAATTAGGCGCAAAAATTACTAGATTAGTTGGTAAACGATAAAATATTCGTCAACATAGGTCGGTAAAAGATAAATTATTCTTTAATATTGGACGCTAAAATTACAAGAATGGTCGGTAAAAGATAAATTATTCTTTAATATTGGGCGCAAAAATTACAAGAGTGGTTGGTAAACGATAAATCATTCGTCAATTAAAGTTAAGTTACAGGTTTTAGAAGTATGTCGAACATAAGTATTAACGAGTTAAATTATAACGATGCAGATTTTAAAGCGCGTTTAGCAGGGTTTTTATCCATTGATGAAGTGGCCGATGCGCAATTATTAACAACAGTCGATTCTATTTTAGCTGATGTTAAAGCGCGTGGTAACGAAGCTGTCATTGAATATACCAATAAGTTTGATCGTTTAAATGTTAAATCAATAGATGAATTGACATTAAAACCTTCTGATTTTAAAGCGGCATTCGATCGCTTAAATGAAGAAGAAAAACATACGTTAGTACAATCGGCAAAGCGAATTCGTGATTATCACGAAAAACAAAGTTTTGAATCTTTTCAGTATCAAGATGTATTAGGTAATACGCTGGGTCAAAAAGTGACACCAATTAATCGAGTTGGGTTATATGCACCAGCCGGTTTAGCGCCTTTGGCTTCATCTGTATTAATGAATGCTATTCCCGCAAAAGTAGCGGGAGTAAAAGAGTTAATAATGATGTCGCCTTCGCCAGATGGCAAAGTGAACGACTTCTTATTAGGTGCCGCTCATGTAGCACAAGTAGATGAGTTGTATTGCATCGGTGGCGCACAGGCAATTGCAGCTTTTGCCTATGGCACACAAACATTAGCCAAAGTAGACAAAATAACAGGCCCTGGCAATGCTTATGTAGCCACAGCAAAACAAAAAGTATTTGGTACAGTGGGCATTGATATGGTGGCGGGTCCATCCGAAATTCTAGTGATTTGTGATGGAAAAACCGACCCTGATTGGATTGCGATGGATTTGTTCTCACAAGCAGAGCATGACACCGACGCTCAATCTATATTAGTAACCCAAGATGCGAAATTTGCCAAAAGCGTAATCGCAAGCATGGAAAAATTAATAGACGACATGCCTAGGTTTGAAATCATTAAACAATCTTTAAAAGATCGTGGATTAGTGATTGTGGTTGATAACGACGAACAGGCAATCGAAATAGCAAATATAATTGCAGCCGAACACGTAGAAATATCAGTAGAAAATACACAGAAATTTGTAGATGGCATTGATCACGCAGGTGCGATGTTTGTAGGGCGTTATTCAGCCGAAGCATTAGGCGATTACGCAGCGGGTCCAAACCATGTATTACCCACATCAGGGACAACAAGGTTCAGCTCACCGTTAAGTGTTTACGACTTCCAAAAACGCACATCCATCATTAACTGTACGCAACAAGGTGCAAAAGAAATTGCAAAGTTAGCGGAAAGTTTTGGTTACAGCGAAGGTTTACAAGCCCACGCTAAAAGCGCAGCTTACAGAAAATAGAAATATCGATCCAGATTGCGTTAAGATTTAGTGCAGTACGAGGAGGGCGTTGTAGGTCAGTGGCTTGCCCTGACAGCTAATCAAATTTTAATGTGAGGTGTAGTGATATTAAAACCACCAGCTTTGATCATCACTAATAAAATCAGCAATTTTTTCATAAAATGGTGCAAAGTCCACTTCTTTTGGGTTTTGCGCCATTTTTCGTTTAAACTCCACGTCATTTTGTAATAAAGAATATAAATTAATATAAGGAATGTGTTTTTTGTGACAAAACTCCTGCAAACTCATATTTAAACGTCTAATACGTTGATTGCCTTCAGGATCAAAAATAGGGGTAGGACCCAATAAAATACTCTTAGCTTTTGGTTTTAAAAACTCAAACACACTACTTAAATTCTCAATGGTCTGATTAAGTGGCACAGCTACTTTGCCTGCGCGCGCGTATGTGTCGTACATACCACTGTGTAATAAAACAAAACAATGATCGCGTATTTGAAACCTAAGTGTCCATTCCATTTCTAAGCGTTCAAATAATTGCTTACTGGTTTCATTTAAAATACCCAAATTATGATACTGAATAGTGGGTGATTGTTTATAAGCACTAATATTTAAACGGCCTGTCCACCCAACAGTAGTTGGGTCACCAGGGTTTAAAATTAACGAATCCCCCAAAAAAACAAGGTGTTCGGTGGGTTTATACGGTGGTCGAATCATAATAATTAATTCATTAATGGATACTATAAATCTAGTCAATAAAAGCAACAAACACCATAAAGCATTATTCATGCACAAAACCACTTAAAAATAGTGGCCAGAAGCGGGGCTCTTAAGTAAACTAGAGAAAAATTTATTCACAATGGTTAGGGAACCTGATTTATGATTATCAAACCAAAGATTCGTGGTTTTATTTGTACCACTGCTCATCCAGTTGGATGTGCACAAAATGTTAAAGAACAAATCCAATACGTTAAAGACAATACACCCGCGCAAAAAGGCGCAAAAAACGTATTGATCCTAGGCTGTTCAGCCGGTTACGGTTTAGCATCACGTATTACAGCAGCATTTGGTTCAGGTGCGAACACATTAGGTGTTCAATTTGAAAAAGAGCCTACAGAGCGTAAAACAGCAAGCGCTGGTTACTACAATACGGTCGCTTTTGAAAAAGAAGCTAAAGAAGCTGGCCTTTATGCCAATACATTTAACTTAGATGCATTTAGTCACGAAGCAAAAGACGTGATCATCAAAGAAATCAAAGAAAAAATGGGCAAGGTAGATTTAGTTGTTTACTCATTAGCCGCACCTCGTCGTAAAGATCCAGATACAGGTGAAATTTACACATCAACACTTAAGCCAATCGGTAAAAGTGTGACACGTAAAAACTTAAACACAGATAAAAAAATAGTCAGCGACTTAACCCTTGAGCCAGCAAGCGAAGCTGAGATTCAAGGCACCATCGATGTAATGGGCGGAGCAGATTGGGAATTATGGATGTCAGCATTAGCAGACGCCGACGTATTAGCCCAAGACGTAAAAACCACGTCTTATACATACATTGGCGAACAACTAACATGGCCAATCTATAAAGGCGCAACCATTGGTAAAGCCAAAGAAGATTTAGATCGTGCAGCTGCGGCGATTTCTGAAAAATTAAAAGCTTCACTAAATGGTTCTGCTTACGTTTCTGTATTAAAAGCAGTAGTAACACAGGCATCTTCAGCAATTCCTGTAATGCCATTGTATCTGTCTATTTTATTCAAAGTAATGAAAGAAGACGGATCACACGAAGGTTGTATCGAGCAAGTTCATGCATTGTTCAAAAATGAATTGTTTGATGATTCAGCGTTAACATTAGATGAAGATGGTCGTATCCGTATGGACTTAAAAGAATTACGTCCAGAGATTCAAAGCAAAGTAGAAGCACTTTGGGACAAATGTACAACCGAGACGTTTGAAGAAATGTCTGACTTTAAAGCGTACCAAGAAGAGTTTTACCGTTTGTTCGGTTTTGGTCTGAAAGGTGTGGATTATGAAGCGGAAGTTGAAACAGGTGCTTAATCGTTTTTAATGTTCAATGTTAAAACCAGTCGTTGACTGGTTTTTTTTTGGTATAAAAATAATGTTGGAACCAAAACTAAATGGTAAATAAAATTCTAAGGTTGCTAGTTAAATTAATTTTTCCAGATTTCTCAAATCGAATAACATGGCTGGTTGTTTTTTCTGGTGTTTTGATTATGTCTCCAGGGCTTTCTACATTGATATCGGAATTGTTAATAAAGAAATATTTGGATAGCAGTGTTAATTTTGAAGGTAATTCAATATTTGGTTTGATATTGATAATTTCGGGCTTGTTGCATAATTTATTATATCAATTTATCGGCCAATCTAAAGTTATCAATGGGTTAAATCCATCCTTTCGCAATGATGAAATGTTATTTAATAAGTTTATTAAATTATTGCCTGCTTCTCCAGTTATAGAGAATTTAAAATGGGTAGATTTTTTTGCTGAAGTTGAGAGGGTTAAATACGAGCCGTTAAGAACGTTTATGCATCGATGGGATAATGCAGAGCATGTTTTTAATGATTCGAAAATGGAAAAGGATCGATCTGATTTTCTTATGTTGACTCATAAATTTTTTGAATTGATTGGGGCATATACAATTCCAGTTGGTTATAATAGTGAGTATGCAAGCGTGCAAGATAAAAATAGTGAAAGGAGTCAGGAATTTGAGTGTAGAAATAAAGAACAGGCTGATGAAATTCATGAAATATTAGAATCTTTAATTTTAGCTCATAAAAAAATTATAATACTTGGTAAAGAGATGTATTTGGTCGATAGCTTAAATGTAAACGACTAAAACCATTCTATAACTTATTTGATATTAAATTTGAACTGCATTCCGTAAGAAGGAAAAAATATGATCAGTAATCTTCTAAAGTATTTTAGTGGGGAAAAAAATAATAAGAGAAGTAAATCTCCAAATCCACCGTTGTCCTATAGTGAGCCGAATAAATTGCATTCATATAATGAAAAAGATTTATACCTTTATAAAAAAATTATGGAGTTACCAAAAGAGTTTAGGTGCGTAAAAACAACAAGTGGCAAATTTGATCTTGATATGGGGCAGGTGATGCTCGGTGTGAAAAAAAGTGAAATGAACTTACGACAAGAAATTTTAGAAATAACAGGCAGGCCTAAAGAAATTGGTTTTTACTTAGGTGCGAATAATTATGAGATTTTCGACGCATATGTGGCCTCGACTTTCCCTGAAGAAGCTCAAGAGTTATTTGTAGGTCATCCCACTTATGATTATTGTAATGATAATAAGAATATGAATGAAAACATTGAGTATTCTGAAGTAATTAATATTTTGTCTAAGGCGTCGTTCCCAAATTTAAAAAAATTAAGGATTGGAGTGACTGAACTTTTTTGCAATTCTGGTGGTTTAAATGGTTCGGTAGGTGATGTTACTGATTTACTTAAAAAAATGCCAAATTTAGAGATATTGGAAATTGGCGGCCATTTCGAATTAACTGAAAAATT
>JALJPK010000043.1 GCA_022968985.1 Pseudomonadales bacterium | reverse complement strand
ACTTGGAATTACATCATTGGAGCTTTGACTCATATTAACATGATCATTTGGGCTAATATCGAGTTTGCTTTGTTTGCTGGCCAAGGTCGCAATCACTTCATTGATGTTCATATTTGAGCTGGTGCCGGAGCCGGTTTGAAATACATCTACTGGGAATTGATCTGCATGTTGTCCATTAATAATTTGTTGGCAAGCTTCCTTAATAGCTTTCTCTCGAGCACTACCCAAATCCCCTAATTGTTTATTGGTTTGAGCGGCGGCGTATTTAATGTACGCCAAAGCCTGAATAAAACTTTGAGGTAAGGTTAAGTCACTAACAGTAAAGTTATTGATTGCTCGTTGAGTTTGAGCTTGGTACAAAGCGTTAACAGGCACATCCAGTTCACCCATGCTGTCCGTTTCAATTCGATACTTAGTCATCACAAATACCTTTAATAGGATTTTAAAAATTGTTGTCGAAAATGTAGTCGCAAAAATGTATTTATGAATTACATTATAGTCCAAATCGATTTTTAACTAAAAAAGTGAGGGGTATTCAATGTAATGAATTGCAACTGTCGTCCACCAGCCCAAGGCTGTTATTGAGACACGAGCCAAGGTTTGTTATTAGGATTTATTACTGGATTTTTTTGAGTTTGTAGCTTAAATATTGGGTGATTATTTGTTTTGTGGTGAATGATAATGATAATTATTATTATTTAAAAACTATGTGAATCATGATAATATTGAGTTTAATATTAACTGTTTTTGGAAATTATGATTAATCGTAGAGCTCTGCTTATTAGGACAACTGCCATTGCGGCTGCGCTAAGTGTTCCGCAATATGTGATGGCAATAAAGCGTCAACCCGATAAATTGAATGATGAAAATAAACAGCTATATCATTATAAAATTAACGTGATTAAAACGGTTAAAGAAATTATTAAGGGCAGGTCTACGTCAGTATACAGTTACGGTGATAATTTAAATGCGCCGGTAATCAAAGCCAGACAAGGGCAAGCAATTCGTATCGATGTCACTAATTTATTAGATGAAGACACAACCGTGCATTGGCATGGTTTGCGTATCCCCGTTCATATGGACGGTGTGCCACACACAGGTCAAGTGCCGATAAAACCTGGTGAAACCTTTACTTATTATTTTACTCCCCCTGACGCAGGTACGATGTGGTATCACACCCATGTTAATTCTGTGCAGCAAATGGGTTAGGGGTTGGTAGGGTTAATGATTGTAGAAGAAGCACAACCATTAAAAAATGCATTGGATAAAGTCAGCTCATTTGATCAAGACTTGGCTATGTTGATTAAAAATTGGCACTTAAATAAAGACGGATCTTATTATCAACTAAGTCAAAAACGTTATGCAGCAAGGCAAGGTACACCTGGATTAATTACTACTGTAAATGGTAATACACAACAAAAAGTGGATATTATAGAAGGGCAGTTTATTCGTTTAAGATTAGTGAACTCGTCAAACACGGTGCAATATAAATTAAATTTGTCTGCAGCATTAAATAAAGTAGCAAAAATTGTAGCCATAGATGCAAACCCAGTGGATTTGCCATTGCCAGTGAATGACTATTATTTAGCGGTGGGTATGAGAATTGATATTACTTTTATAGTACCTTTTATTGCGCCTGGTATAGATCCATCTATTAAAGAAAAACAACTAACATTAAATGACAGGCATAAACCATTAATCGAGTTTAATTGGTTACCTAATTTGATGAATAAAAACCTTGATAAAAACAATAGCTCTGATAAAAACAAAAACGAGCCTAACGTCCGTTCCATTAAAAAATATAAAAACTTAAGCACTGATCGAAAATATTTACCTGTTATTCCCAATAACCCTATAATGCTAGGAGACATCCATAAAGCCGAAAGGATATCAATGGTACTTGAATGGGATGCGGTGGATGATAAAAATGGTGACCCTGTATTTTGGAAGATTAAAACAAAAGTAAATTCAGCTAAAGCTGCACTACAACCAGAGCTACAACCAGAACTACAATCAGTTGAATCGATTGTTGGGCTTAAATCTAAAATTAAATCTCAAGTAGAATCGAGTGATATGGAAGGTCACGTTAAACAAATTGCTGAATTTAAGTTAGGAAAAAGCTATCTGGTTACTATTAAAAATAATACGCAATATCCACATCCTGTGCATTTTCATGGGCACACCTTTAAGGTACTTAATAGTAATAAATATAATATCCAACCTTATTTAGCCGATACTGTTTTATTACAAAAAAATGAACAGGCACAAATATTAATTTACGCAGACAATCCCGGTATGTGGATGTTCCATTGCCACATTATTGAACACATGGCGATGGGTTTGATGGGTTTGGTTAAGGTATCTTAAAATTTTTAACTTTTACTTTAAACCTGTATTAATTAGAGTATTTGATTATTAACGTGAATAATGCAGGGTTAAGAAGAGTTAAGGACAAACAACAAACCATACAAAATAAACATCACAAAAAAAGTTAATAGGGGGTGAGGCTTAGAATCTTAACTAATTAAATTGTTAATATTGTAGGCATAACACTTATTTTTTTAAGACAGTTAGAAACTATAATAGTTGATCTGAATTGGACTTGGTTGATATCAGTCGGTATAGTTTCGTTTTTTAATTATATATAACATAATATGACTATTTACTTAGTTGACGTATATATTTAGCTGTTAGTCACCCAGGATTTACAATGTTTTTTAATGCCACCTTCGTTCATTTAGTAAAGAATTTTTACATAATCCAATTTCATGTGTTGTGGTTTATGTTAAGTGTAATAAGCGTAACTCTTTTTACTTACGAGTATGATGTTTTAGCTAATTTATCTATGTTTATATTTTCACTTTATTATGTTTTATTCTATTTAGGGCTTTTGGTAAGTAAAAAATTTAAGAAATTGACGACACGTAAAGAAGCATATTGGAGCAAGTGGCATTATTTTGGTTTAGGATGTCATTGTATAATAGGGATTTATTTTAGTATTTATTTATTCACAGTGATACTTAGCTAATTAACAGCTAACAAATGAATGAAAACCGACTCATACAGGCTGTCCATATTTTTTAATAAACAAGAGGCGTAAAAATGTCTAACTTACATCGCATCTGAAGCGAGTGTTATAAGGCGGTAATTATGAAAATAACTTATTATATTACGCTACTGTTTTTATTATCTTGTAATGGAAGTGACTCTAAAAGCACATTGGAAGGTAAGTGGGTTTTGAATGTCAATGAAACATTTAGCCAATTAGGTGATGTAGAATTATCAATAGGTATTAAAAATGGGATTCAGAATTCGTCAAATGACATGACTTATATCTTTCAAGGCAATAAAACTACATATACACCTAAAGACAGCAAACAAAATAAAATTGAGTGGTTTAAATGGAAGTTGATTTCAGAAAGTAATAAGGAAATTGAAATTAAAGTTGATGGTAAATATTACCTCACTTTTATAAAACACAAAAACTGTATAGGTCTTCCAGTAGAAAAATATTCCTACATTGAATACTACTGCTTTGCCTTATAACAACGGCATTAAAACTGACTCAGTCTTATGAACGATTTATTGCAAGATACAGAGGCGTAAAAAACCTCCAACTTACTTCGCAGCTGATGCGAGACTCAAATAAAGGTGTTACAAAATTATGAAATATATTAATAAAAAACTATTTATATTGAGTGATGTTATTGTTTATATCAATATTGCTATGTCAGCTTTAGTCTTAATTGCAGTTGCTAGTAAATTCATTGAAGCACTGGTTGGCAAACCAGGGTTATTTGAATCGAAGTTGGTTTTTGGAGTTGAAATATTCACAACCGCTATATTATCTATTTTAACTTATAGAAGTTGTTTATTTATGCTCAATAGAAGAATGATTGGTTTATATATTTTTAATGCTATCAATTTTTTGTATCTTTTAATATTTGGGCCTAATCATTATCAGTTTTACATCGCGTTATTCTCAATTATTTTTGTTTCATTACCCTGGCTGATATCTTTAAATAACTTCAAAAAATTGAAAGTGGAGATTAATTAAAGTGTATTTTAAGAGGGTGTCATTTATGAGCTTTTCTGCTGACTCTCTACAGTTGAATTATTTGGCCTTGGTAAGTTTGTGGATACAGGCCATTTAAAGGTCAATTTCGCTTCGAAGGGTTTTTGTTCTTATCCCCTTAATTTTTATTTATTGTGATTAAATACTTCACGGTATCCTTCAGTTAGTTGTTCGAGAATACTAATATTTTTTGCATGAATATAAGTATATAAATGTTCCGAAAAAAATGGCTCTTTAAAACATTTTTTTAATTGAATATCTGTTAAGCCCATTAATTGTTCAGCATGTTCTTGATTGATAACCGTATAATCAACTCGGTCACTAGCCAGCATTTTGAAGGCTAAAACGGGATTAGCCGCTTCTTCATACCCCACATCAGACAAAACATATATTCGTTTAAAATAACGAATACCAAGTACACCAACAGGTTTCATTTTATTTATATTATTTAATTTAAAGCAAGTTTTTGCAGCGGGAACATATATGCTTAAACGATCAGTTTTTATTGGAATAGGCACTTGAATTAAGTCCAAATAGTTTTCAACTGATTCTGAGTATCTTGCTATGTCGCCATCAAGTCGTCCAGATGCTGCATCCCTTAAACTGCGTTCTGCGGGTAATTTTACCAGCTCTAAATTTAAATCAGATAACAACCATGCTTTTTTTACTTTTTCTACTAAAGCATTATCGAATTTTTGTAAATCACTAAAAATACCAATTTGATAGGTTTTTTCAAACTCTTGCGCTTGAATAAAATGGGTAAAAAATAACATAAGAATTAATGATAAGGTTTTCATAAATCACCAAAAAACATTATATTTAATGAGCTTTAATTTTAGTTGAATAATCTTTTTTTTCCATGTTTATAGGTTGGTTTTTACCCAACTTTACCATGTTTTATACTGGGTAATACATAACCTAAAATTAGATTATTTAAAATATTGGCGTGAGTTATGCTAATTTTTTGATCTGTATTTATCTCCTAGGTTTAGTAGAATTTAAAATATTTTAGGTGTTTAATGCAGGAAAGGAAGAAGTGTATTTAAAAAATAAATGAGAAATTTGATAATCAAGCAGGCAGTGCCAATGATCCAATACTCATAAACATAAAGTAGCTCAGGCCACTAATTTAGTGGCCTTTGTTGTATTTCTTCGACTTAAAACAAAAACAAGGTTTATTGTTATTAAGGCTCATCTTTATTCAATAATTCCATTAATCCAACCAGTGCAGCAAAAAGTACAGCCCCTACAGGCCAAATAATCCAAGTAACCCCCCAGTCCATAGTCCATAAACTCCAACCAAGATATATTGTTGTTAACAACGGCCAGTAAAATGCAGCCAATTTTTCAGCGCGTTTTGCACGTTTGCTTTTTACTGTCTCGACAGAGCTATCTTTTAGAATATTGTTAAAAGCATCGTATTTAGCCGAGACTGGAATCACCAAATATAACCCTACAGCTATAAAAAGGATCAGTACAATTAACATCATCAAAGCTACATCCGAACCTTTGAAAAACATGCTAACAAACATCAGCGGTACAAAACTGAAAATGAACATAAATATACCGATGGATAATCTTAGGTTATAACTCACTCTGAATTTTTTTAATTTCTCTTTAAACACACTGTGTACACCATAAGCCAACTCAAATGTTTCATTATCAATCACTGTTATGTCGTTTTCATATTGGTTGATTTTGATAAAAAAGCTTATTGCAATACAGATCATCACTAAAATACCCACAACTCCTATCGCTGCTGCAATATCGCTTGTTAGGTTTAATCGATTTGTTTCAGCCATTGCCAAGAAGAAAAACAAAGGGATGACAGAGCACACACAAAGTATTACACCCTTAGTGGTTAAGGCCGACATTAACATCTTATTATCAATATACTTTACGGCTTGATCCAAGCTAATTTGAATCGTATTTGGCTCTTTACTTTCATCGAGGGAATCAAAAACTTCAATTTCATCCTTTAGTAAAAAGTCAGTTGAAACGTCAAAAAGCTGTGAAAGCATAATGATTTTATTTAAATCAGGTATGCTATTGGTGCTTTCCCACTTCGAGACTGACTGCCTAGATACATTCATCTTTGCAGCCAATTCTTCCTGAGACCAACCAACCTGTTTTCTTAATTTGACAATCTTTTCTGCTAATATCATACGTTAATTCCACAATCTGTTGTTGAGCTCTAAGCATAGGTAATTAGGGGGTTGCAGACCAGCAACTCGGGTTGTTAATCTGTCAACCAGCGGTTGCGATTAGCTTAATTAACTAAATTTATCCATTTTTTTGGCAGTTAACAAGTTAAGTTTAATTTAGAAAGTCTTATTAAATTATACATCTTAACTCTCAATAAATAGTTAATAAACTCTCAAATAATGCCAAAAAATCTGTTTTTGACATTGTTATCCACCCTTCTATTCACCCTTCTATTCACCCTTCTATTCACCCTTCTATTCACCCTTCTATCCACCCTTCTATCCACCCTTCTATCCACACTTCTATCCACACTTTTTTACTGCTAAAACTTTAACGTAGCTCCCTAGGTTATAACAAAAAATTAGTGTTTAAGTAATTGGAAACTGACAGCTTTTTATGGGCATTACAAAAGCTATGTTTTAAATTGTTGTTGCAGCTTAAAAAACAATTATTGTCAGTGGATGTAGCCTTTCATCAATTTGGAATTACAATAGAGTTAAAATTGAATACTGTTGTTTTCGAGAAGTTATAAATACGACAACACAAATTTAAAACATAGCCAAAATAAACGACTACATTAATCCGCAATAACCTAGGCAAACTATTTTAAAAAGTTGATTACTTATCTAGAGCCTGTAATTGATACAGATTGTTTACTATTTTGCTTTTAGAGCCTTTATCGTTAATCACACAATCCTCCAACTTAACAAGAACAACAGTTAAACCCTGTTCTGCCAACAATAAATTGATTGAGCTATTGTATAAAATTTTCTGAAACTGGTTTTGATTTAGATTTGGTAACGTTAATTTATGCAATTGTGCCTGGCTGAAAATCAACCAAGGGGATTGATCTGTTCTGATTAAATTAACTTTTTGAAGTGTTTGGCTAATTTGTTTGTCACCATGAGCCACTTTTACAAAAAAATCTAACAACTTGTTTTGTTCTTTGTTCATATCCACTTACTTGAATTATTGGGAATTGTAGTTTGAGCCTAACGAGTTGTTCGAGCATTTACAAGGGAATAAAAACGAGATCAAAACTACGTTTTTTTTAATAATATTGCTTCGAGCTGTTAGGTATCAGTATTGCTAATAAAGAAGGTTAGTCAGCAAAACTAGGCTGGTTTACAGGCCAGTTTTGAAAGCATTGTGAAACGAAGTTATAAGGAATCTGTATCTCATTAATTGTGTAGATGACTGGGACTATCGCGCAATAAGAACCCCGAATAAGTGGTTACAAAACTCAATAAAACTATTCTTGTACTTTACCAAACGATTGCTAGTATTAATCTAACGTTTGTTAGGTTTGCTCTAACTAATAAACAATCCTCCGACAAACTCTAACTTAATAGAAAAGGTTGATATTATGCAAAGCGTATCTAAAACACAGCAAATAGACGTTCCCGCTACTCGATTATGGGAAATAATTTCTGACTTTCAACGTGTCGATCGGTTTCACCCCATTGTGGAAAAAGTAGATCAAATTGGCCCAAAAGAAAGTGGTCTTGGTGCCATTCGAGTGTGTAATATGTATGACAAAACCAGCATCAAGGAGGAAATTATCCACTGGATTGATGGCCAAGAATTAAGTGTTAAACTGACAGAAGGCAGTTTCCCTTTTAAGGCGGCTAACGCAACTATACAAGTAAAACCAAATGGTTCAGGAACATCTGAAGTTTCTTTGACAATGGAATTTGATATGAAATACGGTATTTTTGGAAAACTAATGGCCGTTGTTATGATTAAACCTATGATGAAAAAGTTATTTGGCAGAGTTATTAACTCCCTGAGTGATCATGCCTTAACTGGCAAACTTGTGGGAAAAAACGGTGTATTACTAGCGGCTTAAATATCGAGGTTGATACCAATGCTGGTATACTAAACTGCCAATTTTTTGCAAGAGAATTGGCAAGTTAACTTCGTATAATAATCAGGTTAATTAAAAATCTAATAAAATAAAAAAACGTTATCGTATTTTTATTATTAATGGAGAAGGGTGTTAAATACATTTTACAACACTTTTAAATTTTAGGTTTAATTGGGCGATATAAATAATAAACTCATAACATTTTCTGAACTGTTTTAAAAACCGAGAGGTAATTATGACAAATAAACAAATCTCAGCAAAGGATAAGCTGATCACTTCAGGTGCCATTCTTTTTAGTGAAAAAGGTTTCGCAGGTGTTTCAGTTAGAGAAATTTGCAAACATGCGCAAACAAGTATTAGTATGATCCATCATTATTTTAAAAATAAACAAGGTTTATTAGAAACCATAGTTGATCAATTCAGCGCTAAAACATTTGCATTACCTATGCAGCTGCTCAGTACTCAATTACATGGCAAAGAAGAGTTTCAATCAAGAATAGAAATGTTGTTCGAAGCCACCTTAGATGTTTTTATCAACGAAAGAGAAATTCTATTAGTTGTGATACGCGAAAAACCGACTAACACTTCGTATTTAGAATTCCAGAAATGTTTTGTAAGTTTTATTAAGGGTGCCCAAAAAAAAGGTTTTGTTCGCAAAGAACTGGACGCGAGTATGATAAGTGGATTTATGCTGGACCGACTGCTTAATCAAGTATTATTTGCACCGCAGATTAAACAGGACTTTGGATCAGATTTATTGGGTGACCCAGTATACAAAAAAGACTGGTATTTGAGTAATTTGGACATTCTTTTTAATGGTATGTTGTCTTAATTAAATTCAAGGTTTAACTTGTTGTAATGAAAAAATTAATTATTAAAACTTACTATTTTCCCGTATATCCAATTGTTGTAGTAAGTAAAAGGGAGACCCATTTCTGTGGGTTTGGTTTAGGCTAAGCAAAATAACATACGTATTTTTAAAAGTAGGTGTCACTTATGATTCTTTCACTTATGATTCTTAGTCTTTGAATTTAATGCTGCAAAGACTCGATGAAATCATCTCTTACTTTTTTAATAAAACCTTCTTCTTCAAGCTCCATTAAGGCTTTAGTCAGAGGTTCTACCAAATGTTTATTCTTTTTATTTACATAGTGAAATAGGCTTAATGTCGTAAGGCTTGGTTCAATAATAATAAAATCTTTGTATTCAGGCTCTCGCAAGTGAATAATGGCATTTAATCTTGATAAAATAATGATGTCTACTCTATCAGCCATCAGCATTTTTAGCAGTTGTTTATTATCTTGCACCACTTCTTTGTTCATGTCTTTGGTCGCCATTTCCATGTAGCGAACACCTTTGCGGATGCCAAAACGATATTTGCTTAAATCTTGCCATTGACTAATTTTGATATTTTTATCTTTAACCACCGCATTACCTTGAAGTGAATTAACAACAACAGGGATTTTAATTAGGTTTTTATACTTTAAATTAATATTGTCGATTCTAAACAATTCAGCATCCGATAAACCTCGATTTGCATGCTCTAACGCAGCACTTGCAGGCATTGCAACAATTTTTATTTCAAGACCAATACGCCTGTAAGCTTCAGTTATAATTTCGATACCGACTGGGACATACTGGGAATTAGTGATTGTAGTGATACGAAGGGGTTCAGCGAAGGCGTTGGAAGATAAAAAAATTGTTAAAATAAGTAATGTATTTAATTTTATTATCTTGAACTGAATTAAAAACATGGCTGATTGAACCACGTGAAGCAGCCGAAATGGCACAGTGGCGAAGGGTAACCTAACAAGCTGTAGCAGCGACATTAATTTAATCATGATATTGCCAAATAAGTTGTTGGTTAAATTATAGTAAATAAATTTGAAAAGGGTTAATGTCAAAAAATAATGTAAGTTGTATGAGATATTTGAGAATAGCGAAACTTTAACTAGATGTGTTGTTTAGTCTTGGATACAAGCTTCTAACTCTGTTCAGTTACAAAAAAACAAGAATGTTTATAGTTCGTAGGCTACAAAAACGAACATCGGTATCGACCTTTTTTGAACTAAAAAATTAAAAAAGTGATCAGTTTCTTGTGATTTTGATTTAGGATAATCAAAAAATACAATTCGTGTTTAACATTTATTAACATGTTTTTTGTGCTTCTTTAGATAGGTCGTGTTTTATTCCTTCAATCTTTCTTGTTTATTTTACTCCTGATTTTTCTCGCGCTGTTAATAACAATCAATAAATGCAAACCACTTTAAAGCTTAATATATTTTAGTTCGAAAAATTACGCTCAAAGTGAGCAATTTCTACATTGTCTTTTAGTTTATAAACTTGAGCTAAACGCCCGCCTGATTTTATTTTTTTATCCACAGTTTCAAACATATTCGACGCTTCAATACGTCGAATCAAACTTTTACGCTGAATCGTTTTGCCAATAATAATTTCAATCACCGATTTAAGTTGTCCAATTGTGAATAACTCATCTAAACAATATACAGGTGTCATTGAATACAGGGCTTTTTGTTGTAAGCGTTTTCGAGCCGCTGCAATAATGTCTTTATGGTCAAAAGCAACCGGTAAACTATTTAATTGATGCAAATCAATCCATTGTACATCCTCAATCGTTTCCAAATAAGAAGACACTAATTGATGCGCTGTTAACGCATAATAAATGACAGTGACACTAAATGCGCGTGGATCTCGGTTATGGCCTGAGTTAACTTGTAATTGTTCTAAGTACGCTGGGGTGATATTGGTTTTTTCTTTTAGCTTTCTAAGTGCGGTCATATCGGTATTATCATCGATATTACTGTCTACGAAACCACCAGGTAAACCCCAACGCCCTAAAAATGGCTCGTTAGCGCGTTTAACCATCAATACCATTAGACGATCATCTTTGATTGTGAATAACACACTATCAACAGTGAATAGTGGATTATTAAATTGATTGATGTCATAGGTCGATTTCATAAGTTTTTGTCTTAATAGTGTCTTTATGACATTTTATTTATATTTATTGAATATGCAAGGATATTTTCATATAAATATGTATACATTGAATTAGGCTATAAAATTAAGTTAAAAATAACAATAATCCGTGAATATCGTGTATATAGAGTGGGTTTTATTAAAAGTATTAAGTAATAGTGTCATATCGACACAAAGAACTTGCAAATATAAAATGGTTTGCTATTATCGATAGTGTCTTAGTGACACAATGTTATGTCAAAAAAGAGATCACACAAATGAAAGTATTAATGTTTAATCAAGCCGGTCAAGAAAAGCAGTTAACTTTGGATAGTTTTACTTTTTCAGGTGGCGAAGAGCATGTTCGATTTAACCCAGAGCAATTTGTTGATGTGGTTAAAATTGAGATTTTTGAGCGCTTAACAAGTTCTTCACATACTATTCGGTTAATGATGATGGTTGATGCATTACGCAGAATGGTTGGGCCTAAAGTACCGATGGAATTAGTGATCCCTTATTTTCCATATGCACGCCAAGATAGAGTATGTGTTGAAGGTGAAGCATTAGGGGTGGCAGTAATGGCCGATATTATTAATTCTTTAAGTTTTGATAAAGTCACCATTTGGGATGCGCATAGTGATGTGACACCAGCATTAATAAACAATGTTATTAATGTCCCACAATTAACCTTATTAAAGCAGTGTTCAGATTTAACAAAAATATTAGCGGTAGGAGGTTTAACATTAGTGTCACCCGATGCAGGAGCGAGTAAAAAAACAATGAAAATTGCCGAAGCATTTTCTAATAAATCTGAAGTATTTCAAGCACAAAAAGTAAGAGATTTAAAAACAGGTAAAATAATAAAAACACAAATAGACGATGATGTAGCAGGTAAAGACATATTAATAGCCGATGATATTTGTGATGGTGGTAGAACCTTTATTGAATTAGCCAAAGTATTAAAACAAAATGGCGCGAAAAAAATCACCTTATTTATTACACATGGTATTTTTTCAAAAGGTTTAGACGTATTTGATGGATTGATCGATGTTATTTATACAACTGACTCAATTCGAGCGAAACAAGAATTTGAACAAACTAAAACTGTTCAATTAAATATAATAGAAATGTAGGAGATAAAAATGAAAAATTTTAACAATACAGCCAGTATGCAAAAAGATGTTTATAAAGAATTCCACAGCCGCGCATATCACCCAGACGTAACCGAAGTATATGCCAACTTTACATCGCGCTCAGGCAAGTTAAGTAATATACCCGACAGCAACAAAGTTGTTTTTGTTGGTTTACAATATTTTATTAAAAGTTACTTAATAGATGAATGGGATATTTTTTTCAAGTTAGAAAAAAGCCAAGCCGTATCAAACCACAAACGTATTTTAAGTGCGATGTTAGGTTATAACGTAGATGTTAAATACTTAGAAGACTTACACGATTTAGGTTATTTACCGTTGCGTATTAAAGCGTTAGCAGAAGGTTCAATGGTGCCTTATTTAGTACCGCCTATTACTATTGTTAATACAAAAGCAGGCTTTCAATGGTTAACCAATATGATTGAAACTGTATTGAGTTGTGAAAATTGGCCAATACAAACCAGCGCTACAACATCGGTTGCTTACTTAAAAGTATTTAAAGAGTTCGCTCAAAAAACAGGTTTGCCAATGGATTTTGTTCCTTTCCAAGGACACGATTTTAGTTTTAGAGGTATGTTCGGGAAACAAGCCGCTGCATTAAGTGGTTTTGGACACTTAGCATCTGGTTTAGTAGGTACCGATACCATCCCGGCTGTTTTATTTGCTGAGCAATATTACAACGCCAATGTTGATCAAGAATTAGTGGGTTGTTCAGTAGATGCAACCGAGCATTCAGTAACCTGTTCTTGGATAATGGAAGGTGAAATTGAGTTCTTTAAATACTTAATGACCGAGCAATCACCAAAAGGTGTTTTAAGTGTGGTATCAGACACATGGGATTTTTGGACATTAGTGACCCAGTATTTGCCAGAGTTAAAAAATGAAATCATGAATCGCGACGGTACATTAGTGATACGCCCAGATTCAGGTGACCCTGTATTAATTTTAACAGGCTACACCATTGATGAAAATACAAAAACAAATGGCAGTCATGACGATGCAAAACACAACGCAATAACCAAACGTTTAGAAGCTTATGAATTTGAAGATAAGTTTTATTCAAGCAAAGACGGCGCTGAGTTAATGGCTTGTGAAGTAAAAGGTTTAATTCAATGTTTATGGGACATATTTGGAGGTTTAGAAACTGATAAAGGTTATAAATTATTAGACGAACACATAGGTGCCATTTACGGCGACGCCATTACTTTAGTGCGCCAACGTCAGATATTACAACGTTTAATGGACAAAGGGTTTGCATCTAAAGTGGTATTGGGAATTGGTTCTTACAGTTATCAATATGTAACACGAGACACTCACGGCTCAGCGGTGAAGGCAACCAGTGTAGTAAAAAATGGTGAACGTTTAGCAATATTCAAAGACCCAAAAACAGATGCAAAGAAAAAGTCAGCAAAAGGTTTGTTAAAAGTAGATCGAGTTGACGGTGAATTAGTATTAACTGATGACGTAACAGAAGCTCAAGAAAAAGAAGGTTTATTAGAAGTAGTTTACGAAGATGGAAAGATAATAAAAGAAACTTCGTTGAGTGAAATTCGTGCTGTTATTGATGCGCAGATTTAAATAAAAAATTACTTTAATAAATCTAAGGAAAAAGTGATAAACCTGATATTCAGGTTTATCACAATTAATAATAATAATTAAAATAAAATAAGAAAATAATGAACATACCAGAAAGAGAAATAAGAGCGAATTTTAACGATAATAACATTCGGGTTTATCAAGCATATAATGATGTGATTGCTGATACTGCAATTAAAAAAGGCACATTTGTGTCCCCTCCATTTAAAATGGAGAGAATGACATGGATTAAACCATCTTTTCTATGGATGATGTATCGCTCAGGTTGGGGGAAAAAAGATGTGGGTCAAAACAGAATATTAGCCATTGATATATCACGAGAAGGTTTTGAATGGGCATTACAAAATAGTTTGTTAAGTCACGAAGCGAACAATTATCAAGATAAAACACAATGGAATAAAATGAAAGAAACAACACCTGTACGTATCCAGTGGGACCCTGAACGAAATTTTAGTTTTGAGGCTCTTAAAAATAGATCCATTCAGATTGGTCTAACAAAAAATGCAGTAAAACTTTATGTAAATGAGTGGATACAAAATATAACCGACGTGACCGAATTGGCTGGAAAAATCCAAGAATTAGTAAATGACGGTAAGTTAGATGAAGCGCAAAAATTATTACCAATAGAGGATGTATACCCTTTAACTGAACAGCAAATAACTAAATTACATGCGACACCTATATTGTGACGCAAGTGACGTGACACTTATTGTTTTTTTAATTGAATGGGGAGATGAAAAATGAGAGAAACCGATGAGTTTTATTTTTTCTTAAAGCATCAATTTGGTCAGTGGACTTTAAGGGATATTGTTGATCCTGATGGCATTAAATACAATTGTTGTGAACAATATATGATGTATAAAAAAGCATTATTATTTAATGATATAGATATTGCCAATGAAATTAAATTAGAATTGTCCCCTTTGAAGCAAAAAGAATTAGGACGAAGGATAAATGGTTTTGACCCTGAAATTTGGGATAAAAATAAACTAGGTATCGTTTGGTATGCTAACTTTTTGAAATTCACACAACATAATGATTTGAGAGAGCGACTCTTATTAACTGGAGATCGTATATTAGCTGAGGCGTCGCCAATTGATTTGATATGGGGAGTTGGATTAAAATCGTATGATGACAATATTTTAGATATAAAGAACTGGAAAGGAAAAAATTTATTAGGTGAAGTTTTAATGTCAATTCGAAGTATTTTGGATAAATAAACTGATTTTAGAACTGTGATTGATTTCAGTTTTTGGAATATTTTTAAATAAAAAAAGGTTAAAATTGAAATGTTAAAAGAAATTGCAATAGCAGATGCGTATGGGGCTGGGTTTGAATTTTCTACTGAAGAAAAGATCAAACAATATAATGATTTATCAAAATATCAACCACACGATTTATATGGGTTTATTGGGAGATATACTGATGACACACAAATGTCTATTGCAATTGCGCAGTTACTTTTATCCAATTCAACTTGGACTCAAACGCAAATTGCACAAGCATTCATTGATTGTTTTCAAAGAGACCCAAGAAAAGGCTATTCAAAAGGGTTTTATACATTACTCTCAAATGTTAAAAATGCTGAAGAGTTGATTGAAGTGATTCGCCCGAACAGTGAACGAAATGGTGCTGCAATGAGAGCGGTGCCATTAGGTGTGATTAAAGATTTAGAAGCATTGATATACGCAGCAACTCAGCAAGCAAAAGTGACACATAACTCAGAAGTAGGCATTAACTCAAGTTGTGCCGTTGCATTAGCTGCTCACTTTGGTTTATATAAAAAAGGCACGTTAACAGAATTGAAGTCATTTTTAATCGATCAAGGTTACGGCGATTGGAATTATTCATGGACAGGCTCTGTTGACATGAATGCACATAATACAGTGAGTGCAGCATTTAGCTGTCTATTTTCTTCACAAGATTTAAAAAATTTATTGAAGAAGTGTGTATCTTTAGGGGGTGACACAGACAGTGTCTCTGCAATTGCAGTAGGGTTGGCGAGTTGTTATGAACAATATAATTTAAACCTACCAGCGAATTTAATTCAGGATTTAGATGAACCTAAATATGGTTTACATTATTTAACTGAACTTGATAAAAAATTGATATTAATGGTTGGTTGAATCTATGTAGGTCGTAAGCTAGCTGCGACAAAACTAATTTATAAAAAGAGAAAGTAATGCAAATAATTGATATAAAATCATTATTAAATTATATAGCTAAAGGTGGGCAGCCAAAATATTTATTTTTTTGGGGACATAAACACAAAGACGACAACGTAACAAAAGCTTGCTTTAGTCAATGGTTTGAATCGTCATTTAAAGAAGATGGTATAAGCTTTAAAACTGCCGAACATTATATGATGTATCAAAAAGCAGTGTTATTTGGCGACAAAGATATTAGCAAAAAAGTAATCGTAGCTACAAATCCAGGAGCAGCAAAAGCACTTGGCCGTCAAATTAAAAAATTCGATAATGATATTTGGCTACAACATCGTTTTGAAATTGTTATTAATGCCAATGTACTTAAATTCTCTCAAAATAAAGAGTTAAAAGAATTTTTGTTAAAAACAAAAGATAGAGTATTAGTTGAAGCGAGCCCCGTCGATAATATTTGGGGAATTGGTTTGGCTGCGGATAATATAAATTCACAAAATCCTTATAACTGGAAAGGGCCTAATTTACTAGGGTTTGCTTTAATGGTTGTGAGAGATAAGTTGATATGAAAAATTATTCAGTGTTATTACATGAAAAATCGTTTGAAAAAGTATCGACTTATCTTCAATCATTACTTTCTGGAGAATATGAAGCTGGAACGTATTTAAGTAAGAGTTTGATTGATGAAGATTTAACTGCTTTATCAGACGTTCAGCTTCTTGAAAAAATAATACAAACGAAAAAACCACAAATATTTGCAGAATCAGAAGTGATGGGTGATGGTTCTGATTGGAACCAAATAGAGTTGTCAATCTTAGGTGATGTAGTTATCTCTATGCCTGTCACCGTGTTTAATGATGCTAAACACAATAATCCATTAAATCATGCAAAACCGTTTTTAGGCTCGATGTTATTTGTCTCGGGAGCATTACTTAGAAATGACAGTGGGGAAATTGCTGTTGATTATCATGAAATTGTAAAAAATGACAGAATTGACGATGCCTGTTTGTTTGATCTTTATGAGAGAAGATTGTTACCTGCTTTAAAATATGCAAATGATGATGCCAGCAAGAAAAATAAACAAGCATTGGTTACTATTCCAGGTTTAGGTTGTGGGCAGTTCGCAGGAAAATTTAAAGGGTTGTTGGAGGGTAAGCTAAAACAGGTTATTTTAAAGTTATTATCAAAATATAATAGTGAATTAACCAATATTAAAGCGGTATATTTTGATCCATATAATCAGTGTGACAATGAACGGATCGAGATAAATCATATTTCGTTTTTAGTTCGCCCCTTACAACAAGGTAATCATAATAAACCTCAACTTTGCAAACCTGAACAATACGAAGATAAGCAAGGTGAATTTTCTAATTCTGATTTATATTCTGTTGTCGCTTGGGATCATGTTTCTTGGCCTGGAAATGATTTTTTTGTAGGTGATCGTGTGACGGATGATGGTGTGAAATCAGCTTCAACGAATTCAATGTTCAAAATAACAGGAGTAGAAGGCTCGTATAATACAAATAATTTTTGTTACGAACCCGCTCAACGATACAATAATTGGAATGATGTCATCAGTCAGAACAATATAAAGTTTGACTGTTTAAACTTACAGGTAATCAGTTAATTCATTTTAATCAAGAAATAGGTCTTAACTAATCAGTCTTTGACACATTTTTTACCTATATTAAATTAAAACTATTTTTTCTAAATAATACGATCCGACAAAATAAAGGTGTTTATTATAGCGCAAATATTTAAGCCACTCCAGCGCGTTAATCTAGATTGTAAAAACTCCGTTTTTCTTGCAGGCACCATTGATAATGGCCAAAGTATTGATTGGCAATCCCAAGTTGAAAGCGCGCTGTCTAATTTAGATGTTCTTATATTGAACCCACGAAGAGACGAATGGGATTCAACTTAGGAGCAATCAATTACAAACCCTAAATTTAAAGAGCAGGTTGAATGGGAGTTGACGGGGCTTGAATTATCAACAGTTATATTTCTATATTTTGCACCTAACAGCCAATCACCAATCTCACTGTTAGAGTTGGGGCTTCATGCTGAAAGTAAAAAACTAATAATTGTATGTCCAAAAACGTTTTGGCGTGTTGGTAATGTGGAAGTGGTGGCGAATAAATATAAAATACCACTGTACAGAGAATTGGATGAAGGTATTAACGCTTTAAAAAAAATGATCAGCTGACACACTAACAAAATTCGTACTTTTAACGGACCTATGAAGTGTGATGTATGACAACCAAATCGTGTTAGATCAAACGGTATTCATAAAAAATATAGGTGTTACGATTATCTAGTACTTATTATATTTGATGTCTTTATATTTTAATCTAAACATTAAACCCTAAGATATTTTATATATTCAATTAAAAAATTAATTTGATATTAAAAATTAAAGTTTATTAGCGAAATTAAATAAATTTAGATCTATATTTATCCCATCAACCTCAAATATTGCATAATATTATTTTTGTGATTGTGATTGTGATTGTGATTGTGATTGTGATTGGCGACAAGCTGATCTCTTTGTCCTTATCTATAAATTGAATTTTTTATAGTTTTATTGAGACATTGTCGAATCTGAAACCAATTTTATCTTGGTCCTTCAATACTTCGTTGAAAAAAATGATCCTTACCTAATTTATTAGCTTTATACAATTTGGCGGGGCGGTTATTGCCTGTGCGTAAATTTCCAGTTTCTTCTAATATCTGTGCATCTAAGATACGACGACGAAATGATTTTTTTTCTATAGGCATATCTAAAATAATTTCGAATGTAGTTTGCAGCTCTGTAAGTGTAAATTCTTCGGGTAATAGGTTCACCGGTAAAGAGGTATATTGCACTTTACTTTTTAATCGCTCGTAACAATGGTTAAAGATTTCATTATGATCAAAAGCAAGCGCTGGTTTATTTGATAATTGATAAACCGGCTGCCACTTGATCTCGTCAGAGCTGTCATCAGTGCTTAGCTTAATATCATCTGCGGCAATTAACGCCATATACACAATTGTGACAGACCATCCACGAGGGTCACGTTGTTTCGATCCAAAAGTTGAAACCTGCTCTAAATAAGGGGTGGATACACCTGTTTTGGCTAGCAACTTACGTTTGGCTGTATCTTCTAAATTTGAATCTTGTTGTTTGTCAATAAATCCACCCGGTAAGGCCCATTTTCCTTTTGCTGGGTAGTCATTTCTTTTTAATAGCAGCACCTGTAATTCGTCGTCAATAATGCTGAATATGCTCATATCAACTGAGGTTAATGGCACATCAAAGTCGTGGATATTATAGTTTTTTAAAAATTCTTTTTCACTTGTTATTGGTTTCATATATAAATCGCTGTTGACATAGTGTGGTTATGCCACTAATGTTAGTGTTATTGAGACACTAAGTCAAATCGGAGAGTGAAATGTCAATACAAGTTAACCGTAGTGCAATTACAAATAGCTTATTGGGACTGATGGTTGGAGATACCCTAGGTTTGCCTTATGAAGGTTTAAGTGCACAACGAATAGCTAAATGGAATAAAAGACACTTATTTAATCAGTCATTATTATTAGGTAAAGGTATGGTGTCAGATGATAGTGAACATGCATTAATCACTGCACGCAGTTTATGTCATTCACTTTGTGCAGACTCTTTTGGTAGGTCACTGGGTTGGGGTTTACGCTGGTGGTTTATGCGTATACCTGCAGGTATGGGATTAGCAACGGGTCGTGCGTTAATCAAATTATGTGCTGGTTTTTCTTTTAGAAATAGCGGCGTATATAGCGCAGGAAATGGTCCTGCTATGCGTGCACCTATTTTGGGTGTTGTTTATGGCGGCGATGATCAGTTACTTAAAAAATATGTCAGTACTTGTACGCGTATTACTCATACAGATCCGAAAGCATATATTGGTGCATTAGCGATTGCGAAAATTAGCTATATGAGTAGTCAAAATAATTATAAATTTGCTGATTTTAAACGGTCTATGGATATTTTATTAAAAGATATAGAAGGTCAAGGTATCGATGAATTTTGGCAGTTTGTTGGTTTAATAGAAAAAATTGAATCAAAAGGTGAACAAGGCATTAAAGAGTTACTTGTTAGCTTGAAATTGGATAAAGGTGTGAGCGGATATATTTATCATACTTTACCTTTTATTTTAGCGCTTTTTTTCGTCTATAAAAAAGATTTTTCAGCTGCGATTAGTTGTGCTATTCGTTGTGGTGGTGACACGGATACAACCGCAGCAATTATTGGTGGGGTGATTGGTGCTGGTATCAATAAAGAAGACATCGATAAACAATGGTTGGAAAACATTTGTGACTATCCTTGTAATCCAACTTATGTTGAGAAAATAGCAAACTGTTTATTTGATCGAATAGAACAAAAACGAGTGGTGCGTTGCCCTTGGTTATTTGGTCCGGTATTAGTGCTTAGAAATATGTTTTTTTTAACGGTTGTTTTATTGCATGGTTTTAGGCGATTACTACCGCCGTATTAATTGTAAAAATAGGGGATGAAAATGTCATTATTTGAGAATGAAAATAAATCACTGATTAAAAGTGCTTTAAATATCTATGAAATCCCTAGTTTTTTGGATCAGAGTCAATGTATTGATTTAATTAATTATAGTGAAAATAAAGGGTATGCACGAGCAGATATTCAAATTGATAAAACACAACGAAAAGTAGTCGACAATATTAGAACTAATGATCGTGTTTTAAAAATCGATGATGAAATGGCAGAAGCATTATGGATTAAATTACAATCGTATAATTTACCATTATTTAGACAACGCCGTGCAATTGGTCTTTCACCCTATTTTCGTTATTACAAATATTCAACAGGTCAGAAATTTGTCTTGCATAGAGATGGGAGCCAGATTGTTAATGGTCATAAAACATTATTCACATTAATGATCTATCTTAACCAAGAGTTTGAAGGTGGGGTTACCAACTTCTCTCGTGTCGGCTTAGATATAAAACCTGAAACAGGCAAAGCATTATTATTTGATCATAAGTTATTACATCAAGGTTGTGAAATAATTTCGGGTTATAAATATGTACTTAGAACCGATATTGTATTTAGCAATTAGTTTTTTAAATTAATTATTTTTTTAAGAGGAAATAAAATAATGTTTGGAATTAAATATTACAAGGCCGATTCATCAACTTATGTGATCGCAAGTGCAAATGGAAAAATGCGGCGCAAGGGTTCTGGTTTATCATTTTTTTATAATACAGCGGTTACTTCGATTGCACAAATTCCAATTAATGCCTTGGAAGCCCCGTTTATTTTCAGCCTACAAACGGCGGATTTTCAGGCTGTAAAAGTGCAAGGGCAAATTACGTTTCAGATCATTGAACCGCAGAAAGCAGCACAAACTTTGAATTTTAATGTTAAAGACAGTGATGCAAGTTATGTCAGTGATGATCCATTAAAATTAAATGATCGGGTTGTACGAAGTGTACAAACATTGGTACAGGGAGAAATTCAACGTACAAAATTACGTGATGCTCTTCAATTAAACCAAGAGTTAGTTAGCTTTATGCGCAAGACTTTACTTGAGAGTCCTATTCTTTCAAATTTAGGTGTTAGTGTAATTGATATTGCAATCAGTGCTATTACACCTACACCAGAAACTTCTAGGGCACTTGAAGCACATGCTCGTGAAAATATATTAAAAGAAGCGGATGATGCTATTTATTCACGGCGTAAATTTGCAGTTGAGCAAGAACGTACAATTAAAGATGCTGAATTACAAACAGAACTTGAAGTTCAACAAAAAGAGCAGGAAATTGCCGAGTCTCGGTTAGATAACGAACGTAATCTATTACGTGAAGAAGCACTTACTACTCAAGAGCGTATTCAAGCAGAAGTGGATGCACAAACTCAGCGTAAACGTTTGGTTGAGTTAAATGCACAAAACAAACAACTGGAATCCGATGCAGAAGCCTACGCTATTCAAAGTCGTATGAAAGCATTTAAAGAGTTGCCAGTTGAGAATTTAAAGGCAATGTCATTGGCTAATATGGCGCCTGATCAATTAATAGCGATGGCTTTTGACACGTTAGCACAAAATGCAGATAAAATTGGTGAACTCAATATTGGTCCGGATTTATTTAGCCAGATCTCTAAAAAAGTACGAAAATAATGAGTAGCCTTATACGTGAAACACACAGTGATAAGCGCTTTATATTAGTGAGTCGAAAAACGCGTTTGCAAGAGTTGGTCGAAAAATTTAATACCTGGCCACAAGCCAAGTTTTATTTAGAGCACAATAATATTGATGCAATGGACTATTTAGTTGAGCACGACACTTATAAGAGTTGTCTACAACAAGCAGAGAGAATACTCAAACCTCTAGCTCGGTTTCAAGCTTTGGATCGTGATTTTTTACCTAATTACCAGTTTTCGACACAAGACGTAGTTGTTGTTATTGGTCAAGATGGTTTAGTAGCAAATACGTTAAAATACCTTAATGGCCAAGCGTTAATTGCTATCAACCCAGATCCACAACGTTTTGACGGTAAATTATTACCTTTTGAAATGGCTGATTTACTCAACGTTGTTAAAGATACTTTGGCCCAAAAACGTCAACAAAAATTAATTACTTTTGCCAAAGCACAAACCAATGACGGACAAACCATGTTAGCGGTCAATGATATATTTGTTGGCCCTAAATCACATACTTCAGCACGTTATAAATTGATTTGGCAGGGTGAGGAAGAACTACAATCATCCTCTGGAGTGATTATCTCAACAGGTTTTGGTTCTAGTGGTTGGTTACAATCGATAATAACAGGGGCAATGTCAGTTTCAGGACAAAAACACAATCAGTTAGCGGCTGGATTTAATTGGCAGGATAAACGATTGCAGTTTAGTGTTCGAGAACCTTTTCCTAGTCAATCGACAGGAACGACACTTACCTTTGGAAAAATTGACGAAAAGAGTCCATTGGTTATTGAGTCGGCTATGCCAGAAAATGGAGTGATTTTTTCAGACGGTATTGAAGCTGATTATTTAAATTTTAATTCGGGCTCTACAGTAACAATTACTGTAGCCGATATTCAAGGTGCATTAGTTATTTAAGTTTTTAAGTTTATTAATGATTGAATTAATATATTTAATATTAATCCAAAAAGGCCGATATTATATTCAATAATATCGGCCTTTTTTATTAACTAGAATTAATTTATTATTAAAATTATTTGGAAATATTTATTGAATCAATCAACTTATGAATTGCTTGGTAAACATTATCTTGAATTGTATGATCATTAATATCACTAAAAATGCTGCCTTGATCCACTAATTTACCTGTCATGCTTGACTCTTTACTTGCATAAAAAAAACCTGACTTAAATTGTTTATCATAAATTGCATCTACGTATCTTTTTGCACCTACTTCCACCTTGTGCATTTGGCCAAGAAAAGTCATCAGGTCCATTAAAACGTATTTAAACATAAATCGCATAACAGGGCTCAAGTCATTCATCACGTTAGTGCCACTTGTTGCACCCGGGCTCATGGTTACAAAACGAATGTGAGGGTGTTTTCGTGCAAGGGATGACATCCATAAATTACCCATGTATTTAACTGTGCCATAGGTTTTCATGGGATCAGTTTGACCGTTAAAAAACGAACCATTAGCCACACTTATAAATTCGTCTACAGAATTGTTTTTTAATTTTGGTCTAGCCATCTTCATTTTTTTAACCCCACGTGCAGCTTCACTGCCTGCATACATGGCTACGTCTAATAACTTATTGGCTTTAACCAATTCGTCTACCAAAACGGCATGGCCTAATATGTTTTGCGCAAAAATATTAGTTACGTTATTTGTATTTAATAATCCAGATTGTTTACCCCCCATACCACCTGCGTTCATTATTAATACATTAATCGGCTCTTCTAAATTGTTAACTAAGTTTCGTGCCGATATTGGGTCTGATACATCTAAATTCAGAACTTTGAATATTGTTTTACCCGTTGATTGTTCAAGTTCAAGTTTTGCTTGATTGGCTTTGTCTTGGTTTCTGCAAGCCAAATAAATAGTTTTCACCCCTTCTTGTTTAGAAAATTGGCGGGCGCTTTCTTTGCCAAGGCCAGAATTTGCACCAGTAATTAATATAGTTTTCATGTTGGTTTACACCTTAGTAATATTTATTTTATCAATACTAGACGACTGACTAGATTAAATCAAGACAGTCGTCTAGAATAATGACTAATTCCTTAGAATATGTTATTTTACTGTTATTAGATTAATAACAAAACGTGGGTTTTATCATGGCAAGAGCAAAAAAAATAAGCATAGAGCAGGCTACCATAAATGCTCAAATGGCGTTTTGGCAATATGGATACCATGGGTTGAGTGTACGTAAACTGGAAGAAGTGACCTCTATTAATCGTTTTATGCTACAAACCGATTTTGGTGGGAAAGACGGTTTATTTATTGAAGCATTAAAGTCTTATATACAAATGGCGCAAACCTTCAGTTTTAACGATATAGCTAAAGGCAGCAGTCAAAATATTATTGATTTGTTTCAACAACGGGTATTAAATCAGCAACCCAAAGAAACTCAATATGGTTGTTTGGCGGTTAATACACTTAGCGAAGCTAATATCGAAAACTCTGTTATTCAAAGTTTGTTAGATGATTTTTTTAAGGGTATGCAAGACTCCTTTTTAGAAGCTTTATTACGTGATCAAAAAAACAAAATATTAAAAGCCGATATCGATTGTGCACAATGCGCTGAATTTTTAGTGACCACCGCCCTTGGTCTAAATGTGTTAATTCGGACCAAAGGTGATAATAAAGCAGGGGTGGTTACTGTAAACGCAATCATTCAATGTATTAATAGCTGGAGAGTTTAAGGTACAAGTGGAAGTTTAATTATTATTGGTTATGATATGAATTATTGTTGTAGTTTTAACTGTTTGTAACTATTCAACTCAGATCAAAAATAGATCAAGTCAAATTTTGGTTTTGCAGCATTCAAAAAATCATTATCGAGATGTATTAACTCAATTTTTTTGTTTTAAATTTCACAAATTTGAGCGTAATATCAACTGTCACACTTGTGTTCAATAATTACATTATTTATTAACAAGTTTGATCGCTTTTAAATTAACTGAATATTTTTAAATTTTAATAGGAAAAAACAATGGCAACAGTAACTGTAAATTTCGAATTCGAAAAAGAAACTAAAAACAGCATCCGTTATAAAGAAGTTCAAGAAGAAGGAAAAGCACCGATTGTAGGTTCTATTTACATTCAAAAATGGTTTGCGGGTTCGACTAAAAATATTTCAATTAATATTGAAAAAAAGGACTAAATAATGGCGGAAAAACCCACTTTACCAAATTCAACGTTATCAGAAGAACAGCTTAAGTTGGTCGAGCAGACTACTTTAAGTCACTATAACAATAGCGCCACGTCTTTTTGGAATGGAACTAAAGATCATGATGTGTCACAAAACTATGCTGCTTTGCTGGCTCAATTCGATGAAAGTGCTTCTTTACATATTTTAGATTTTGGTTGTGGTCCAGGTCGTGATGTGAGTTATTTTAAATCGTTGGGGCATAAACCTATTGGGCTTGATGGCAGTTTTGAATTTTGTGAAATGGCGCGTAAACACACGGGTTGTGAAATTTTGTGTCAGTCGTTTTTGGATTTAAACTTAGAAGAAGCCAAATTTGATGCGATTTTTGCTAATGCTTCTTTGTTTCATGTACCCAAACAAAAGTTATCACAAGTATTAAGTGCGCTTCACTGCAGTTTAAAACCCGGTGGGATTTTGTTTAGTTCGAATCCACGTGGTAATAGTGAAGGGATTTCAAATGGTCGTTATGGTAATTTTATGGAGTTTGAAGAGGCGAGTGCTTGTTTAAGCTTGGCCGGTTTTAATGTATTAAATCATTATTACCGCCCAGAAGGTTTGCCAATAGAGCAGCAACCATGGTTGGCAATTGTGAGTAAACGTATTTAAAGTTTTGATGAATGATAAGTGATGTGTGATAACTATAAATTAAAATGGCTATTTTTGAAAACTATGTTGTTAACTTGAAACTAAATTTTCTTAATCTATTCTTATTAAGAATCAGTAGTAAAGGTTTTTAAAATGAAGTCTCTTCAATTTATAAAATTCTTAAATAATTTACATAAACTCACAAAAGATCAATACAAAACCCTTCAAACCCAGTTGAAAGTAACTATTATTCAATCCAATGTGATTTTTACTAATTTGCAAAAAGAATTAGACGAACATCCCCAATGCCCTCATTGTAAATCTGAGAAAATAATCCATTTTGGAAGCGCCAATAATCGCCCAAGATATCGTTGTAAAAGTTGCCTAAAAACCTTTGTTTGTACACGTGGCACTGCATTTTTTAGGCTGCATAAACCTGAAAAGTGGCTCGATTATTTACAATCTATGTGTCAAAGCCAAACATTAGAAGTTTGTGCTAAAACGTGTAAAATTAACCTAACCACGTCTTTTAATTGGCGCCACAGATTCTTAAAAATGGCGAGTTTAGACCAAGCTGATCAACTTAAAGGCATTGTAGAGGCTGACGAAACGTATTTTAGAGTATCAGAAAAAGGCAGTCTAAAACTAAACAGAGCACCTAGAAAACGTGGCACAAAAGCCAAATCCGCGAGCCTAAATAAACAAGAATGGACGCCAGTGCTTGTAGCAGTTGACCGTAGCCATCACGAAATGGATTTTATTTTAACTCAAGTCAGCAGTCAGGAAATTCAAAATAAACTACAAGGGCATTTAAGCCAAGATTGTGTATTATGCACCGACGATCAAAATGCTTATAACCAGCTGTGTAATGAGCGGCATATATTGCATAAAGTGCTATCAGGGCATCAGGTGATAGATAAAACCTTTCATATAAACACAGTAAATGCGTATCACAGTCGGCTCAAAAACTGGCATCGACGCTTTCATGGCACAGCCACCAAATATCTTGCCAATTATTTAGGTTGGTTTCGCGCGTTGGCGACTCAAAAACATGAAAAAGTTAATGTATTCAAACTGTTAGCACTTCAACAACATAGTTTTCAAAAATAGCCATTAAATAAAAGCCGACTATGTTGTAATAACGAAATCAATTGGTTAACTATCTATACTGATTCATTCAACATAACCTTAATAATAATCTACATCAATTAGGAAAATAATCATGAGCACTACATTACATCAAGAAATTACGTTTAACGCGCCAAAATCAACAGTATTTGAAGCTTATACAAACGCTGAACAACACAGCAAATTTACTGATGCAACTGCGGTTATCACAGCAGAGCAAGGAGATCGATTCAGTGTGCACGATAATAAAATTGAAGGTTGTAATATTGAAGTAATTAAAGATGAGTTAATTGTTCAAGCTTGGCGCCCTGCAAATTGGCCAAATGGAAATTACTCTGTAGTGAAATTAACCTTCTCTGAAAAAAAGGGTAATTGTGTGATCACTTTAGAGCAAACAGGTATTCCTGAAGGTGGGGTTGAGCATTTAGATGAGGGTTGGAATAAAATGTATTGGGAACCTTTAAAGGTTTGGTTGGTTGATAACGCTTAGTTTAACAATGCTTTGAATATGCTTAGATTAACTAGGATTTGCATAGGTGAACAAAGTGTAATGTTTTTTACTCTTTGTTCACTTTTTGTTTTTTATCTAATATTAATTATTGCATGAAAGTCTTAATTTTTTTGCTTAATGGACTTTTTTCATCAGCTAATGCCCAGGCCCACATTTGAGATAACATATTCGATTCTTTGGCTGTTAGGCCAATTTTAAATTCAGTATTATAATAAGGGAAATTATCAAAAGCTCTATTCGGATCTAGTTTGTTACCTGCCTCTTTTTGACCTTTAATAATTTCATTTTTTAATTTTGTATCACCAATTTTATTTTGCCAATTCAATATTTTAGTATTTTGAATGTATAAAATTTCAACTTCTCTACCTGCAGATATCCCAGTCAAATCATTTTGTACAGTGGTTAATTTCATTTGATAAAAAGCGGGATCACTACAAATTTTCGAATCATCAATGGATGTAGTTGAATTTGCAGCACAGCTTGCGGCATAAACCCCTTCAACCAATTCATTAAACGGAGTTTTTGTAGAGTTTTTTGAAATTGTATTATCAAAAACAGTGATTAAACTGTTTGCCGAAAATTCGTCTGTTTGATATTTTTTTTGATTTTCTGTAAATGGCTTAAATTTAATTTTGGATTTATTATTAAATTCAATACCAAATAATGCCGCCATTTGATCAGCTGCAATAATAACAGCCCCCTCTTTTTGTAAAGGTCTTTCTGTATTATCAAACACTACAAGTTTGATAGCGTCGTTTTTGCCTTCACCTAACTCCGTTTGGGCAAGCATACCAATAATACCTGTATTATCTAAAGAGCCCCCATCGGTAAATTGCATGGCTTTATTTTTACTGTCTGTTGTTAACGGCCAATAATTATAAATGGGAACAATCGATCCAAATTTACCAGCCTTGATTAGTAATTTTTTTTCTAAATATTTTTTAATAAATGAAATAATATTTTTTAATCCACCCGAGAAATAACCTTTAGTTTTTTTAAAAAAGTGCCCTTTATGTTTTGGACGAAGTTGTTGTTTAATCTGTTCGATAAATGCTTGTTTAGTCTTGTCGTCTTCTAATTTTGATTTTACATATCTAGCAATAGTTTCTGCAAAAAAAGCACTCGATGTACTAACAATATCAATTAACGAATATGGTTGATTGATTTCAACCTTTACCGGGTTTGATATGGCTGAGGGTTGTTTGAGTGTTGAACTGACACTGTAAGACTCAACCACACCACCACCATTAATACTACCATCTGGAGATTCACCTTTTACTCCACCCGCAACAGGAGTGACTTGATTGGGTAATAATATAATATTCGATTTTAATCCTTCAGATTTACCCAGCTTGATCATTATATTGTTATTCATAATATGGAAAGGGCGCTTATCACGTACAAAATAAAAATCATCAGGATTTGGTGTATCAATTTTTGCTGAATCAGTTTTCTGAGAATCAACTTTAAGTGAAGTCAAATGCTCTTTAGATAAAGAAAAATATTTTTTAGATGTCCACTTAGTTGAACCTTCTGAGCGCAGTCCAAAAGGTTCAAGAATGAGTTCCCCTACTAAATATGCCCAAAGCCATTGATGTTGCTCAGGCTTATGCGTAGATAAAAATACTCCAGCTTTAAGGATAAGTGTATCAAGTTTCATGCCTTCCGGTGCTTTACCTAGGCTTTTATCTTTTAGATGGTTGACATTTAATAGATTGTTGCCTTCTTTTAACGATAAATTTTCAGGTTTATAATATGTTCCCAATAATTGCTCGTCTGTGATAGTTGCAGGTAAAAAGGAATAAATAGCGGTGGCCCAGGTTCCACCCGATACCGATGAAATATAACGAGCATTATTAAAAATTTTATTTGTACTTAATCCAAGCATTTGGCCCCAAGCACAGGTGAGTGCTCTTGAGCCCCCTCCAGAAAAACAAACCGCTATATTTTTTTTTGTACTGTCAGAATATTTAACGGTTGGGTTGGATTCAGCATTTAGGTAAATTTTACTTTGGTAGGTCATATTTTTTCCGTCAGTGACTTAATTGATTGTTTAAGTTCTTATTATTTAATATCAGTTAATTGCAATTAACTAAAAGAGTAAGGTTTGGAATTTATTAAAGAGGTGGGTTTCTGTATAGGGACAATATAACGTAACACCCTTTAAAATCAATAGAATAGTTGAGCTTAATTATGTGCTGGTTTGTTTTAAGTTTTAGTTTTGAGAAGTGAGTTTGTTTTTTAGCTGTCTTAGTTATTCTGTTAAGTATTAAATTGATATCCTGCCTTTAATTAGTTTTAATGTTAACTAGTTTTATCTATATTTTTTAAAAGTTGGGTCAACAATCACCAATTTATTTTTAGATCTAAAACTTTACCTATGCTTGATGAACAGGGTGTGATTACGCCATAGTCACCAATAATTCTCATAGTTTTGGCCGTGCCATCATTTGTAATAGTGGATAAGTCTAATGAAGTATTCAGAGCATAAGGCAAAACCTCTGCTAAAAATTGATCAAACAGTAACTCATTAATGTTATCTCCAAAAAACCGATGCTCTTAAGATCTTTACCAAATTTCAAAGATGTATTTCTTTGAATACTGTTTTAATTCTTTGACTACTAGTAGTGACTTATAAATAGTAGTGACTTATAAGTTTGTATTTAAAATAGTGGATAATTAAGTGAAATAAAATAGATAGATTTTCGCAAGTTTGAACGTTATGTGTTTTGCCTATGTCCTTATAGGCAACGAATATAATGAGATAAGAGATTAGAATTTCCACCCTTCAAACCTAAATCCCAAAACTCCTAAATCTATAGTCTAATCTTTATAATATTCAATGCTTACGGATACATCCAGCGCATTCAATTTAAGTTTTAAGCGTTGTAAAACCACGCCGTAAGTCATCATTGGAAGACCTTCAAATTCTGGATAGGTAGTTAATAAGTCTTCCTCTTCTATGAACCGATATAATACAACGCTGTTTTCAGCTGATTGTTTAAATGTTTCAAAAAGTGCTTCGACTGTTTTGTTTACCAATGTGTCTACATCTACTAATGAATCAATCACACCTTGGGGTAATTTCTTTTTGCCTGACTCCCACTTGCGTATAGTGCGTTCATCTACGTCGATGACTTTAACCAATGTTGAAATTGAAAGCCCTAACGCTTCTCTTAATGTTTTAAATTCTGCTGCATGCACTAGCTTAACCCTTTTAAATAAATACATAGTATTGAAGCGGGCAGTTTACACTATTTAGCTTACTTGAAGCGATTGTAAAACAAGATGTGCTAGCAGTTAATATTACGCTGATAATTGGAGGGGGAATATTTTGGTTTGATTACACTTTTAATCATTCACCTTTAACTGATATAATTTTGCCCCTGTATCGGTAGAGCACCCCTTTTTTTCTGATGCAAGTTGGTTGTCAATGAGATATTTTGACAACATAAAAATATATACAATATTTTTAATTAAACCCAGAAAAAAACGGAACAAAAAATCATCGAGGGACCGTATAACAGATTTTAGCTGGCACAGATCCGTGTTGCTGATCATCCAATTACCCTCCTTTTTTGCCACCACAAACTTGTTGGCAGCCCAAATTTAATAACTGAGATTGTCCCATGAAATCACAAAAGAACTTGTACCTGTGCCTATTATTTCTGCTTAGTCTATTTTCTAAATCGGCTTTCGCCACAGACGATCATTTATTATTGTGCGAGGTTTTGGTAACGCCAACTGAAAGTGAATTCATAGAAATTGTCAATCCTACTGCATTCCCCATTAGCCTGGACAATTATTACATTTCAGACGATGATGATTATGCCTATCTTCCTGGGAAATTTGGTGACGGTCCAACACCCTCTATTGGAAGTTCTGATTTTATAGCGCAATTTCCACCAGGATCAACAATACCCGCTATGGGCGTTATCACCATTGCTTTAGCCGGTGTTGGGTTCGAAGTTGCATTTGGCTTCCCAGCAGG